>JBLIND010000187.1:0-12191 GCA_047639095.1 Candidatus Omnitrophota bacterium | reverse complement strand
TGGGCATTTAACCTGAAGCGGGGCGAGGACATTGCCCGAAAATGGGCCCTCATTCCGGACGATACCGATGTGCTGGTGACCCACGGCCCGCCCTGGGGTTTTGGGGATCAGGTGAATTATGGCCCCCAACAGGTCGGGTGTGTCGACTTGCTGGATGCCGTACATCGGGTGAAGCCCCGGCTCCATGTCTTTGGACACATTCACGAAGCGTACGGGGTGTTCGAGGACGAGGACACTACCTTTGTGAATGCCAGCCTCTGCACCGTCGACTAACGACCCGTAAACCCGCCCATCGTATTCGAGCTGTCCGACATCCGCTGAGACGGGCTGTAATGATCGCCCGTTCCGCCCGATATTTGCGGATGTTTTGATTCAAACAATTATTTTAAATAACTATTTGAAAGAGGGGTTTCTGGGTGTATTCTGTCGATGTGTCATCAAAATCCACCAAACAACGGCTTCTCGAGGCCGCAGCAGGCGCCTTCGCGCTCCAGGGCTATGAAGCCGCGCGGGTGGCCGATATCTGTGACTGCGCCGGGGCCAACGTGGCCGGGATCAACTACCACTTCGGCTCCAAGGAAGCCCTCCTGCGCGAAGTGATCCGGCACGCCTTCGAGCTGGCGGAAGCGGGGTACCCCATTCGCGGGATGTTGTCTTCCGATGCCTCGCCGGAAGAACGCCTGCGCGCCTTCATGACCGCCATGATCCGCCGCTGCTTCGATCCGGGACCCGCCGGCCAGTTCGACCGGATCATGAGCCGCCTCAGCACGAACATGGATGGACCCACCGATGTCATCATTTCCGAAGTCACCCGGCTCCAGGGCAATCTGCTGGATGAAATTCTGACCCAGCTGCTCGGCGAGGTCAGTGAAACTCACCTCAAGCAGGCGCGCTTCAACTTTATCGCCCTGTGCGTGTTTCCGAGCATCGTCCCGCGCCTGCCTGCGATGTTGTTTCCTGATGCGGTTACCCAGGGAGCGCTGGATCGGTACATCGAACGACAGATTCAGTTTGCCCTGGCCGGTATCCGTGCAATGCGTCCGCTCTCCAACCCGTAACATCATGCAACCTTTACGCTATCTGATTCTTTCTCTACTGACCCTGGCCCTGGTGTCCTGCAAAACGACGTCCTCGTTCAGCGATCGCGAAGCCCTGACCCTCCCGGAGGCTTATGTAACCACTGAACCCGAAACCCTGGAGGTGAAGGAATCCCTGCTCGCCTTGTTCGGCGATGAGGCGCTCCGCCGCCTGGTCGACCAGGCCCTCGAAGAAAATCCGGAGCTGTTGCGCGTGCGTGCCCGCATGGAAGAGCTCGGCTTCAATCTGCAAAAAACCAGTGCGGCGCGTTTGCCGGTCCTAAGCGCCAATGGTGCGGGTGGACGTCAAAAACGCGTGAACATCCCCACGACCTCCTCCTATACCGCCTCGCTCGATGTGCGCTGGGAAGTCGATGTGTGGGGCCGCATCCGTTCCGGCGTATCTGCCGCCGAAGCGGATCAGGCGTCTGCAGTTGCGGCCTACGATGCCGCGCGGCAATCGCTGGCTGCGCAAACCATGAAGGCCTGGTTTCAACTGGTCGCGACCGAGAAGACCCTGGACCTCAATCAACGTCGAATCGATTCGTTCTCCTCTACTTTTGATCTGGTGCAGCGACGCTTTGAACTGGGGAACGCACGCTTGGCTGCCGTCGAGCTCGCCCGGACCGATCTCGAGAATGCGCGCGCCGATATCGAGGCTTCCCAGGGTCGACGCGACCAGGCCGCCCGCCAGCTGCGCGTGCTGGTCGGGGCCTACCCGGATGCTGATGTGCAGGCGAAGGCCTGGCCCGCTTTGAACGCCAGCGTGCCTGCCGGCCTGCCTTCGGACCTCTTGCGCAAGCGCCCGGACGTGCTCGCTGCCTACGAGGCCGTGCGCGCCGCCGATGCCCGGGTCCAGGTGGCCCACGCCGATCTTTTCCCCTCCTTCGCGCTCACCGGTTCCGCCGGACGGGGCAGCGATACGCTCTCGGATCTCGTAAAGTCCGGTTTCGACATCTGGTCCATCGCCGGCAATCTCTCCACCCCGCTCTTTGAAGCCGGACGTCGGCAGGCCGAAGTCGATGCCGCAGGTAAACGGGCAGAGCAGGCCTTCTACAGCTATCAAAGCACCGTCATCAACGCCCTGCGCGAAGTCGAAGATGCCCTCGGATCCGAAACCTTCCTCGCCGGGGAAGAACGCGCGCGCCTCAAGGCCCTCGTCGCCGCACGTGCGGCGGAGGATCGCTCGCGACGGGACTACGAAGCCGGGGTCAGCGACATTCTTTCGCTGCTGGAAACTCAGCGCCGCGTTTTTACAACGGAACAACAAAGCATCAACATTCGGGCTGCACGGCTGAACAACCGTGTGGCCCTTGCGCTCGCCCTCGGGAAGGGCACCTGATTTTAACAAGGATCCATCCACATGACCCTCACGCGAAAACTCGTTAACCTGCTCGTCGCGCCCTTGGTGCTCGCCGCCGCATTCTTCATGGCGCAGAAAATGGTGAAGTCGAAGAAGAGTCCACCCATCAAAACCCCCGTCGTGGTTGCGGCCAGGGTGGTGGTGTTTGACGCCGCGCCGACCACGGTGAAACCGACCATTCACACCTACGGAAACACCCGCAGCCACCTGACGACCTCGCTCGCCAGCCAGGTCGGTGGGGAAATTCTCCGCCTCGCGCCGGGCTTCGAAGCGGGCGGTCTGGTGTCCAAGGGCGATGTCCTGGTGGAAATCAATCCCGTCGATTTACGTTCGGTGCTTTCGGATCGAATTTCTGCTTTGGCCATCGCCCAGCAGGCCTTTGCCGAAGAGCAGACCCGCTCCCAACTCGCGGAGGAGGATTGGATCGCCTCCGGCCGAAAGGTGGAAGATGCCTCGGACTACACCCTGCGCAAGCCCCAGCTACTGGCCGCGGAGGCGCGCGTTGATGCCGCTGAAGGTGGTGTATCCAAGGCGGAGCTCGATGTCGAGCGCAGCACCGTCCGCGCCCCTTTTGATGCCATCGTTGAATCCCGTTCCGCCAGCCCGGGGAATGTCGTCATGGCCGGAGCCTCCCTCGGACAGCTGCTCTCCCGCGAAAAAATTGAGGTGCGCCTGCCGCTGACGCCGCAACAGGTCTCCCGAATGAATCTCTCGGATATCGCGAGCAAACCGCTGCTGGCTACGCTGACTACGCCCACCCTTCCGGGCAAGACCTGGACCGCCCGGATTGGCCGCATCGAACCCGCGGTGGATCCACGCAATCAGACCCTGTGGATGATTGGCGAAATAGATGATCCCTTTTCCGATCCGGATGCCTTCCTCCCGGTTGGTGCATTCGTGAACGCCAGCCTGCTCGCCGAACCCCTCGAGACGGTTTACGTGTTCCCGGAAGTGAGCGTCGTGGATGATGACTTCATCTGGGTGGTGAGTCCCAGCAACACCCTTTCCCGCCAGCGGGTGGAGATGGTCTTTACCCAGGACGCCTCCATTCTCGCGCGCATTCCGACCCCTGCGTTTGCCTTGCCCTTGAAAGTCGCCAGCCGGCCGCTCGCTTCTTTCCGTCAGGACCAAGTGGTCGCACCGGAAGGGTCTGATGAAAACTGATCCCCTCGAAAAGCATCCGTTCATCACCTGGTTCGCGAGCAATCCCGTCGTTGCGAATCTGCTTATGGTGATCATCCTCGGCTGGGGCCTGTACACCGCACTGCATATTCGCAAGGAAGCGTTTCCGTCCTTTGCCGCCCAGTCCGTCACGATTCGAGTGCCCTTCAACGGAGGGGTTCCCGAAGATGTCGAACGCGGCGTGGCGATCAAGATCGAAGAAGCGCTGCAAGGCGTCGATGGCATCGATCACATTCGATCGACCTCCAGCGATTCCGGGGCGAATGTACGCGTGGATGCCATTGAAAATTATCCGCTCACCAAATTGTTCAATGCCATCAAGGTACAGGTCGATGCGATCTCAACCTTCCCCGGTGAGGCCGAAAAACCGGTCATCACCGAGAATGAACGCGAGCATAACGTCATGTGGATCGACGTGCATGGCCAAGTGCCCGAAACGGAGCTCAAAGAAACGGCCCGTGCGGTGCGCGACGAGCTGCTCAAGCTGGAGGATATCAATCAGGTCGATCTGGTGGGCAGTCGTGCGTACGAAATGTCGATCGAGGTTTCCGAGAATCAGCTGCGGGCCTACGACCTGACCTTCGACGAAGTGGCGGCCGCCGTGCGCGCCAACTCCATAGACCTCTCCGGTGGCTTGTTGCGATCCGCCCGGGGCGATATTTCCCTGCGCGCGCGGTCCCAGGCGTATAACGCCGCCGACTTTGCCGCCATTCCGTTGCGGACGACCAGCGATGGGGTGCGTATCCTGCTTGGCGACGTGGCCCAGATTCGCGACGGCTTTGTCGACCAGCTTTTTCTCAACCGTCTGGACGGGAGTCCCACGGTCAGTCTCCACGTCGTGACGAATGGAGATCAAGATATCATCAAGGCCGCGAAACAGGCTGCGGCCCTCGCGGCCAGCTACAAGAAATCGTTTGGTCTACCCGAAGGGGTGTCGCTCACCGCCTGGAGTGATGGCTCGGAACCCATTCGCAGCCGCCTTTCACTGTTGATGCGGAACGGCCTGCAGGGCGGTTTCCTGGTGTTGATTTCACTCAGCCTGTTTTTGAATCTCCGACTCGCGGCCTGGGTAGCCATTGGCATCCCGGTATCGATCGCGGGGGCCTTCATCCTGTTTACACTTCCCGGGATCTCCCTCTCCTTGAACATGGTGACCGCCTTTTCGTTTATTATCGTGCTCGGAATTATTGTTGATGATGCGATCGTGCTCGGCGAATCCATCTTCACCGAAAAGGAGAACAGTCCCGCGCATGAAGATGAAGTGATGGCCCTGCGTTCGACCGTCCGCGGGGTTTCGCGCGTGATCACCCCGGCCACCTTTGGTGTCCTCACCACGATTGCTGCTTTTTTCCCCCTCACCCAGGTGTCGGGACACATGGGCAATGTGTTCGGTCAGATCGCGACGGGCGTGATTTTCTGTCTGATATTTTCCCTGGTCGAATCCAAGTTGATCCTGCCCTCGCACCTCGCCCACCTGAACGTGCACAAGCAGTCGCACTTTTTTATCGCCCGGATATGGCGTAGGGTGCAGCGCGGATTCATCGGTGGCTTGAACTGGATTATCACCCGGGTGTATCGCCCTCTGCTTCGTCATGCCATCCACCTGCGGTACTTCACCCTGGCCATTTTTATCGGGGGCCTGATTATCGTCGGGGCGCTCCTGCCCAGTGGCAAATTGCGCTTCGTCTTTTTTCCGAGCATCTTCCAGGACGACGTGTCCGTCGTGTTCGAGTTGGAGGAAGGCCTGCCCGTGGATCACCTGCATGAACAGGTCCAGCGGATTGCGGATGCCCTGCTCGACGTTGATGCCGAAATTGTGAAGTTGGGCCATCCCTCGGTTGTGCGACACATCCAGCTCGCGGCCAACAGCAACACCAAGGCCACCATTGCAGCGAATCTCACCTCTTCCGAGGAGCGGGATATTGACACCGGCGAAGTTGTGAAGCGCTGGCGAAAAAAGGTGGGTACGATCACAGGTACCAAGTCCCTCACCTTCTCTGGAATTGCCGGGCCGCCGGGCCAGGGCCTGGCGATTCAGCTCGAGAGCAAAGACCTCAATGCCCTGCGCGATGCAGCCGCGGAGCTGAAAAGCGTGGTCGCCACCTATCCCGGGGTCTTTGACATCAAGGACAGCTTCAGCTCCGGGCGCCCGGAGATCCAGGTCAAGCTTACGCCGACCGGCCAGGCCTCAGGCTTCTCGCGTCGGGACCTCGCCAGTGGCGTTCGCGCCGCGTTCTACGGGATCGAGGCCCAACGGATCCAGCGCGGCCGCGACGAGGTCAAGGTCATGGTGCGCTACCCCGAGGAGGCCCGCGGTAGCATTGATACCCTTCGTGAAATGCGGATGCGCTCGACCGAGGGAACCGCGGTGCCGTTTTCGATCGTCGCTGAAACCGAATTCAGTGAATCGCTCGCGGCCATCGAACGGGCCGATTACAATCGCGTGGTGACAATCTCCGCCGATGTCGACAAGACCACGACCTCCGGTGACGATGTACTCGCCCGCTTGCAGGTCGAATTCTTTCCAACCTTGAGCGCCGAGTTTCCGACGGTGGCCATCTCCTTGAGAGGCGAGGCTGAGCAGCGGAGTCGATCCATGGCATCCCTGATGAATGGGCTCAAGATGTCCGTGCTGCTGATTTACATTCTGCTCGCCATTCCGCTGAAGAGTTTTACCAAGCCGCTGTACATCATGTCGGTGATTCCCTTTGGCATCATCGGGGCCCTGCTGGGACATTACATCATGGGCATGCCGGTCTCGATTCTTTCCCTCTTCGGGGTGCTCGCGCTCTCGGGCATCGTCGTCAACGACTCCCTGGTCTTGATCTGCCGGATCGACGATCTGCGCGCCGAAGGTCATACGCTGCGCACCGCCGTGCTCGAAGCCGGCCCGCAACGCTTTCGCGCTATCCTCTTGACCACTATGACGACCTTTATCGGCTTGATCCCGATTCTCATGGAGCCGAGCATGCAGGCTCAGTTCCTCAAGCCTATGGCCGTCTCCGTAGCCTTCGGGGTGGTATTTGCCACCGTGATCACCCTGCTCTTGCTGCCGGTGCTACTGATCATCATCGACGAGACCTTCAGCTCCTCCTTTGCCTTCTACCGACGTTTGCTGCGGGGGCGTGCCAACCCTGCGCCGCACGTGGCTGAGGCAGGGTAAGGCACCAGCCGTCAGCCCTTTTGTCCAGCCGCGGGCAGGGGACAGGTTCGATACACAAGGACTGCACCGACCACCGCCGACAGGAACGAACCGACGAGAATGCCCAGGCGGTCGTCCACTACATATTCCATGCTGCCATCGTTCTCGAACGCGAGTGAACCGATGAAAAGACTCATCGTGAAACCGATCCCGCAGAGCACCGCGAGGCTGTACATCTGTTTCCAGTTCAAGCCGTCCGGCAACTGGGCCAGCCCACATTTAACCGCAAGCCAGCTGGCGCCAAAAATCCCGATCTGCTTTCCGAAGAAGAGCCCCATGGCAATGCCCATGGGTACGGGTTTCAACAGATCCGAGAAGCTGAGGCCGAGAATGGCTACCCCTGCGTTCGCAAAGGCAAACAGGGGCAGGATGAGGTAGATGACCCAGGGGTGCAGGCCGTGTTCCATGCGGTTTGCCATCGATGTGTTGTCCGCCGCGTCGCGACCCGCTGGAATAAAAATTGCCAGGGTCACCCCCGCAAGCGTGGCGTGCACACCCGATTTTAACACCGCGATCCACAGGGCGATACCCAGCACCACATAAGGGGCTTTGGCCTGCACATGTGCGCGATTCAGCAGGAAGAGTCCAACCGTAAACGCGAATGCGAAGCCGTGTGCCAGGAAGGAAACCTGGGCGGTGTAAAACAGCGCAATAATCAGAATGGCCATGAGGTCATCGATCACGGCGATGGAGGTCAACAGGACCTTCAGGGCGACGGGCACCCGACGGCCCAATAACGCGAGCACGCCCAGGGCAAAAGCAATGTCGGTGGCGGCCGGAATCGCCCACCCGTCCATGGCAAGCGCATCCCCCCAGTTGATCGCGACGTACATAAGAGCCGGGATGGCCACGCCGCCGATGGCGGCGATCAGGGGTAGGGTAATCTTTCTCCGGTCAGAGAGCGCGCCGAAGATGACCTCGCGTTTGAGCTCCAGACCCACGAACAGGAAGAAGATCGCCATCAGACCGTCGTTGATCCAGAGCAGCAAGGGCTTCTTGATGTCCCACTCGCCGATACCGATGACCCCATAGGTGTCGAGCAGGGCCCCGTACCAGGAGGCACCGCTGTTGGCGACAACTAGGGCTGCAAGCATGGCCAGAATGAGGATAACGCCGGGGGTCGCATCGTGATGAAAGGCATTCATCATGCGTGTTCGTTCGTTCTTCATGGCGTCAGGTTCCGGGCTAAAGTTGGGGTTTGTCATGCCAGTTTAAGCGTGTTATAATTATCATGACATATAATACCTGACATATATATCATGTATTAGGCGGAGTGCAAACCAATGAGGTCGAAAATCATGCAAAAAGACGAAAAAGGTATAGGAAATGGAGCAAAAGAGCCGGCGTCTGCCTGGACGTTCATGACCAACCACACCCACATCCTGGTCTGTTTACATCGCGATCCCTCGATGACAGTACGGAATATGGCACTGGCGGTGGGGATTACGGAGCGTTCAGTCCAACGAATTCTGGGAGATCTCGAGTCTTCCGGCGTGGTGACCCGCTCACGCGAAGGCCGGCGAAATCGATACGACATGAATCGCGACTACCAGCTTCGGCATCCCCTGGAGGCCCGCCAGTCCATACGCGACCTGCTCGAGCTGCTGGGCTAGCTAGTGGTCCCTCGCGTAGTCTCTTGTCCCAAGCCACCTCCTTCGCGTAGCCCGAAATTCGTTCCGTCCCCTTGTCCCAAGCCGAGTATACTTTGTCCTCTGGGACGGAATGAATTCCGTATAGCCTATGCGCTGCAAAGACGCCTAGACTTCGGCTCCAACCAGCCGCCGCCCTTCCATCGCCAGGGCAATCCCACCCATCGCGCCAGCTTCGTGGCCCAGCTTGGAGGTCTTGATCGCAATGTTGCTCACCGGAAAAATATTCACCCGCTCCTCAAGCACATCTTTCACCCGATCGGTCAGCAGCTCCCCCATACCCGCGACCCCGCCGCCGAACACGACCAACTCCGGGTGCAGGGTCAGCACCATGTTGGCCACCGCGATGCCCAGGAAGCGTCCAACCCGCATCAGCGAAGCCTGCACATGCGGGTCGCCCGCCAGCGCCGCTTCGGTCATGGTCTGTGCCGAAATCCGGGTCGTGTCGCCTTCGATGATCTCAAAAAGTCTGGGCGCGTGACCGCACTTGATCAGGCGCACGCCTTCGGCCGCGATGGCACTTCCACTTGCGATGGTTTCCAGACAGCCGCGATTGCCGCATCCGCAGAGATGGCCATCCGGAACCATGGTCAAGTGGCCGATCTCGCCCGCCGCCGCGAGCGGACCCAAGCGTAACTTTTTGTCGATGACGATCCCGCCGCCGATGCCGGTCCCGAGGGCAAAGAACACAAAACTATCGACGTCCTGGCCGTGCCCGAAGCGTTGTTCCCCGAGCGTGGCCATGCGCACATCGTTCAGAATATACACCGGACATCCCAGGCCCGGGGCGAGGTGTTCCGCGATGGCCACATCCCGCCACTGCGTCGGCAGGTTGGGAAAAAAACGAGAGATGCCCTGTTGCACATCGACCAGGCCCGGACAGCCCATGCCCAGCGCCTGCGGACGTTCGCCCGCCTCCTCCGCCAGCGAATCCACCAGCTCGGCAATACGACCGAGGACCGCATCGGGTCCCTGCTCCGCCAGGGTAGGGATGCTGCGCCGGGCGAGTACCTGTCCATCCTCCCGACCGAGAATACCTTTGATATTTGTACCCCCGAGATCGATGCTTGCGTAACAGTGTTGGCTCATAAGCGCTTCATAAATCATGCGCACCGGCGATACCAGCACAGCTTGGCGAAAGATCTTCTGTTGTAGCACGGACCACTGGTCCGTGGGCCGCCGCCATGGGAGCTCTCATGGCGAGGCGCGACCACCCGATCCGACGCATCTTTCCTGCCCGCCAAATTGGTTTCGTTCCTCCCGGATCGCCCGTCTATTGGCGGCTCCCGTCCACGCTGCGGTTCCCCTTGCGGATCACAAGAAGGATCTGTCCGACCTCGAGGCCCCATTTACGCATCTGGGATTCGTTGATCAGGGTATCCGGATCGACCAGGTACATGCGGTCATCAATGGTGAGGTGGATATCTCCCTTTTTCAGGGGGACGGCCAAGGTGTATTTAAGAAACATGCTGTTACCGGCTACTTCGCCGTGGGCTTCTCCAACCACATCCCCTGCGGTTCCGAGGTAGCTGCCGTCGGCCTGGCGGGTGAGCGTCCATACGCGGCGCTGCATCTCGCCATCGTCAAAAACAAAGTCCTCCTCAAGCGTGCCCACCTCGTCGTTCCAATACGCCTTGATCCTGGCATTGAAGTACCGGATGACCTTGCCCGACCGATTTTTCACCACGCCATGGGCGGTCAAGTTCCCGTTGAAGAAGTCTTCCGGGATCATGCGCGGTGTTTGTTGAGCGTACTCCTGGACCCGAACGCTGGAGCAGGAGGAGAGGAGGAGCAGGGTGACGATCAGGGCGGAGGCCCTTAGGAGTTTGTTTTTCATGGTGGGAGCTTGGGTTCGATCTGAGCTGGGAGGTATATCAATTATCTTTGTCGCACCGCATTCCTTACATCCTGGAGGGATACGCCGGGTTTATCTGCGTATCATGGACCACTGGTCCGTGGGGCATGGGGACACGGCGACGGAATGCATTTCGCAATCCGCGTGGGATAAGGCGTAGGCCTCCTGCCCGCCCCGAGGATTTCGTTCCGTCACAACCGGACCACCCGCCTAATGGGCGCCCGAGTCCAGACCTTCCGATCATAGGAACCAGTAGCTGCTCGCGTCCACTCCGTGGATCCCCGTGAACCTAGTTCCGCGGGTACCGCAAGCCGCCGAGTTGGTCAGGTGGTGATAAAAATGAGCGGGAATGCTCTATGTAAGGGGGTGTTCCTATATTTACTCTGTGTACGCCGAGTTTATGTACGCCGAGTTTACCAAGGTGGGACAGACACTCTTGTCTGTCTTTTTTAGGAAGAGACAGACAGGAGTGTCTGTCCCACTTCCAATTGAAAATATTCCGCCGCACCGTGTTCCAGCTCACCCCATAGGAAAAGCCGATGGCATCGGTGGCGGTGAACAACTGCTGGCTCACGAACAGCTCGGGCGTCTCGCGGTGATAACGGCGGATCTGGTCCACCCCGAGG
This sequence comes from Candidatus Omnitrophota bacterium, assembly GCA_047639095.1. Lineage (GTDB taxonomy): Bacteria > Verrucomicrobiota > Kiritimatiellia > SS1-B-03-39 > UBA6053 > JAPYUI01. The sequence continues at coordinate 1,238 of JBLIND010000187.1, read as the reverse complement.
GCAATCGCCTCGTCCTTTCTGGCGTTCTTGCACTCGATCACCAGCACCGGGATACCGTTGATGAGAAAGACAACATCCTCCCGGGTGCCGTAGTGGCCGTTGTGAAAGGCCCACTCCTCGGTGACTTCGTAAACGTTGCGCGCCGGGTCGTCGAAAACGCCATTCAACACAGAGTAAATATGCAGACATGCGATTTCATTAAGCATTTTACCTTATTTTTATATCCACCTAACCATCTCGACCACTTTGGTCATGCGCGATCTGCTCACCCGGCAACGGAGGGGACATGGATATTTGCGCCGGCGGATCCCGCTGTACCCAGAGTAACCACGGGAACACACGAGCACGACGGAAGCTGTAGAATGGCTGCCCCCAGTGGTCCATGGATTCCTATGCAGTGGAGGGCCGCAAGCTGGAGGAACCTATAAGAATTCCTTTTCACAGCGTGGCTGGATGCTGGGGTGGGTGCACCGGACATGGGTACGGCATGAAATGCGGCGTACGTTCAGCGACGGATAGGTGCCATGACGGCCAACAGCTCGTTTCCGCGGCGGCTTTTGTAGGAGAAGGGGCTGATCTGCTGTTCGACCACGGTGAAGCGCGGGGTGAAGTATTCCAGTATGCCCGAGCGGGGAATCTTGTAGGGCGGCCCCGGGATTTCTTCACCATCCTGGGTGATGTACAGGCAGGCCACCAGCTGGCCATCGGGCTTTAAGCAGCGGTGCATGGCGTCCACATAGGCCGCCCGCTGATCCGGATGAATCGCACAGAAGCAGGTGTGTTCCCAGATGGTGTCGAAGGCCCCGGTATACGCGTCCGGCAGGTTGAACAGATCGTGCTGCTCGAAATTGGTATCCGGGTAAAGGCCCTTCGCTTTGGCAATCGCTGAGGGCGCGAGATCGATGCCCAGCACCTCCAGCCCGCATGCGGCGAGGCCGGCGACATCGTGTCCGGCTCCGCAGCCGGGGACGAGTACGCGTCCGCGGAGCGCCTCCTCTTCCACCAGAAGGTGGAGCATCGGATGAGCGGCAGCATGATCCCAGGGCGTATGGTCGGCGGCGTAATGCGCTTCCCAGGCGGCGGCGTTGTTGCTGGTCGGATCGAGCTCAGGCATCGGGTCCGACTCCAAACACCCGGCTCAGGGCTTCCACGATTTCCGCCAGCGGCAGCCCGACCACGTTGGTGTAGGAGCCCTTGATGCCACGGACCAGGTGGGCACCCAGCCCTTGAATCCCGTA
>JBLIND010000186.1:0-12200 GCA_047639095.1 Candidatus Omnitrophota bacterium | reverse complement strand
GAGCGACTTGATCGCGAGCTGAAGCGCCACATACCCGCCGGTGATCGCAGCGGTGCGGGTGCCTCCATCGGCTTGGAGGACATCGCAATCGATCGTGATCGAACGCTCGCCAATTTTTTTCATGTCTACGGCCTGGCGCAGGGAGCGACCGATCAACCGTTGAATCTCCATCGTGCGTCCGCCGATCTTGCTGGTTTCGCGACGATTGCGTTCCGTGGTCGAGTAGGGGAGCATGCTGTATTCCGCGCTCAGCCAACCGCCGGCTACACCTTGTGCCCGCATCCAGGGCGGCACGCGATTTTCAATCGAAGCGGCGCAGATGACCTTGGTGTTGCCCATGCTGATGAGCACCGAACCGGCGGCCGAAGGTGCGATGCCCGCTTCCATCGTGACGGGTCGTAATTGGTCAGGGGTGCGTCCATCTGTTCGTGCGTTGGCCATGATCATACTCCGGTTTGCTGATTGTTGAGAAAGGAGCGTTTAAATAGGTTTTTCCGCGCAACGGAAAACCAAATCGCCATTTTTCTGTCGTCGCGCCCGTTCCTTTGCGGATGAAGCCGGTCCCTGGATCAAAATTCCCCGACGATTTCCTCGAGGACATCCTCCAGGCTTAAGATGCCGATCACGTCGTTCTGTTCGTTCACCACCATGGCCAGCGGCTGATGCGAGGTGCGCATGCGGGGGAGGATTTCGTCCGCTCGCGTCTTCGCATGCAGAAATTGTGGTGGGCGGAGGAAGTCTTTGGCCGTGGCATCCGGCTTCGTGTTGGCAAAAAGATCGTAGACATAAACGATGCCGGTAAAAGTCTGCGTACGTTCGTCGAAAACGGGCAGCCGACTGAACTTATGCTTCTGCGCCACTTTCAGGATATCCTCTACCGGGCTGTTCATGCGGACAAAGATCATGTCCATGCGGGGAATCATGATGTCGGCACAGGTCTGCTCCTCCAGGGCAAAGACAGCCGTGATCTGTCGGCGTTCGGAAAGGGTGATCGTGCCTTTATTTACTCCAAACCGGGTCAGGTGCAGAAACTCGTCACGCGTAACCGTTCCCGCTTCCGCGCGATCCTTCGGTAGCCGCACGGGCACCAGAATGCGGGCGAGAAAGGTCAAGCTTCGGCTGATCGGGTTGAAAATACTTCCCGTCCATTTCAACAGCCGGGCAAAGGGAAGGGCCCGCATGGCGGGATTGCCCTGGAACCAGGCTTTGGGCAGGTATTCGCAACAGACGAGCACGCAAAACGTGGTTAAAAAATAGGCGATCCATTTCCCGCTTTGTCCCGCGAGCTCGGTGCCCAGACGGGCGGTCGCCACGGAGAGGATGATGTTGCAGAGATTGTTGCCCACGAGGACCGTTCCGAGCAGGTGGTCGGGTTCCGATAAAAACGTTTCCAGGGTCGTTGCGCCCCGCACCTTTTTCCGCACGAGGTGTTTCAGGCGAATGCGGTTGATCGCGAAGACGCCGGTTTCGATGCCGCTGAAGAACGCCGAACCAACCAGGCCAAGCACGATCAGGAAAATATGCAGCGGGACGTTCACGAGGCTTTCCTTCGCAGTTCCACCAGGGTGATGCGGTTGCGTCGCATGCCCTGAACCTTCAGGTAGTACACGTCGTTTTCCACCACGTCCCCGAGCCGGGGCAGCCGCTCGAGCTTGGCCGAAATAAATCCGGCAATCCGATCCTCAAAACCGGATTCGTCGAGATCGATCCCTGTACGATCTTCGATGGTTTCGATGGGGACACGGCCGTCGAGGATCCAGGTGTCGGCATCGACTTCTTCGAAGTGCAGCGCATGCCGTCCCTGTTCATCGTCAATATCCCCCACGATTTCTTCGAGAATATCGCCCCGGGTGATGATCCCGGCCGTACCACCGTACTCGTCGACCACGATCGCGGCCCGTCGCTTCTCGCTGATAAATTTGGCGAGCAGGCGATGGAGGGGCGCGGCTTCCGGAACGTATTCGACTTTCGTCGTTGCCGCTTTGATGTTGCGCTCCGGATCGAGCAACCAGGCGCGTACATCCAGGAACCCGATCGTGTTATTCAGGCGCCCTCGGTACAGCGGGAGCTGGCGAACGCCGCAGTTGATCACCCGCTCTTCCAGGTTCAGATCCGGGTCGTCGAGGTCGACGGTAATCATGTCCACGCGCGGGGTCATGACGTCGCTCGCATGCAGATCCTCCAGGCGGATAATCCCCTTGACCATGAAGCGCTCCTCCTCGTCGAGCACCCCGTCCTCGCTGCTCATTTCGAGCAGGCTCTGATATTCATCATACGATAAATGGCGGCCGCGTGGTTCGAAACGATGCGCAAGCTTGGACGTCAGGGCCTCCACGATCATGCGCAGCGGACCGAAGACACGGATGATCATGTTCAAGGGCATCGCGTAGAGGAGGGCGAGGCGTTCCGCATGAGCCACCGCCAGGCGCTTGGGGCCAATCTCGCCAAAGATGACCAGCAGCATCAGCGAGCCGAGAATGGCGGCGGGTTCCGCCCCTTCATCGAGGACTCTGCCCGCAATGCTGAGCGAGATGACCGGAACCGCGATGTTGACGAAGGTATTGCCAATCAGGATCGTCGAAAGCAGGCGCGTGGGCGTCTCCCGGATGTCCCGAATCTGTTTCGCCCGCTGCGGATGTTGTTGGCTCAGGCGATGCAGCTCGATGGGATCCAGGTAAAAGAACGCGGTTTCCGAACTGGAAAAAAAGGCGGAGAGCACCAACAGGGCCACGAGGAGCGTGATTTCAAATCCCAGCATCAATCAGCTACTCTCTCGGTGGTTTTCAATGAGTCCTTGTGTATCCAATTGTTCAGCCTTTGGAAATGAAGAAGCATCTGATTAGAGGGCGGGCAGGATGCTCATATCCAGACTGCACACCACGTACCAGTTCCACAGATGGATACTGAACGCGCTGAGATCGAAGAAGCTGTTGATGACCCAGGCCTGAACCAACATCCACACGGACAGAAAGACGCCATGCACGATGACAAGAATCAAGGTCCCCCAACACCCACACTCATAAAAACCAAAGTAGAGCGCGATGGCGACGATCAAAAGGGCCACGGAGAAAATCTGCAGGCCAATGAGCGGAAGGGTTCCCGCCAATCCGAAGAAATTAACTACCAGGATCAGAATGGAAAGGAGTAGCATAACCCCGGTCATGCGGGCGGCATTGCCAAATCCGCGTTGGGATTTCAGGAGGCTCGCTGCAAACCAGAGCGTGAGCATGTGCCCAAGGTAATAAAGCACCGCATAGAGGGCGAAAACCGGCAACTGCTGCTGGACCAATCGGATGGTGTGATCTGCTCCCATCTTCCTCAAGTGCTGCCATTCTTCGGGTGCAAATTCCTGGAGGGGAAAGGTGCGCATGACACGATCATCTGATTCGAGCATGACGCCAATTTTCACCGGGTTATCCGGTGGGGTCTCCAGGGATTTCGTAAATCCACGGAATTCGGCCTCGATGGTTTTGCCTGTCCGGTCGGTCCAGGTATCCGCGAAGAGCAGCGAAGGCAGAAAAAACGCCAGGATCAGGCACTTCAGGATCCGTTGGTAGGTCGTGGTGCTTGCTGGTTTCATGTCCGCTCCGTGATTCCTCATGCAAGAGGCCTATCAAATCCGTTCCTATGATAGGAACGCTTTTCGAAAAGCTTTCCTATCATAAGAAGACCGTTTCCGGGACGGGTTACAGGTTGTAACCGCCGCTAAAGCCCCGTATGGCTAAAGGTATGGATCAACGTGGTCAGGGCTGAATCATGGAACTGCGCGCCTTTGCAGAGCGGGTGGTCCTGGGGACGACGCTTGAGGAGAAACTGGCCGATCCCGGCATCGTGACCGATGTGGATCCCGGGTTTTCGTCCCCTGGCATCCACGTGCCGGGCCGCCCGCAGGGCCTGGAGCTCCAACACCTGGAAGGCGCCCCGAAACCGCCCGGCGAGCATCAGTTGAATTCCGATCAGGACCGGGGCATTTTGCTGCACTTCCTCGCGAACCATGAGCTGCTCGCGACCGAACTCATGGCACTGGTCCTGCTGAAATTCCCTCAGGCGCCCGCCGCGTTTCGTCAGGGCATCTTTGAAACGTTGAAAGAAGAGCAGGCGCACACGCGCTTGTACTTGGATCGCATGCAGGCCTGCGGCGTATCCTTCGGCGCTTTGCCGCTCAGCGGATATTTCTGGCGCGCGGTGGAGCCGATGGAGTCCCCGCTGGATTTTGTCGCCCGCTTGAGTCTGACCTTTGAACAGGCAAACCTCGACTACAGCCGCTATTACGCCGAGCGTTTCCGTGAGGCAGGTGATCGCGAGACCGCGGCCATTCTCGATGCGATTTATCGGGATGAGATCGGCCATGTCGGTCACGGCTTGAAGTGGTTTCGGAAATGGAAGAATCAATCGGACACCGATTGGGATGCCTATCGAAAAGTGATGCACTTTCCACTATCGCCCGCGCGCGCAAAGGCGACGCACGGGGATTACAACCGGGAAGGGCGCCTCGCTGCGGGGCTGGAGGCGGATTTTATCGATCAACTTAACCTCTACCGCCAGTCGCGCGGCCGGAAGCCCGATGTATACTGGTTTCATCCCGGGGCCGAGGAGGAGTTATTGGGTGCGGGGGCAAATGCCACCCTGGACCAGGTTGCCCGGGATCTGGAATCGCTCATGTTGCCCCTGGCACGGCACGAAGATGTGGTCTTGATGCGCCAAATGCCCTCCACGGATTTTCAGCAACGGTACATCGATGCCGGCCTCTCGCTGCCGGAACTGTTGCCGCTGACCGATGACCTGTCCGGGCATCCGCTGTGCGCGCGTAAGATCGGGACCTTCCGTCCCTGGGCCTGGACACCCAGCAGCGAAGGGACCGCCTGTGCTCTGAATGCGGATTACAAGACGCCGCCTCATTCATCGGCGGCCTTTGGGAAATCCTGGAGCACGCATCAGCTGCGGGCCTGGCTGGAGGAGGAGAAACCCGGGTATTTCGGCGGTCCGGAAACATGCGGGACCTTCGTGCACACGGTGGCTGAGGTTGACGCTGCGCTGGCATCGCTGGCGGCGCGTCCGTGCACTTCCGCGATCGCTAAAGCAGAGCTAGGCACATCCGGGCGAGGGCAGCGCCGCCTGTCCTGTGTCGAAGGTCTGACCCCGCACGATCGTGCCTGGCTGTGCACAGCGCTGGAACGGCAGCCGGGTATCCTGATCGAACCCGAGCTCGATCGTCTGCTGGACATCACCTTGCAATGGGATACCGATCCGATGCGTTTCCTTGGGTGGACGCGTCAGCTCGTGACGGCTGGGCGGCGGTACGCGGGTACCGTCCTCGGGCAACCGTTTGCGGATTGTCCGGTGGAGCTGAAGCGCTTTCTACTCGCGGACGGTTATCGGGTTTTGCATGAGCTGGTCGATTGGTTGCAAGCCCGGCTGGAGGGTGCACTTACTTCACTCGGCCATCGCGGAACTTTTGGCGTCGATGCCATGGTGTATCGCGATGCCGCGGGTGCGTTGCGGATCAAGCCGGTCGTGGAGATCAACCCACGGCAGACGATGGGGCAGGTGGCCCTGCGCCTGGAACAGCATCTGGCGGCCGGCCGCACCGGGCACTTTCGCTTGCTGACCGCCGTCCAGTTACGCCAAGGAGAATTCGATTCGTTTGAAGCCTTTGCGCTCACCATGCAGCGGGAGCATCCTCCCGTGCTGCACCGGGATGGCCGTTTGGCGTCTGGTGTACTCGTGTTGGCAGATGCGGCGGTTTCGCGTGTGCTGCTTCCGGTGCTTATCGTTGGCGAAACGTTCGATCAGCTCTCCTTACCGCCGGTGTGACGCGCGTATTTGTGATCGATCTTCAAGTGGCTTCCCTTTAAGGGGGTGTCATGAAGTATAAAAATCTGCTCAGCATCCTCTTGCTGCTCGCCCTGCCGCTTTCGGCCGCGAGCCAACCGAATATCGTGATCATCCTCGTCGATGACATGGGCTATGGAGATCCCGGCTGTTTTAATCCGGAATCGAAAATCCCCACACCCCACATTGATGGGCTCGCACGTGACGGTATGCGGTTTACCGATGCGCATGCGCCGGGTCCGCTTTGCCACATGTCGCGCTTCGGCCTGATGACGGGCACGTATCCGTTTCGGATCGACGTGCGCAAATGGGGCCGGGAGCCGCTGATCAATCCCGGGCAGACCACGATTGCAGATCTGGCGAAAAAGCAGGGGTATCATACCGCCATGGTCGGGAAGTGGCACGTGGGGTTTAAAGAAGACGGCTACGAAAACCCCTTGCCCGGCGGACCGGTCGATTGTGGCTTTGATTCGTTTTTTGGTATGCGCGCTTCGACGGATATTCCTCCGTATTTTTTCATTCGCGGCGATCGCGCGGTCCTGCCGCCGACGAATGAAATCGAGGCCAACCACTCCGGAGGGTGGTCACCCATCCAGGGCGCTTTCTGGCGGAAGGGCGGCATCGCGCCGGATCTGAACTTGCCCGAGGTGTTGCCCCGATTTACCGACGAAGCGTTGAGCGTGATTGAACAGCACAAAAAGGACCAGCCCTTGATGTTGTACCTGGCCTATCCGGCACCGCATACACCCTGGTTGCCGACGGAAGCCTTCGCGGGCAAGAGTGGGGCGGGGTTGTATGGCGACTTCGTCATGATGGTGGATGCTGAAATCGGTCGTGTGCTCAACGGTCTCCGCGCGGCGGGGCTGGAGGAGAACACGCTGGTGATATTTTCATCCGACAATGGTCCGTGTTGGTACGACGTGGATGTCGAGCGCTTCGGGCACGATTCCATGGGCGTCCTGCGCGGGATGAAAGGCGATGCATGGGAAGCGGGGCATCGCATGCCGTTTGTTGCACGGTGGCCCGGCGTGGTGAAGGCCGGTTCGACGAGTGATCAGACCATCTGCTTTACCGATTTTCTCGCGACTTTTTCGGAGATCACCGGGGCTACGCTCGCGCCGGAGGAGGGGCCCGACAGTTTCAGCTTTCTTCCGGTGCTTACCGGCAAACAGCCCGCGACGAAACCGATCCGCGAAGCCTTCGTCATGCGTGCTGGCAGTGTTTCGTCGATGTATCTGATTCGTTCCGGCGATTGGAAGTTGATGACCGAGTTGGGTTCGGGCGGATTCTCGAAACCCAACCGGATGAAGCCTGCGCCCGGAGGACCGACGGGTCAGTTGTACAACCTGGCGGACGATCCGGGTGAGACGAAGAATCTGTATGCGCAGTTTCCCGAACGCGTGCAGAAGATGAAAGCCGAGCTGCAGCGCATCCGGGAGGCGAGCCTCAGTCGCAGGTAGATCTACAGCAGCTTGAGCATGGCTTCACCCATGCCGTGTCCGATGCGGTTGTACCAGATGGCACTGCCCAGGTAGTGGTAGGGCCGATCGGAGCCGACCAGCTTCCAGGCCTCGAAGTTGTCTTTCCAGGTAGGGAACAATTCCTCGGCGGCCTTGTCCACGAGCACATCGGTCGGGAAAGCGATCACGTTGCCTTTGAACGCAGGCACTTCGTTCATGGAGAGCTGGGCGGTTTGCACGGTCAACATGCCTTTCTGGGCTGGCTTGGATCCGTTGTTGCCCATCGCGGCGATGACGACCGGCAGTTGAGGCTTTTTGAGTTCCTTGCGAACATCATTGATCAGATGCTGCAGGTTGGCGGCGTACTCCCCGGGCGCATGATCGCCGAACATGTCGTTGAAGCCCTGGAACCAGACGAAGCCAGCGATTTCCGGCTGCTTGCCTTTGAGCGCGGGGAAAAGCGTGTCGAAGTTGGCGAAGGTATCTTCAACTTCTTTCATCATGTTGCGGTAGGACATGCCGTACGGCGCACGAATATCGTCCATGGTGGGGAGGGGATCGGACTTCTTGTGCTTCTCGTTGTTCTGTTTAACGCGTGTTTGCGCGGACGCTAATTCGGCCGCAAGGATTTCATCGCGGGGCATCCCTGCAGAAGGCGGGCGAAATTTCTGGAAGAGGGAGTGTCCACCCCACGCGGCTTTGATGAGCAGGACGGGCTCATCGAAATGATCGCCCATCAGGGTGCCGAACTCGTGTTCGGGTCCGGTCTTGCCCGGTGATCCGTAACCGAGGGTCAAGGGGCCGTGACGGTCCAGAAATTTGATCGAGACATCGTCCCGTTCGATCCACGCCCCGTCCTTGCGCAGGTGCGCGAAGAGCGAAGCAGTTTTGGCATCCGTCGACTGATGGTCCATGAGCTCGTTGGACGCTTTGCCTTCCATGTTGGACTGGCCGGCGAGGAGGAATACTTTCACGGTCTCGGCCTGGGCAAAGCTCGTGAGCAGGAGAAGGGCGGATCGTTGGATGATTTTTTTCAGCATGAGATAATGGGTGTCCGGTTTGGGTTTTCTACCCCTCAAGATTAGAACTGCTCGTTGCTTGAAACAAGCCATTTTCCTGGTGTTGCACGGACTGCGACGCCGTAATTAGGTGTGGTTGAGAGTCGAGACCTCTCGTCGGAATCGCTGCTTTTACATCGGGTGGTTTGGTGGAACAACTGGATGGTGCAATGCGGCGTGGGATGTTGGTGGTTGGGATGGCTTTGTGCTCCCGTTTACAGTCATGGGCAGGGCGGTTGTATATTCATGCTTGGCAGGCAGGGGGTGACTCGACTAAGGCCTTGTCATGAGAAAATTACACTTATTAGGCATGTTGATCAGCTTTTCCTGCCTGAGCTGGGCGGCTGATCGCCCAATAAAGAATGTTCTTTTTTTAGTCTCTGACGATCTTCGGGCGAGTGCGCTTGGCTGTTACGGGGATACGATCTGTAAAACCCCGCACATAGATCAGCTGGCCCGTGAAGGGGTGCTGTTCGATCGCGCGTATTGCCAGGGGACGGTTTGTGGGCCGTCGCGTACGTCCTTCATGCGCAGTCGATATCAAGGCAAAGGCAACATTACCCTGGGCGAGCATTTAAAACAGCATGGGTTTTATAGCGCCCGGGTGGGTAAAATATTTCACATGCGGGTGCCGGGGGATATCATTGCGGGAACGGACGGGGCGGACATTGAGGCCTGCTGGACGGAGCGGTTTAATTCTCAGGGAAACGAGGCACATACGCCGGGCGATTATGCCTGCTTGAACCTCAACATTTTCACCGATAAGGAGGAAGGCCGTCAGTCGACGAAAATGCCGCACCGCATGTTTGTCTCGGTCCAATACGCGGGCGATGGGTCGGATCAGCCGGATCATAAGACGGCGACCAAGACCATCGAGCTTCTGCAGCAGCATAAGGACCAACCCTTTTTTATCGCCGCCGGATTCGTCCGTCCGCATTATCCGATGGTTGCGCCGGACGCGTATTTTGAACCTTACCCCTGGCAGGATATGGTCGTGCCCGAAAAGGTGAAGGGCGATCTGGATGACATGCCGAAGCTGGCGATCACCAGCAGTCGATCGGCCGTGAACGGCATCGCGAAATATCCGGATAATCAGAAACGCATGTGGGCCGCGTATTATGCCGCCATCACGTTTATGGATGAGCAAGTTGGTCGGATCATGACCGAGCTGGACCGTCTCGGGCTGCGTGAGTCGACCGCCGTCGTGTTTATCAGCGATCATGGTTATCACCTGGGGGACCATACCTTCTGGCAGAAGGCGAATCTGCACGAAGAGGTGATTCGGGTGCCCATGATTGTGTCGGTGCCCGGCATGAAATCCGGGTGCAGCGACTCGGTGGTTGAGCTGGTGGATCTGTACCCGACGATCTCGGAGCTGGTCGGCCTTGCCGTGCCCAAAGCAAGTCAGGGGCGAAGCCTGGTCCCTGTGTTGAAGGATCCGGACACGGCGATCAAAGCGGGCGCGGTATCCTTCGTGAGTAAAGGGGCCTCCTGGCGGACGCGGGATTGGGCGTACATGCGGTACAAGGATGGCAGCGAGGAGCTCTACGACATGCGCAAGGATCCCGGACAGATTACCAACCTCGCCGGGTATCCGGAATATGTTTCCCAGCTTAAAAAAATGGCGGCCGAGTTAAACGGACGGCTTTAAGGAGTAGATTGGGACTCCGTCTCGACAAATCCAACGGTTATTGGTGTCGGGACGGACTCCCAACCTACTTGGTGTCGGGACAGACTCCCAACCTACTTGGTAAACATCAAGGCGGGCCAGCCTTCCTTATTGAATAGATTGGCGAAGGACGGGTTCGGGCTAAACGCGTACTGGACCTTCACCGGTGCCGGGATGTTTTCATGACTGACGAGCACCGTGTCGCCATCGATGACGGCCTTCGCCCATTCCCACTTGCCATCCGCGCCGGCAATTTCAAAGCCCTGCAAGGTGTCGGCATGCTTGAAGGCCAGGCCACCGTTCGTGTGATCATAGGTTATGCGGATGTTGCTGCCCTCGATCTTATGCGATTTGTACACGGGGCCACAGATGGCGACATCTTTACCATAGACCGCACCGAGGGCCACGGTGGCGGCGCGCTTGCCATAGCCGGATTTGTTTGTGGGATGCACGCCGGGTTCCAGGTCGAGCGCCGTCACCAGCGGGGCGTTGTTGAGTTTCCCCATGGCGATATGATCGAGTTGATACTTCAACGATTCGGGCTTGTCATTGTGGGCCGCGGGGAGGGGGCTGATCTTTTTGCTCAAGCGCGTGACCGGCGTGTCCCCATCCCAGGCGATGCCGCCCCCGCTGGGTTTTTGCACATGCAGGAAGGGGAAGTCGCCCTGGTGCCAGGTGTGACGCCAGCCATTGATCAGCGCGTGCATGGTGGTGATCTGGTCCACGTCCGGTAACGCGGTTTTGGATTCGCCCTGGTCCCAGAGCACCCCGCGCATGCCGTAGGGCACGTAGTGTTTGATGTGGGCATCGTAGAGATCGCCCATCTGGATGGGCCCACGCGGCCTACGTGGAGCTTTCTTTCCATCCTTTTTGGCCTGCGCTACATCTTCTTTATACGCTTCCATCTCCTCGGCATGCTTCGCCTTCATGACCGCGTCATCCCCAAAACCGAATGCTTTCAAAGCGGGATCGGCCGCAGCCATTTCCCGGGTGAGCCAGCGCCCGGAGGGCGTGCCCCCCACCGCGCCATACATCAGGCCGACCGGAATATCGAGTTCATGCTGCAGCGCGAAGCCGAAGGAGAAATGGATCGCCGAAAAAGCATTGATGGATGCGGTCTGGGCGATTCTCCATTGCCCGCTGCGGCGATCAAACAAGCGCAGCTTCGGGTAAGGACCTTCGTTGATGATGCGGGTGAGGTTCGGGTCCTTCTTCGCGTAGCCTCCCGCACCGCCCGCCATGTTGGATTGTCCGGAGCCCAGCCAGACCTCGCCCACCACCACATTCGTGTACGTAAGATCATTCACCGTAAATGTGCCCGGATCACTGACCTTCATGGGGTCGAGTTTCAAGCTCCAGGTTCCATCCGGCTTGGCGACGGTCTGTCTCTTCTGGCCGTTAAAACCAACGGCCACCTTTTCTCCGGCCTCTGCGGTTCCCCATATCGGCACCGCGAGATCCTGTTGAAGCACCATGTGATGGCCGAAGAGGGCGTTGGGTTTTACTTCGGCACGAAGGTTGGCCGCGCACGCTATCAGGACGGTTGCGAGGATGGATGTATAGGTACAAGGGTCAAAACGTTTCATGATGTCGCTCTCGTTTGTTGGTTTCCTGATTATCTACTCAACCCCATCCACGCTTGCAACGGCATATCGGTTGGATGTCGCAACGAGGTTTTTCTTGCCGCTTCCGGGCAAGGAGGCCGGCTTTCTTGCGATTTGGGAAGGCTGCTTTCCAATTCGTTATCTTGCTGTCGTAAAGCTCAGGCAGTTATCCCTTACGTCGCACGGCGGATCTCCTACATTTCAGTTAAAGATAACGTTTCTGTTGCGGTGAAATCAGTGAGGTACTAAAACAGAGGTACACAGAGTATACACAAGGTACACAGCGCGGCGGCCTCGCAAACGGAGCCCGCGAATTGAACTTTTAAGCAAGCTCGGGCCTCTCCTCCATTGTTTGTTGTTCCCATACCATAGTGTGAGGGAAGTTGTCCATAGCTCAACCTTCGACCGAGAATGGGCTTTTCATCTCGTCGGAGGTCGTTGGGCGGGCTGTGGGCAACTTCCCGGGTCATGCGGCACACGCTTTCGGTTCCGCGTAGACCTCACTCGGCGTTCGGTCTTCAAGCGAACTATGTGGCCGCTGCGTGTTGTACCCGACAAACCATCGGTCCACACCTCG
>JBLIND010000185.1:0-12286 GCA_047639095.1 Candidatus Omnitrophota bacterium | reverse complement strand
GTATTGTGCCCGGATGTTTTTGTGGAAGAGGCGCACCGGTTCGTCCTCTGCCAGCATGTTCTCGGGATTGTTGTCAAACGTGACCCTGGGGAACTGGGAACCCAATCCCACGACCAGGGCAATCACCAGAAGCATCACCAGGCCTGGCCAGCGGATGCTCCACTCAGTAATATTAATAGTCTTCTTCATAAATACCTATATAGGTCGAGAGGTTACGATGTATTATGTATAAAAAAACATCAGGCCGCGCCCCCGAAACGGGTTTCAATACAATCAATGATGCTGGCGAGGTGTGGCTCGGCCACCGAGTAGAAGATCTTCCGGCCGTCACGGTCGCTTTTCAGCAGCCCACAAATTTTCATCAGGCGCAAATGCTCGCTGGCCATGTGGGGCTGGATCTCGCACGCCTCCGCCAACTCGCCTACCGTGTGCCGGTCTTCGAGCATCAACTGGATCATCCGCAGGCGGCAGGGGTGGGCGATCGTACGCAGACACTCCGATGCCTGGGTCAAGGCTTCCAGTGAGAGCGGGGTGTTTTTTTTCTTTTTGGCACGCATCTTGTTTTGAGTATACATCGAGATGTCACGATGTGTCAACATCTTGTTTTCACCCCGCAACGGGGAGGTTCCGTATAGCCGGGTTTCCCCGATACGATCCGGGTGCATTCTCCCGATACGACCATCAGTCGTCCGCGTGTATATATGAGCCATGGCCCCGATTTTATCCCTGCTGTTCGTCTTATTCGGTCTTTGGCTGTTGAACCGAATCGCCACCATCGCCCTGGTGTTGACGGGCCTCTCGCTGGACTCCGCCGAGTTCCAGGTCCGCTCCGCTCTGCTCGGGGTGGGCTTCACGACCAGTGAAAGTGAGTTGATTGTTCAGCACCCGGTCCGTCGGAAGATCTTCCTCCTGCTCATGCTGGCCGGCAACACCGGTATCATCACCGCCATGGTTTCTCTTATCATCACCTTTATGGCGATCGAACAGGCCCCGAACCTTTTGCATCGATTGTGGTGGGTCGTCGTCGGGGTCGCCTTCCTGGTCTACCTGGCCCGCAGCCGTTGGGTGGCCCGCCACCTCAGCCGAATCATCATGTGGGCGCTCTCGCGCTGGACCGACATCGTTGTCCGCGATTACGAAAGTCTCATGCAGCTCTCCGAAGGGTATGGGATCAGCGAGATGAAATGCCGTTCTGACGAGTGGGTGGTCGATCGCACCCTGGGGGATCTGGGCCTGCGCAGGGAAGGCGTATTGGTGCTCGGCATCTTTCGTGAAAAGGGCAGCTATGTCGGAGCCCCCAAAGCCCATACCCGCATCGGGGCTGGAGATACGCTCATCCTCTACGGGCGGACCGACATGGTTTCCGAGCTCAGCATTCGCCGCAAAGGCCTGCAGGGTGAACGCGAACACCGGAAAGCGGAGCAGAAATTCGCGGAAACCCTTTCTGATCAGGGCGAGGAGCTGCCCGGGGCCCGTTGATACTCGTTCCGATCATAGGAACGGATTAATTCGATTTTCCGTTCGACCCTTAAGCGGGGGCAGGGCACACTTTTATGATGAGTCACTTTACCCATCGACTGACGGTTGAGTATGCGCACACCGACATGGCTGGCATTGTCCACTTCTCGGAGTTTTTCAAATACATGGAAGCCACCGAGCACGCTTTTTTTCGCTCTATCGGGATGTCGATCAGCATGAATGTGGACGGCCATCATATTTCCTGGCCGCGGGTGTCCTCCTCGTTCGACTATCAACGTCCCTTGCGCTTTGAGGATGATTTCGACACGGCCATCACCATCGAAAAAATCGGGAATTCGTCGCTGACGTACCGATGTGATGTGTCCCGGCATGATTTGCTGCTGGCAACGGGTAGGACCACTAGCGTCTGTTGCGAAGTGGTGCCGGGCGAAGGATTAAAAAAGATTCCCATTCCTGACGAGATTCGGTCCAAATTTGAACAGGTCATGAATAGGCCGTTGTAACGGATCTGACGGCATTACATCCTGCACATCGTGTGGCGGGTTCCGATTAACGGTTGCAATTTAGACCTGTTCCCATACAAAACCCGTCAAATTTGGGCCCGCGTCCTCGTTGTATTCAACGCTTAATCCCCAACGGAAGAGTTCCAGTTATGAAGAAGTTATGTGTTTTGACGGTGGTATGTGCACTTGTTGCCCCCTTGGTTCAGGCAGTCGATTGGAGCCAGTGGCGTGGGCCGACTCAGTCGGGCGTCAGCGCGGAGAAGAACCTTCCGGCTGATTGGAGTACGGAGGGCAAGAACCTGCTCTGGCATGTTCCTCAAAGCGGCGCGCGAACGGCTCCCTTGATCATGAACGGGCGTGTCTACGTCATCAATCGCTCGGGAGAAGGGGTGATGCTCCAGGAGCGTGTGATGTGCCTCGACCTCGATACGGGCAAGACGATCTGGCAGCACGCATTTAATGTGTACCTTACCGATATCGTGGAATTGCGTCTGGGCTGGGCCAACCTGGCCGGCGACCCGACCACCGGTAACATCTATGCCCATGGCGTAGAGGGTGAGTTTTTCTGCTTCGACAAGGACGGCAAGATTCTCTGGCAGCAGTCGCTGACGGAAGAGATCGGTCGTATCTCGGGATATGGCGGACGTACGAATACGCCGGTGGTCGATGGCGACCTGGTGATTCTTTCCTCGCTGACCAGCAGCTGGGGCCCGCACGGCAAGGGATTGCATCGCTTTTTTGGCTTCGACAAGCTGACCGGTGAGATCGTCTGGATCTCTGAGCCCAGTGGCGCTCCGCTGGACACGACGTACTCCGTTCCCGTTGTCGCAACCGTCGATGGCGTGCGCACCTTGTTTGCCGGAATCGCCGATGGCGCGGTGATCGCGCTCAAGATCACTACGGGCGAACGGCTCTGGTCGACCACCATCAGCAAGCGCGGGTTGAACACCTCCCCCGTTTACGCAGACGGCAAGCTCTACGCCAGCCACAGCGAGGAAAACGTGGATGATATTCAAATGGGCGGTGTGTTTTGCTTTGACGCCAAGACCGGCGCGATCCTCTGGAAGCATCAGGGGCTTCGGGTCGGTTACTCGTCCCCCATCCTGGACAAGGGCAGCTTGTATGTGGTCGACAACTCGGCGAACCTGCGCTGTCTGGATGCGAAAACCGGCGAGCAGACCTGGGAATTCAATTACGGCGGCGAAGGCAAGAGCTCTCCGGTCCTCGCGGATGGCAAAATCTACGTCGGTGAAGTGGGCGGGGCCTGGAGCATTATTGAGCTGACACCCAACGGCCCGAAGCGCTCGAGCGAAGTGCACTTCAAGCTTCCGGACGGCTCGCCGGATGAGGTGTTTGCTTCTGCTGCCGTAGGACATGGTCGGGTTGTTTTGCCCACGATGTCGCAGCTCTTCTGCATATCCACCCAGCCCGCGAGTACGCGTACGCCTGCGGCCCTTATACCGGCCGAAGAGAAGGTGGCCCCCGGTCCCGTGGCGCGTTTGCAGATCGTCCCGGCCGAAGCCTGGGTATGGGCCGGAGGTTCGTTCAAATTCCGCGTGCGCAGTTACGATGCCAAGGGGAACTTCATCAGCGAAAGCCAGGCGGACAGTTACACCTTGAAAGGGCTTACCCTGACGGATGCCGGAAACGGCGCCTATACCTCCGCCGCCGATTCGGGCAACCAGGCCGGCCTGGTGACGGCGAAAAAGGGAGCGTTGACCTCCGATGCACGGATTCGGGTATTTCAGAACCTGCCGTACAAAGAGGATTTCACGACCACGAAGGATGGTTTCCCGCCCAGTGGCTGGATGAGCTCCAAGCTGAAAGTGGTCGGCTCGCAGCACGAAGGCGAACCCGTACTTCGCAAGCTGGCGAACAAGCCCTCGCCGCCTTTTGCCCGTCTCCGCTGCTACATGACGCCTCCAATTAAAACCGGCTACACCGTGCAGTCGGACATGTATGGCTTCTCCAAGCGTAAGCGGTTCACGCCGGACATGGGCTTGATTAATGCCCGCTACGTTTTCACCACAACCACCGATGTGCATCGGAAAAGAGTGTTGCGCCTGGTCAGCTGGGCGGCGATCCCGCGGATTCAACATGACGTGGAATTCCCATGGAAGCCCGACGCATGGTACACCGCCAAGCTCAGCGTCGACCTTCAGGATGGCCAGGGCATCGTCCGGGCCAAAATATGGGAACGCGGCACGCCGGAACCGGAAGCCTGGTCGATCGAAATGAACGATCCCTCACCCAATTATGCCGGAAGTCCCGGGCTGTATGCCTACTCGAAGATGATTACGGAAACGTCTCCGGGTACCGAGGTGCTTTTTGATAATGTGACGATAACTGAAAACAAGTAGAGAGAACGTATGAAGAATTTAGTCAAACTTTTAGTGGGTTGCGCGCTGTGTGGATCGGCCTTCGCTGCGGATTGGAGCGGTTGGGGTGGTAAACTCGGTCGCAACATGGTCAACGATGTCGAAAAGGGCATGCCCAGCGAATGGGATGTTGATTCGGGAAAGAATATCAAGTGGGTCGCCGAGCTAGGGTCTCAGTCCTACGGAAATCCGGTTGTCTCCAACGGAAAAATATTCGTGGGCACGAACAATGAGGGTCTGCGCGATCCGAAAATTGAAGGCGATAAGGGCGTGATCATGTGCTTCTCCGAAGCGGATGGGAAATTCCTCTGGCAGGCGGTCTTTGACAAGTTGCCCGCTGGTCGCGTGAACGACTGGCCGTTGCAGGGTATCTGTTCGACGGCCTGGGTTGAAGGCGATCGTCTCTATTTCGTGAACAACCGTTGTGAACTGGTTTGCTGCGATACCGAAGGCTTCCTCGATGGCGAGAATGATGGCTTTCAGGACGAGCAATACAAGGGTGACGACAAAGCCGACATCGTGTGGAAGTATGACATGATCGAAGAACTGGGTGTTTTCCCGCACAACCTGGCCACCTCCTCTCCCTTCGTGAAGGGCGATACGGTTTTTCTCGTTGCCGGCAATGGCGTGGACGAAGGGCACTTGAATCTGCCTTCTCCCGAGGCCTCCAGCTTCGTCGCGTTTAACAAGCAGACGGGTGAGCTCATCTGGGATTATTTTGAAGTCGGCCAGGTGCTGCATGGTTCCTGGTCCTCGCCGGCCTACGGCGAAGTCAACGGCCAGGGCATGATCTTGAATCCCGGTGGCGACGGCTGGCTCTATGCCCTGGATCCCGCGACCGGCGATCTGATCTGGAAGTTTAACCTGAACCCCTCCGACTCCGTCTGGGAGCTCGGTGGTTACGGAACCCGGAACAACATCATTGCGACACCCGTGTTTCACAACGGGTACGTCTATCTCGGAGTCGGCCAGGACCCGGAGCACGGCACGGGGATTGGTCACTTTTTCAAGCTCGACGCCAGTGGAAAAGGAGACGTCACTGCGACCGCTGCCAAGTGGCATATCGGCAATAAGGACTTCGGTCGTACGATGAGTTCCGCCGCAGTGAAGGATGGCCTCGTCTACATTTCGGATCTCGAAGGCTACCTGTTCTGCCTGGACGACAAGGATGGCAGTCAGATCTGGAAGAAAGATTTGACCGCGGCAACCTGGGGTTCGCCCATGGTCGTTGATGGCAAGGTCTACATCGGTGACGAAGACGGCGATATCTGCATCATGAAGCACGGTCGCGAAAAGGTGGATGTCAATGAAGTCATGATGGATGCATCCGTGTATACCACGCCGAGCGCGGCGAACGGTGTGTTGTACATCGCGACCAAGTCCAAGTTGTATGCGATCGCTGAAGGCACTGGCGCGAAGAAGGAAAACGCTGCGGTGACACCTGCGGTTGTTGTACCTGCCGCCCCGACGCCCAAGCCGGTTGCTGCTGCTGCGAAGCCAGTGCCGGCTACCAAGCCTGCTCCTGCCGTCAAGCCGCGCGTTGTCGTGAAGCAAGCGGTCCCCAAGCCTGTGGTGCCTAAGCCGGTCAAAAAGCCGGTTGTGGCGGCGCCGAAAGTCGCTGCTCCCGCCGTCGCGGCGGTCGTACCCACGTTGGATCTTTCTCCGCCGGTACGTCGTCCAGTCGTACAGATTCCTGAAGTGACGGTAACGGCGCCCCAGGCGGAAGCATCCGACTCGATTCTCGTGTTCGGCGGCAACGCCATGGATGTGCCGGTACTCGACTCGCTGGTTACGGCTGAGGTCAATCAGCGCCAGTTGAACGTCGATCTCAAGGACAGCCTCAAGAACGTCGCCGGGGTGACCACCCATCGCGGTAACGGCGTGCATGACTTCTTTGTCGTGCGCGGATTCGACTCGCTCGATGGCGCGACAATCTTCACGGAAGGGGTCTGGGAGCCGGAAGTATCCGTCTACGATCTCTACAACATCGAAGCGGTTCACGTGCTCAAGGGGCCGGGCTCCTTTCACTTCGGCGGTAATTCACTTGCCGGTTCGGTCAACCTGATTCGCAAGAAGCCGGTATTCGGCCAGACCGGGGGCGAACTGGAAACGACCATCGGCAGCTACAGCACCTTCCGCGCGGTGGTCCATGGCAACCTGGCGCACGATGCGAATCATGCGTCGAGTTTGAATGCCATGTACGAGACCAGCGACGGGTATCGCGAGGGTATGGATTCCGAAAAGTATGCCTTCAATCCCTCGCTTCGTCTGAAGGTTGGAACGCGCTCCGAAGCGTTGATCTCGGCCGAGTATGCGCATTACGCGTTCACGCCCGATGCCGGTATCCCGACCCTCGGACCGACGCTCGTGGATGTGGATCGCAAGCGTTCCTTCCAGAACAAGGGCGAGTATTCCGATCAGGACCTTTACCGGGTGTCGCTTGATCTGCGCACGGAGCTGGGTCCCGACACGATGATGCGGAACAAGACCTACTTTACCAGCCTCGACTGGGATAGCTCGGGCTCGATCTTCGCGGGTTTTGTCGCCTTTGGCGCGGGTGGGGAGCCTTCGCCGCGCACCCTCAGTCGCTACCAGCCGGTCCTGACCGACGAGCAGCGGGTGTACGGTCATGAGCTCGAGCTCCAGCGTGAAATGGGGATGCACACCTTCTCCATCGGCGGTGAGTACACGCGGATCGAAGATACCTTCCTGCTGACGATCAATCCCACGACGAACATCGATGTTCCGACGGGCTTTCAATCGCCGGCCTTCCTGCCGCCGCAGCCGGAAAATTCCGGTGACGCCGAAGTGGATATCTTCAGCACCTACGCAACCGGTCGTACTGAGTGGTCGGACCAGTTCGCCACTGTCATCGGCGGCCGGGTAGACTGGATCGACTTTGACGACGGTCTGCAGAACATCTCGCGTTCGGACACTGAATTCAGCCCCTTTGGCGGCTTGCTGTTCCATGTGCACCCGAAGATGACCCTGTTCGCGAATGCGAGTCGGGGCTTTGCTCCGCCGTCCACGCAGACGCAGGGCGAGCGCGGCAAGCCCGAGGAGAGCATTCAGTATGAAGGCGGCGTGAAGTTTGCCTGTGACGATTGTGGCACCTCGCTCCAGCTGGCCGTCTTTAATCTGGAGCGTGATGATATCGCGATTCCGGATACCTCGGGCGTGACCAGCCAGACCGGCTCCCAGGAGTCCAATGGCGTGGAGCTGGAGTTCACCCAGCGCGTGTGCGAGTTCTTCAGCCTGGCTGGCAGCTATGCCTACCTGGACAGCGAGCTGAACGACTTCGCTGAGCGCCTGGGGCCGTTTGTCCTCGACCGCAGTGGCGCGACTGCCGCGTTTGCACCCGAACATGTCGCCCAGCTCTGGGCCGACATCAAATTCGGGGGTGGACTGGGTGTTGCGACCGGTGTGCGCTATGTGGGTGAGCAGTTCATCTCCCCGGACAACAGCTACCAGATCGAAGACTATGCCCAGTGGGACGGTCAGGTCTACTTCGAGCAGAAGGATTGGCGTGCGGCGATGACCGTGAAGAACATCACCGACGAGGACATCCTGGGACGTGGCACAGGCAGCACCTCGGTGCGTCCGGAGAACGGGACATCCGTTTACGGCACGCTCAGCCTGAAACTTTAATCTCCCCACGAGATCAATGGAAAAGCCGGCCCTCGTGGCCGGCTTTTTTATGGCCCGTTTGGATCAGGAGGTGGCCCGCGAAACACGCGAAAATGGGTGGGTTGTGGGGTCCCGTTCAAGCGAGCGGTCAGGAGTGCGTAAGCTCATCAAAAACATTTCGCGTCTATTTGCGGGCGCTCCCAGCCCGGGCCCTGCCCCGCTCTGGGAAATGGTTTTGACGTCGGAGCGAAAAAGGTGCATCGGGGAATTACGGGTATGCGCGCCCGCGTATTCGGCTGTAGAAAACCTAAAACGAAATCCAGCGGAGGGCTGCAAGGCGGGTTTGACGTAAAAGAGGCGAAGCCTTACCCCCAAAATTTCGCGCTCTTTCGCGGGCCTCACAAAACGGCGAAGCCGATCCGAAACCCTCCTGCGTGTGCTGGCAGGCACAAAAAAAGCGGCTCCCCGGGTGGGGAGCCGCCAATCAAATAGCTGCTGCTACAGGTCTAGGAATCGACGACGTCTTTGATCTCGTCGGCCTCCGCCTTGACATCTTCTGCGCCCTTTTTGAGCTCGCGGGCGATCTCTTCCTTGCCCTTTTTAAACTCATTGATGCTTTGCCCAAGGGAGCGAGCGAGCTTGGGAAGCTTGGCGGATCCAAAAAGCAGGAGGATGACGAGCAGGATAATGCCCAATTCGCCGGGGCCCTGGAATCCGGGGATGATGGCCAATTCATTAAATGTGTTCACAAACATAGTTTTCTCCACCGCATGCGGGTTTTCGTTTCAGATCCGGTTTCTTGATCAAATCGGGTCAGAAATAGTATAGCGTGATTTCAGTTGGTACACAAGGGCCTGCATTTGCTGCCCGGGAGCGAAGCGACAAGCTTTTGCGGGTTTCCGCTCGATAGGCAAGCGATTTTTTATCAATACTTTACTCTGGCGTACGTTATATTGGACAGGTTAGGTAGCGTCGGATTTTTCAGCACATGAATTTTTTACTGCCATCTTTGATTGGTTTCCTCGGCACATCGCCGGGTGGCCTGGAAATTTTCGTCCTCTTTGCGGCCTTGGTATTACTCTTCGGTGCCAAGAGCCTGCCCGGTTTTGCCCGGCAATTCGGGCGGATAATGGAGGAGCTGCGCCGGGCGTCCTGGGATTTTAAACGCCAGATGATGGAGGCCGACTATGAAATCCGCAAGGCAACCGAAGATGTGCACAAGGACTTCAAGGATCTGACGGACCTGGAAACCTCCAAGCCGCCGTACAGCGATGAGCACAAGGGCGATGAGCACGATGCCTATGATCACGATGCCGATCATGCGGATTACCAGCAGGACGAGTACCACGATGACCACTATCATCAGCCGGATGGTGACGATCAGGCCGCTGCAGGAGATGGCGTGGCACCTGCTCTCGACCCCCAGACACCTGCTCTCGACCCCCAGGAACCTGCTCTCGACCCCCAGACACCTGCTCTCGACCCCCAGGAACCTGCTCTCGACCCCCAGACACCTGCTCTCGACCCCCAGACACCTGGTCTCGACGCTCTTCACGCAGATAACGATGGTCTTCACACGAAACACGACGCTCTACCCAAGGCCGATAAGCCGGAACCGGGTGTGGAGCCGATCGTAGCGCGCGGCACCTTGGACGTGGAGGCTCCGCCGGAGCTTGCCGCTGCCGAGGGACCGGAATCTCAACCACATCCGAAGTTGGCGGATCTCGCTCCCGTAAAGGACCCGCCGACTCATGGTTGATGATCCGAAGCCCGACCCCTCTGACGCTCTGAACCATCCTGAATCCAGCTCGACACCCGAAAGTGGTGCTGCAGCGGAGAATGAAGTGACCGGGGCATCCGGCGACTCCCTGGTGACCCCGGGCGAAGTGGCCGCATCGAACAGCTCCGCCAGTGAAGAGGCTCCGGCCTCGGATGCCGCGCATGGTGATGATCCTTACCACGATGAACATCATGATGGGCATCACGATGATGATTACCACGATGACCATTACCACGATGATCACTATCACGATGATCACTACACGGATCATGATCCGAATCGGATCGAAGGTGAGGCCGATCCGAATGCCATGACCTTTCTTGAGCACCTCGAAGAGTTGCGCAAGATGATCCTGCAGTGTCTGGCTGTGCTGGCGGTAGGGCTTGTCATCGCCTTGCCCTGCACGAACTACATTCTCGACGGCTTACGTCTTCCCCTGGAAAAGGGCATCGCCCAGCGGAATCAGATCATTATCAAGAAGCGTGCCGCCCGACAGGAAAAGCAGGATGAACAGGCCAAGGCCAGGTCCGCAAACCCGGTTGTTCACGTGGCGGTCAGCACGACGACCAATGCGCTTCCTGCAGAAGTCGGTACCGCGACCAATGCGCTTCCTGGGGAAGTCGCAGCCAGCAATGCGCCCCCGGTTGAAGTCGTGGCGACGGATGCAACTGAAAAGGTTGAGCCTGAGCTGCCCGCGGTAGCAACCGTGAGCGGACAGGGCGAGGATCCGGGTGATGACCTGAAGCTGCTCGACGCAAAACAGTTGCTCAGTATTTTTAACATGACCGGTTCGATCAAGGTGATCCTGACGGTTGGCTTCTGGGGAGGCATCCTGCTGTCCGCGCCCATTATGATCTTTTTCATCTGCAAATTCATCTTTCCCGGGCTCAAGCCGAAAGAAAAGCAGATCATTGTTCGCACGTCTGGATTTGCGGTGGCCCTTTTTGCGACAGGCGTGGCGATGTGTTATTTCTTCACCTTGCCCTATGCCATTTTCATCATGTTCCGCTTTGCCGACTGGATCAGCGCCAGCACCGATGTGATCCTGCTCAACGACTACATCTCCTTCTGTTTAAAGCTCATGCTCGGCTTCGGACTGGCGTTTGAATTGCCGGAAGTCCTGTTCATCCTCGGCTTCCTGGGACTGGTGAACTCGACCCAGCTCCGGGAGAAACGCCGCCACGTGGTGGTGGGACTGCTCTTTCTCGCCATGATGTTGACGCCTCCCGATCCGATGACGCAGATGATGCTCGCGGTTCCGCTGTACATTCTTTTTGAGATCACCATCTGGCTGATCTGGGCCAAAGAAAAGAATGACGCCCGTCGGGAAGCCCGGGCTTAGCCGTTGCCCGGCGGTTACGGCAATACGACCCGGCCGAGGGCGACCGGAATTTCCTGCAGATTACCATCGGCATCCTCGACCACGATCAGCATCCGTACTTCCTCGCCCACGGGTCCGATCAGCGTCGCTGCGATCTGATCCTGGCTCAGGCCCGCAACCTTGTGGCCGTTGATTTCTACGATGACATGTCCGGGCTCCATGCCGATTTGGGCCGCGGGACTGTCGGGAGCCACCGTGGCCACTTCGGCGTAGGCGTCGTGAAGAATCAAGTCGATCCCCACCGTGCCCACCAGCTGGGACGGCATGACCAGGGTGAGTGGATTCGCGACGCCTTCGGTGATCACCAGCTCGACCGCTTGCGCTTCGAGCAGGTATTCGCCGACGGTTCGTTGGGCGCTGACCACGCAGACGCCGGGCTGCACGAGGATGTTGAAGCTGCCTTGGCTTGAGATGCCAGTAAACCGACAGTTCGTACTGTAAACCGTGACCGGGTCCAGGATCAGTGCGCCGTTTTCATCCACGATGCGGCCAGCAAGGGTGGTTTCTGCCACCACAGGAACGGGCTCCGGATCGCGCTGCACGGATGTGGCTTCTGGCTTAAAGTCCTGAGCGGCGGCAACCGTCGGGGCGGCTTCCCGAGGTGTGGTGGTTTTAGATTTTTTGATCAGCTCGTTGAGACGTGAGGTGCTTTCCTCGTCCGCGCGCGCCTGGGCAAGGGCTTCGGCCGGATCGGGTTTCTGGGGAGTGATGAATCGGGTGTACGCAAAGAAGGCCAATGCGAGAACGATGATCACCTCTATTAGAATGCGAATCTTCATGAATACCGCGTCTGATCTGGAGCAGAGGATACCGAATGCGTTTCATCCTGCATAGGAAAAAGGCTCTTCATCCGGTGAGGGCGTAGGATAGATAAAAGCCTTGCGATGAGGCACGAGGCGCTTGGGGTTATCTGTCCCCCGCTGGCCTTGGGGGATCCGCTGGCCTTGGGGGACCAGGGGGCGGTAACGGCCCTGCGCTGGTCGCTTAGGCTCCCGGTGCAGGTCCTCTTACCTATCCTACTTTTATCGCCCAGGTTGCCTTGCCGGCCTTCTGTCGGCCTTCTGTCGGCCACGCTGGAGGGAATGCCCTCAGCTCGAAGGATTGCGGGGGCGGTCGGCACGCTTTGCTTCGGATCTGG
>JBLIND010000184.1:0-12326 GCA_047639095.1 Candidatus Omnitrophota bacterium | reverse complement strand
CGACCCTCTGGTGCGGTGGACGAAGGATATGAAAATAGAGCCTCGGCTGGCGGAGAAATGGGAACAGCCCGATCCCCTTACGACGCGTTTCCATCTCCGGAAAGATGTCCGGTTTCACAGTGGAAATTCACTCGGCGCTGAAGATGTTGCCTTCACCTTCCAGCGACTGAAACAGAGCCCGGACTTTAAAGGGCTGTTTGAGCCCTTCGTGAAATGCACCGTAATTGATGCACACACCGTGGATCTGATTACCGACAAGCCGTATCCCCTGGCTTTACAGATGGCGACCTACCTCTTCCCCCTCGATCGCGTTTTTTATGATGGCAAGGATGAGCTGAAGAAGCACGGGGACACCTACGCCAGTCGAAATGCTTCAGGCACCGGGCCCTTCATCGTCTCCAGCCGACAACAAGGCGTGAAAGTGGTGTTCGATCGCTTTGATGGCTATTGGGACAAGGCGTCCCCGGGGAATGTTGATCGGATCATCCTTACGCCCATTAAAGAGGGGCCAACGCGGGTCGCTGCCCTGCTCGCGGGCGATGTCGACTTCATCGCCCCGGTGCCGCCGACCGACATGGAACGGATTAAACGCGAGTCCCGGATGAGCCTGGTCACGATGAGTGGAACCCGTGTGATCACGTTGCAGCTGAATCAGCAAAGGCGGCCGGAATTCCAACAGGTCAAGGTCCGCCAGGCCATTGTGCATGCGATCAACAACGATGGAATCGTTCAGAAAATCATGCGTGGGTTTGCCACCACGGCCTGCCAGCAAAGTCCCAAAGGGTATGTGGGGTACAACCCTGCACTAGCACCACGCTATGACCTCAAAAAAGCCCAGGCACTGATGAAAGAAGCCGGACTGGCAGACGGGTTTGTCTGCACGATGATCGCGCCGAACAATCGATATGTAAATGACTACAAAATTGCGCAAGCGGTTGTGGCCATGTTGGCTAAGATCAAAATCCGTGTGGATTTAAGGACGATGCCAAAAGCACAATACTGGCCCGATTTCGACAAGCGTGCTGCCGACATCCAATTCATCGGGTGGCACTCCGACACGGAAGATTCGGCGAACTTTACCGAGTTCCTCTGCATGACGCCGGATGCAGCTACCGGGTACGGGCAATACAACAGCGGCAATTACTCCAACCCGAAGGTGGATGCCATTATAACCGCGTCACGCACGGAAACGGATACCGCGAAACGCGCGCAGATGCTTCAGCAGGTGGAACAGATCCTTTACGACGATGCCGCATTCGTTCCGTTGCATTTTCAGGACTTGGCCTGGGCGGCCCGAAAGGGTGTGAACATCGAGCCCATCGTCAACGTGATGAACTTCCCCTACCTGGGTGATCTGGTCATCCAATAAACGCCGGGCTTAGCAACCTGCTAGAGACGACTCCACAGAGAGTCCTCTGTTTTTACCGCGCGAACAATCAGGCGATTGCCGAAGTAGCGCCATCGCTTCTGCAAGCGATTCTGCATGCGGTCGTTTCGAAAAATGCGCTTCAAGAGGGGGACGTGGATGTATTCCGCGCACGTAACCTCCACCTCGAACCCGACGAAAGCCAGGAGTTGTTTTAATGCGTAAAAGTCGAAGGCCGAGAGGTGGGCATCGTTGGATACCCCGTCCTTGTTGCGCAGGTGCTGCATAAAGCGGGCAAAGTTCATATGGTTTGGAACGCTGATCACCAGGCTCCCACCCGGCTCCAGGATCCGATGAATCTCTTCCAGCACGCGATACGGGGCGTACACGTGCTCGAGCACTTCGGTCATCACGACACAGGAAAACGACTCGGGGACGAAGGGCAGGTGATGGGCATCCAATAGCACGTAGGCGGCTGCGGCGACCTCCCGCGCACGCTGGATAATTCAGCGCGATGTCGCTGCTCACGACGGTCCGGGCGCGCTTGACGAGCTGCTCGGTCATCCAGCCTTCGGCACACCCGATTTCGAGCACGCAATCCGTAGGCCTAACGAGGTCGACCGTCAGGCGCCTGCGGCGGAGGTTGAGCCAGTTCTCATGGCGCTCCGTGTCCTCGCCAAAGCCCTCATACTGCTCGCGAATATTGACCAATTCCGGGGTGTAGGGTGAGGACTTTGGGTAGCAATCCAGGATGTCATCGACAAGCGGGTAATGAAGATTACAGCCCGGACATGCAAACCCTTCCGCTTCGGGCTGCAGGGGGCTTCGGCAACTGATACAGGCCAAGTGTTTATCAAAAAAAGCAACAGGTTCACTCATGATCTTCGATACGCGTACCCGGTCCGAGAAGCGCCGGACCGAACAGCAGCACTAGCGAAAGGCCCGTATCTTGTCGAGCATGGATTATGTCGCGGGCGCCGGCGGGGGTGGTGTGGCATCCCCTTCCAGATGGTTCTTCGGGTGCGCGGCCGCCCAACAGGTACACAGCCAGATGATGGAGTACATCACCGCATCATGCACGGCGTAGGCCTTGATGCAAAAATAGATATCGCCGTGCGCGGTTGACCAGGCAAACACACCGGTCATCGTGCACAGGGTGACGATGCGCCAGACCGCACTGATGCCGTTGTTCCGCGTAGCAGCCAGGACGCTGCTCATAGTCGAAGCGACGAAACGAATCGTAATCATCCCGGACAGGTACGCGGCCATTTTGCCCGCAGCCGCCCACTTCGCACCAAAGGCCCATACGAACAAGGGCGCCCCCCAGAACCAGAGTACCAACATGGGCAAAATGACAATCGCGCCGAGCATCGCCGACGACTTCAACACAAACGGAAGCGCGGATCGGCGGGCATTGACCAGATCTACCACCCGCTTTAAATTCACTTGAGAGATGGCCACGGAGAGGAAAACCGAGGGCATCATCACCACACGGACCGTGAGGGCGAATTGTCCCAACAGGTCCTCGCTGTAGCGATGGGCAATAAAAAATACCGGCAGCGAAAGCAGCAAACCTCCCAACACCCCCGACGAGGCATTGTAGAGCGGGAAATCTTTGTATCGAATAAAGTTCCGTTTCTTATCGGGAGACCGCGCGAAAACACGTGAGGTCCATTTGCCTTTTTGAACCGCAAAAAGGTAGGTCATACCCGCGATCAGACCGACCAACTGCCCAGCGATCAGCCCGCCGAGGCCCAGGTGCAGACATCCGCCGCCGATTTTCACCAGGGTATTCGCAACCGCACGGAGCACATTACTTCGCGCCATCGCGGTGTATTGCTGGAAGCGATTACTGACCCCGGAAAAGACCTGGAAGCCCCCCGAGAGCAGGAGCCCAACCGCGGTAAGGTAATACCAGATGCCCAAGCGATCGGCCTTGAGCAATTCTTTCAGGCCGGTGTGAAAAAATACCGAGATCAGGAAAAGCAGAAGGGATACACCCAGTACGAATTGGATGGCCAGACCCGTGAGGTGTGCGCTGTCTTCATCCTTTTTCGGAAGAACCAGGGCGACGTCGAGTTTTCCGCAGACAACCGGATTCAGGGCGCCGACAATCGCCATGAACAGCGCGAATAAACCGAATGCTGCGGGATCGTACAAGCGGGTGAGGATCGGGCTGGTCCCGATGAGCAAGCCCTGGGCGAGTACCGAACCGGAAACCAGGATCAAGGCGTGGCGCTTGTACCCGGAAAAGAAGTTAAGCCATTTTTTTTTCATCCGTTGCGCGCAGATAACCCGGCCGCGACTGACGTTCGCAAATTCGGTATTCGTTTGCCAGACCAAATCCGTGCTGAGTGGCTGAACGAACACGGCCGGGGTGTCCTCCCACTTGACATGCTGAGATCCTGCAAGATGATGGGCACCCATGAATCGCATGCTCACCTTCCTGACTCAGCGTATCCTGCAAGGTACTTTCGTGTTGCTCGTCATCAGTCTGATCGCATTCCTGATCCAGGATAATCTGGGGGATCCGCTTCAGGAGATGCTGGGCCAATCCGTCTCCGAAGCGGAACGCGACAGCCTGCGGGAACAATTGGGGCTGAACGATCCACTGCTTATCCAGTATGGTCACTTTCTGAAGAAATCCGTGCAAGGGGATCTGGGTACTTCCTATCACTTCAAACAACCGGCCCTTGAGGTCATCCTGGAAAAGTTTCCCGCCACCTTTGAACTTGTTCTCGGCACCGCTATGCTGGTCACCTTGCTCTCGATCCCCCTGGGATGCTACTGCGCCATCCGGAACAAAAGCCGCACAAGCCGTGTCATCATGGTCAGCAGTATCGTAGGCATATCCGTACCCGTTTTTTTAACCGGCATTTTCTCGATCTACCTTTTTTCTGTGCGACTGGGTTGGCTGCCATCGTACGGAAGAGGGACCACCGTTGAGCTGTTCGGATGGGAAAGTGGATTCCTGACCGTCGATGGTCTACGCCATTTAGTCCTCCCCTGTGTGACGCTCACTTCAATCATGCTGCCCCTCTTTATACGCCTGGTACGATCAGAGATGCTCGAGACACTGCACAAGCCCTTCATTCAAACGGCCTGGGCGAAGGGACTGCGCGGCCGGCGCGTATGGTTTGTTCATGCGTTCAAGAATACCCTGCTGCCGCTGGTTACCGTGGGGGGTGTTCAATTCGGCAGCCTGCTGGCGTACACGGTGCTCACGGAAACGATTTTCCAATGGCCGGGCATGGGCTTTATGTTCCTTGAAGCGGTCAACCGAGTCGATACGCCGCTGATCGTGGCGTACTTGATGGTCGTCGGGGTGATCTTCGTGACCACCAACACCTTGGTTGACCTTACCTATCGACTGATCAACCCCATGGCGGAGGTTGAATGAGCCGATTCCCGTCAAAGCACCAACTCCTGAAACAAAAGGGGGGCATTGTGTATGCGCTCCTCCTTGCAGGCTTCATTGGTGCAGCACTCCTCGCACCCGTCATCGCACCTCACAACCCCTATGATCTGGAAACCCTGGATATTATGGATTCAAGCCTCCCTCCGCGATGGATCGAATCCGGGGATGCACGATTTATACTCGGAACGGACGACCAGGGAAGAGACATTCTGAGCACCATGCTCTACGGGCTTCGGATTTCATTGATCATCGGTATTGCAGCGGTATGCCTGCAAATGGTGCTGGGCGTTCTAATCGGATTGTGTGCCGGCTATTTCGGCGGACGTCTCGATGCCTTTTTCATGCGTGTGGCAGACATCCAGTTGTCGTTCTCAACCTTGATGGTCGCGATCATCGCGCTGGCCATTTGCCAGGCCGGCCTCGGTGCCGCGTCGTATCAGCAGGCGGTCGTCCCCATGTTGATCTGCGTCATTGGAATCGCCGAGTGGCCGCAGTACGCACGAACGATGCGGGTTTGCACGCTGGCCGAGCGCAAAAAGGACTATATCAGCGCAGCCAGAAGCCTGGGCACACCGACCACCCGAATCCTGTTTGGACATATCCTCCCGAATACGTTTTCGCCGATTCTCGTTATCTCAACCCTCCAGATTGCGAATGCCATCGTCGCGGAAGCGGCGCTATCGTTCCTGGGCCTTGGCATGCCGCCTTCACAGCCTTCCCTGGGCTCCTTGATCCGAAGCGGATTCGAATATGTCATCAGTGGTAGTGCATGGTGGATAACCACGTTTCCTGCGGTGCTGTTAATCATCCTGATTCTTACGATTAACCTGCTGGGAGACTGCCTCAGAGATGCGCTCGACCCTCGGCAAGAAGACGCTTAACGCTGCGCCCCACCCTTCGGGCCTGCGATCTTGTGCTTCAGGTGCTTTTTAAGAATCGACTGAAAATTACCCCGGAAGGGTCGCGGATCACGGAAGCCATATATATTGTAATGGGTACCAAAACGAAAGAAGCGGCCGACAAATCCCAGCCACAACTTGAGCCCGGAGAGCCCTTTGCCATGGATCAGAATCGCATCCATTTCTTCTTCCAGCCATCGATAGACCAGGCCGGTTTGATAGTGCTCTTGAGCAGGGATCTCTTCCCCTTCCATCCATTGAACAGACATCGCAGGGAAGTCGAAGCCCGCATCGATGGTCAACTGGGTGGTGCCCCAGTATTTGGGATTTATCTCGATAATATAATACTCATCCGCTGCTGCATCATAAATCCAGTCCATCTCCAGATGGCCGCTCCACGAAAAATGCGACAACAGGCGGCGGGCATATTCGGCGAGCTTAGGAGCCTCAATCGTCTGGTTTACGAATCCTCCGCCACCGGTGATCCATGCGGTAAATAGTCGTTTCTGACAAAGGATCGCCTTCGCTTCTCCCTCCACCGAAAAAGTGCAGGCATCCACCAGATCGCCTTCGATCAGCTGCTGAATGATCGGCAGTGCAGGAGCCGCATGATAGTGCTCTGCAAAATAGGCGTACAAGCCATCCTTGTCACCTCGATACGTTTCCAGACCAATGGATGCGTAGGAGTCCGAAAATTTCAGAATGTAGGGCGGGTCAAAAGAAGGTTGTTCGTGTTGTAAGTCTTCAATCCGGTCGACACTAAAGGTCTGGGGCACCGGGATGCCGAGCCGGGCGGCCTCGCTAATCAGGTTCGATTTATCGTGCACCCGTTCAACCTCAGACCAATCTTCCATGGCCACTCGGCAATACTTTTCCAAGGTGGTCTTATGCTTCGAGATGAGTAATGAATCAGTCGTCCCACCCGCAAAAAGATAATCGTATTCCTGATGAGCAAGTACTTCCAGGAGCTGCTCGAGATGGCGTTCTCGCTTTAGAAACCAGACCTTGCGAACGGTTTTCGACTTATGATTGACCAGGAATTGCTCCTGACCAGCATGCCCACGGGACCAATGCACGATGTCGCAGATAATGCCCTTTCGAGCCAGGCTCCGAGTAATCGCCAGGGAATTCCGACAAAAACCATTCAGTACCAACGCCGTTTTGCTCATGCCGTTTTCAAGTATCCGTTGGCCTCATGCGGCCCATAAAACCATTCGCGGTTCGCCAGATAGACGCTGATCTCAACTTGATTCGATATGGCGGTTGCGACGCCGTTCCCAACGACCACCTTCAACCCCAGTTCATGTGCAAAGCGTGACTGATCCATCAACTCTTTCACCCCGCCCTGCTTAAAGAGCTTCAGCTTGACGAATTTGACTCCGATTTCATGTGCGCGTTTGATGTCCTCACGTCCGAAGACCCCTTCATCCAACATAAAATTGAAAAAGGGGAATTTTTGAGAAAGCCGTTTCTGCCCACTCCAGTCCTCAAGGGGTAAAGCTTGTTCGAGATAATCAATCTGAGGCAGGATTTGTATGTTTTCGATCGAAGACACAAAGCGATCCGCCGCTTCCTCGGTATACGCCTGGTTGGCATCGAGTCGGTAGCGCACATCGGTCCGGGACAGATCGTCGATTGCGCGCATGGCAGCGGCATCAAGGTCGGGGTCACCGGTCAGCTTCACCTTTATGCAGGCGCCGTTAGGGATGTCCTGAATGGTCGACAAATCCAGCTTCTCCGCCGCTACCGGTGTGACCGTCGAACCGGCATCTTTCGTGATATTGCAGAGTTCGTAAGAGAAAAGGTCAATCGCGGACAACAAGGGGGAAAGGGCGAAATTGCGCATCCCAATCTGTGCTTCAAGCAGGTTTCGGTAGGCGCCGAGATGCATGCCTGCGCCCCGTTCCGCCAGGGTTGACACGCGCTCAAGGATCTCAGCTTCCCCCTCGTGTGAATACCCGGGCAAGGGCACGACCTCAGCCGTTCGACACAAGCCATTGGTCAATGATAGGGTTGCCTGAATCGACCGCAGACGGGTGAGCGTTGCAAAAGATAACAGGTAGGGCTTAAGAAGCGGCACGTCCACATCGGTCACGGCGACCTTGGAAATCAGATCCTCCAAGCGTTATGACTTTGGTTGGATTTTTTCATTCTTCGCCTGTGCATTGCGCTCGAATCGATCTTTCATCATCGATTCTCGACGCAGCAGCTTTTCATCCTCAACATCTTTTACCGCACTGAGAACGTAACCAATGGGGCGGTATTTCAGATGTTCCTGGCTTGCATCAAAAGCCGCCAATCGACCTTTCATTACACGGCAGATCAGCTCGTTCAGTCTGGCAAACTCGCTTTTCACATCGTCATCATTAATAATCTGATCTTGCCATTTAGCCGCAATGATCGGCCTGCTTAAGACTGTATGGTGACGCACCATGGACGTCATGGCGCGGATGTGCATATTTTCATTCGCCCCCACTTCTTCGATGATGAAAGGCGCGCTGATGGCGTTGCTGAGCAGGTAGTCCCCACGTCTTAAGTATCGGGTGCGCTCAAGGAAGCGCTGATACGTGGAGGAAACCCCGGCTCGATCACGAGGGCTGTAGATTACCGGTATGACCGCGTCAGCACGCATGAACCGCGCATGCAGATCGCCCATGGCGTCCTTGCTGCTCTTGATAATACAACGGTACTCTTCGTCGACATCAATATGGGTTGGGCAAATATCACACGCCAGGCAACGCATGACCGTTGCATCAGAAACATTCATGATGTCGACATCGGCATCAAAGTGAGACGAAAGAGAAGTGAGGTAGTTGAGTGCGTAATCGTCCTTATCCTGCAGGAGCCAGAAAAGAATACGCGGCTTACCTTTCAGGGTATATTCCTCCGAGAGTCGCATAATCTGGGTCACGCGCGAGAGCCTGCGACCCGTCCCCATGGCGGTCTGCAAGCCATAGTCATCATTCGGCATGGTCCCGATATCGCCAGCATGCCCCGTCCCTCCGTATTGGGAAGTCGTCTCGCTGTCATTCCCAACACAGAGCAATCCGGCATTCAGCATATCCAGCATATGGTAGATCAAGGTGGTTTCCTGACCTCCATTCCGCTTCGCGCCGACAGCAAGACCCGCATACACTTTACCCTGAAGGGATTCATTGAGTGCCTGGTCGACACGAATTTTCTCCAGAAAAGTCTGCGCGAGACTACTGCGATCGCCAAAATAGACCGGCGTGGAAACCATGATGCCATCTGCGGCCTTCACTTTATCAAAGAGTGCCTGCTCGTTGTGCACCCCCGACTCCGTGTAATATTCACTGAGAGAAACGTGATCGATTTCGCAACCGAGCTGGTAGCAGGACCAGAGCGCAGCGGAAAGAGCGACTTCCGAGTTGCTAAGGCCTCGATTGCCCTTCAACTTTTTCAAATTCCGATACATCTGGTCAAAAGGCAGCTCGTCCTTACGACCGGCTTCTTGGAAATGCTTCAGATGCAGTGCGGCTTCCTGAGATAAGAACGCCTTAAGACTGGCCTCGTCTTTACAGGCATGGATTGAGGCGATCAAATCCTGATTGCCCAAACCGCGACGTGCGTTTCGGAGGCTTGCAGACACACCTAAGATCAACGGTTTATTCATACACGATTACTCTAGTTAAGCAGGAAAGACTCACCAATATGCTCACGGCGCCTACTGGACTGTACCTTGACCAGGCAAAAAACGTAAAGGAATTCTTCAGATCTCCGGGGATCTCACCCACATGTGATCGGTCACCCACCTTGCGATGCATCCTGGGGCATATATTTCATGAACGCCTGATGAAACGGATTGGAGATGCTATTCTGATCTATCACTTCAATGCATCCATTTGCATTTTCACCAACCGACGAATCATAAGGACGTCCTGCTTACGAATTCCGGCATCTTCCAGGTTAAGCGTGATCGCGCCCAGCCATCGGTTTTCCTCCACACGATAGCCTAACACCGAGATGCGCTCCTCGAGGTCATGCATATGTGCAGCGCCATAGAACACACCAATGGTCTTTGGCGGCATGGCTTGCTGCAGCGCTCGTTGGATATCCTTCAGGACAATGATATTTCGATGGTCAATCAGCAGTTCCATCAACTTCTGCATTTCCGGCTGCATTTGATCTGCTCCCAAATCGTCTTTGAGATTCCCCAGCATCTCGATAAACATAAGTTTTGTGGCATTTTTAACTTCTGGCGCTCGTTTGAGCTGCCTCATCAACCCATCGACCAAACCGCTCCAAGCGGAGTCACCTTGCATCAAGGAAATCAGCTGATTTAATTCTTTGCTAGCCTGCTTTCCATCCGAAGACTCCGCCTCTGCTTGGGCCATCAGTTGCTGTAATGCAGCCATACTGACATCGCTGTTTCGGAAATGCCGTCGCTGGTAATCGATCGCCTTCAGCTGGAATACCAGGTCAAGCGCATCGGCCAGGTCACCTTGTAGACTCGGCGGAGCGTCCACACCTGCCTGCTGTATGAGACGCGGAGAGTCGCCGACACCCTCGTAAAAAACCAGATCGCAGGTATCCAGCACCTGCTGGAGGTGTTCGTAGTAGGCGCGATCACCGATGTGTGAGACACCAATCAACCAGATAACGGG
This sequence comes from Candidatus Omnitrophota bacterium, assembly GCA_047639095.1. GTDB lineage: Bacteria > Verrucomicrobiota > Kiritimatiellia > SS1-B-03-39 > UBA6053 > JAPYUI01. Next base: position 2,018 of record JBLIND010000184.1, on the reverse strand, counting down.
TTTATCCCCTTCAACGGTAACGAGTTTGCGAAGGCAAATTTGCAACTCAGCAAGGGATTCATCGCTATAGCGCACCCGCATATAAGGTGCCGGGGCAATCTCGTTCGGCAAAATGGCTGTCTCTGAAAACAGCGCGCTTGCGAAACCAATTAAAATGAGCTCAATGACCAACAACGTTTTCATCAAGCTCCCTGATCATTTTTGAAATCTATGAAAACCGCAGCAAGGCGTATTTACGACGGCCTGAGCGGAGCACGATCACCGATTCACTCGCCAGATCGCCACGCAACAGGATTGAATCCGGTTTATCGACTCGGCGATTATTTACATAGGCACCGCCTTGGGCGATTGTTCGCCGAGCCTCGCCTTTGCTTTTCGCCAATCCAGCGTCCACCCATGCATCGATCAAGGCGATGCCCGCATCCAAGGCCTCGAAATCCACCTGGGCGCTTGGGACGTCGTCAAATATCTGGGTCAAATCGTGATCCGTTAAATCGCTGATTTCAGCACCAAAGAAAACCTCCGTGGCCCTTTGTGCTTTCACGAGTCCATCGGGACCGTGAATGAGCTGGGTGATTTCTTCGGCCAATCGTTTCTGACTTTCGCGCTCATGAGCGCGATCCCGACGGGAAGCATCCAAGCTGGTTATTTCATCATGCTCAAGTTCGGTGAGGAAGCGTAAGCACATACCAACATCTTCATCAGCGACATTCACCCAGTATTGGTAAAAAGCATAAGGACTGGTTTTTTCCGCCGAAAGCCAGATTGCTCCGGACTCGGTTTTCCCCATTTTCGATCCATCGGCTTTAGTCAGCAAGGGGCAGGTTAAGCCATAAAGCTGGGCGCCGAGCATCCGGCGGCCTAAATCGATGCCGGCGGTCACGTTACCCCACTGATCGCTTCCGCCAACCTGCAGCTCACAACCATAGGCTTTGTGTAAATGAGCGAAATCATAGGCCTGCAGCAACATGTAGCTGAACTCGGTGTAACTTAATCCGGCTTCGCTGGAGAGACGGCTCTTTACCGACTCTTTCTGCATCATGACATTTACGGGAAAATTTTTCCCGACATCGCGCAGGAACTCGATATAACTGAATGACTTCATCCACTCATTGTTATCCACCAGGAGAGCCGGATGGTTTCCGCAGTCGAAGTCGAGAATGGCGCGCATCTGGGATTCGATACCCTGCAGGTTTTTCTCGAGTTCATCGGTAGAGAGCAGATTACGCTCTGCACTCTTTCCACTCGGATCACCAATCATTCCTGTTGCACCGCCGGCAAGAGCGATTGGCCGGTGGCCCGCTTTTTGAAAGCGCCGAAGCATCATCAGCGGCATAAGACTGCCGACATGCAGGCTATCGGCGGTCGGGTCAAAGCCGGCATAAACCGTCCGACTTTTTTCACGAAGCCAGCCTGGCAGCACGTCGTCTGCGGTCGACTGATGAATAAGCCCCCGCCAGGATAGATCGGAATAAATATCACTCATATCATCAACGTTTGATGTTAAAGGGTTGAGGTCAAGTAATCAGCAGTGAAAAATCAGGTGTCCCAAAGAAAATGGACCGCCATCAGCGGTCCATTTCCTATTTAAAATGAGTACAGGTTGATTACTCTTTGTCGCCAGCAGCCTCGGTGTCCTCTTTGGGTTCCTCAGCAGCAACGCGGCCCTGACCGGGAATCCAGTCTTCGCCGCCTTCGCTTGCGCTGAAGGCATCGTCAAAGGCGCTGCCAAGATCGACCAGATCTTCACCCGGACGCAATCCTTCGAGCATGTCCTCTTCAAGAGAGAAGTCTTCGTCGGACATTGCCGCGGCCTTGATACTAAGACCAATTCGACGATCAGCAGAGTCGATCTTGATAATACGGGCGTTGACTTCGTCACCGACTTTTACAACATCACGGACTTTCTCGACGCGTTCATCGCTCAGCTGACTGATATGAACCAGGCCTTCGATTCCGCCTTCGAGTTCGACGAATGCGCCGAATTGTGTCGTCTTGGCCACTTTCCCTTTGACCAA
>JBLIND010000183.1:0-12328 GCA_047639095.1 Candidatus Omnitrophota bacterium | reverse complement strand
ATCCAGATCGTTAAAGGTACTCACCTCGTTGGCCGCCAGGCCCTGCATCTTGCTGAGAAAATGCATTTCGCCATTGTAGAGGTACAAACCCGTTCCGTTCGCATTCCCCCCAATCTCCAGGAGGTTAATCGCGGCAGCAGCTCCGGTAGCGACATCCAGAGCGGCAGGCTGAAAGCTGATGTTAAAGGTCAGGCCCAGGTTGTGATTGGGATCGGTAACCCCGACCACACCATTACCCGAAACCGAGGAGTCATAATCCGCCGATCCCGGCGTCAGATCAACAATCAACTCGGCCGACGCCTGTGCGGCAAGCAGGCAAGCCAACAACATATAAACCCGTAATTTCATAAAAGCTCCTGATTCAGTAGACACGATCTAAAGGTACCCGCTCAGAAATGCATTGTAAATTCAAACAGGCACCAGATAGGGTGTGTGATAGACCATTTCAATTCCTCAACCTGCTCTGTGAACCTTGATGAAACGATTTACATCCACCCTGCTCCTCTCCAAGCTGGCCCTGTGCATTTCGGTGGCATCCGCAAAAGAGAATGCCGCCCTTTCCACAGAATCCTATACCAAACAGGAGTTCTCCGACGCGTTCTCGTCCTCGACCCTCTCCAAAGACTGGAAGTTGTACAAGAGCGCATCGCATGTCCGCGACGGCGTGCTCGTGGGCATTGAAGAAAAGGACGGCGGCCATGCGGCGGTTCATGGCGTCCAACTGAAACCCTTTGGCGATGTGGAGCTCAACCTCGACCTCAAGTTCGCCGGGTCGAAAGCAACCAACCTCACCTTCAACGAACAGGGCTTCAAGGACTCCCATGCCGGCCACATCTGTCGGGTCATTGTCACCCCGACGAAGGTCACCCTCCGCGAGGGTAAAACCGGCAACTTTAAAAACGAGATCTACGAGATGAAAAAGGCGGGTAAGCTCGACGATGCGACCCGGGCGTTGCTCAAAACCAAGGAAGCCTCCTTTCCGGTGAAGCTGAAGCCCGACGCATGGTACGCCATCTCCATCCGCATCCAGGGCGACCTCATGCAGACCTTTATCGACGGAAAGCTCGTTGGATCGCTCCGATCTGAGGGCATCGCCCACACCACCAAGAACAAGATCGGCCTGGTGACCCCGGGCCAGGAAATGCATTACGACAACGTCCTCGTAAAAACCCCGTAAACGCACACCCGAAAGCACCGCCTATGAAACACCACTACCTGACCTGCGCGCTGCTGCTAAGCAGCGTGATCATCACACCCGCAAAAGAGGCGAATTGGACCCCCACGCTGGACCCGGCCAAGGCGCAAGAGCTGGCGGTCGAAGGGCGAACGCTTGAGGTTTTCCGACACCCGAGTCAGGCGGCGTGGGGCTATGAAAAGCCGCAGGAAGACAGCTTTGTCGTCATGCACCCCACGACGGAGCAAAAACATGCGCCGCTGTATGTCGTGCTGCATTCTGCAGGCCACGATGTGAACTCCTGTGTGAAGTGCACCCGGCAAGTCGGCAACCACGACATCTATCATGCGCCCGCAGACTTTTACGCCTTGTACGTCGACTGCCGGGCCAATGGGGGCGACTGGTGGTGGGGCGGCATGCACGCGAAGGACGAAAACCTCACCCGGAAAAATGGCGGCCTCGATCCCGTACCGGTCGAACGCCGGGTCATCGACACGGTCAAGTGGGTGATGACCACCTACGGCATTGATGCGAACCGGGTGTACCTGTGCGGCAACTCCATGGGCGGGAGCGGCACCCTGGGCATCGGCCTGCGGAACGGCGATCTCTTCGCAGCAATCAAGGCGAACGTGCCCGCGGGCGTCGAACACGCCGCGAACCGAATGGGCTTTCCGCCCTTCGCCCGGCCCGCCAACGTGCGCATCCCCGACCCGCCCATCGTGATCGACTATTCCGCGCCTAACGACCAGTGGAGTTTTGGTCATGATCGCTTCGTGCAAGCCATGAACGATCGAAAGTACCCGCTCTACGCCTACTGGGGCCCCTTCGGCCACGCCAACAACCACGCGAATATCCTGAAGGTGAATGATCTCATCAATTCCTTCGACTGGCTGAGCGTGAAGAAGAACGAAGCGTATGCGGTTTTCACCAACGCATCGAGCAATGACCCCCTGCCCTGGCCCGATCACCTGGGCGAAAAAGCCCCGGGGCAGGTCAACGCCTTCTTCCGCTGGAAGACCCTCGAAGACAGCAAGGAACAACTCAGGATGTCGCTCTTTCTGACCTCTGCGAACGACCTGAAAACGACCTTTACGATTCCGACTGAAGCGCGTGCCGACGTTTCGATTCGCCGCATGCAACACTTCCCCGTGAAGGCGAATGAGTCGATCAACTGGGTCTATGGAAAGACGTCCGGCAAGGTGACCGCCGACGCCGAAGGCGTAGTTACGCTCCCGGAAATACAGATCACAACCAAGGCCGAGGTCCTGACCCTGGCTCGATAGGAAGCCTACCTGGCGCCGACGCGTAAGCGGGCGTATTTGACGGAATAATACACGGCGGGCGTTCGCGAACGGAAGATCAACCACTCGACGGGGGAAACCCCCATCCGATCCCGCTCGAGGAAAACCGTTTCATCGCTCAGCCAAAGGTCGAGATCGTCGGACAGCTCAACCGTGACCTCGAGATCATCGGCATCGACCTTCCGTAAAACCCGAAACGTAAAATATTCATCGACGACGCCCAACACATCCACCGGCTCGATCGCGGCGACAAAGCCCTTCACCGCATCCGGTGTATGTGGATCGGTATCCTGTAAATATTCAATCAGATTAACCCGGCCATCCAGGTCGATGTCCAGCACCGGCTCGGCAAGCGGGACCGCATGCACGCTTTTCCAGCTCGTGTAGTCCAATGCGTCAGCGCTCCCGGGCGTGCCGCCAGGCGCCAAACTCCCTCGCCAATTCAAGGGGTTGTTATGATCCGGCACCGGCGTACGGGTCGGATCGATCAGCACCAGGCTGAAGCCAGCCCCGTTCGCCGCTTGCGGCCAGGGCGGCTGATCGTTGTAGGTAAATGCGTGGATTACCTCGTTCGTGCCACTGCGTAACATGAGCAGTTCCCCGTCGTTGCTCAAGTTGCCCTGATACTCCCCGGCCAGCCGTGACAACATGTTCGTCCCATATCGCTGGGCGAAGGCATCACGATTCGACACCAGGAGCACCCGCTCGCCTGGCCCAAGGTCGCGTATCGGGCTGCTTGCGAAATCAAAAGCGATCCCTTCATCGTTGGAACGAAAGAAATTCACCGCACTCAGATTCAGGTTGGTCTCGCTGGTGTTCAACAGCTCCATAAACTCGAAGACATCCCGATTCGCATAACCGGCGGCCATTTCGTTCGTCGTCACATCCGCGGGTCGATAATGCAATTCAGACACCACCAGATGGGTGGGGTCTGCGGGAACCGTTTGTACGAAATAGTAGGCATCCGACGGCGCGCTCCAGGTGTTTCCCACCTGGGTCCGTGCGGTAATGAAGGTGGATTCCTGCAGGTCAACGCCCAGGGAATACGCCTGTGCATTCGGCGACAAACCTCCCCCACTCGCGCGTGGATCGCTTCCATCCAGGGTGTAGTAAATGGCCCCGCCATTCGCGGCAATGGTTACATCGAAACCCACCGGCACCTCGCCACCCGGCACACCAAATACGGGTCGGGGGGTGTATTGCCCGTCGAGCCAGACAGCCCGGTCGCCCAGCCAGGTCTTGAAGGTCGTCACCCGATTCGTCCAATCGTTCCCATCCGGGACACCCTGCGCGATGGCACGGACCGCACCAATTTCACCCGCCTGTCCGTCGATGATGGTATCCATCGCGTCGTTACTCATCGCGCTGTCTCGCAGCTCGAACCATCGATCAATGTATTCCTGCATGAAATCCGGATCGGTAAACAGTCGCCCATACCAGAGGCGATCTGCACGATTCCACAAGGTCTCGGTTGGCGAGCCGTCATAGCTACTCCAGTTATAATCCCAGGGTGGCCCCATGCGCAACTTTCCGTCTTTGGACGACTTCCAGGGAAACATGCTGATCAACATCCCATCGCCGTTCATGCTGAGGTTGTTGAAAATAAAGTATTCCACAAAATCCCGGGTGTCGATGTACTGGCTGTAGTGGTTGGTCGGATTCAGCCAGCGATTGTCATCGTACAGGAGGGCCTCGAAATCGACGAACCACTGCTCGATGGCGGAACGTTGGGCCGTATTGATGGTGTATCCACTCGGATGAGCCATGTTCAAAAACCCATTGACCTGGCGGGGAATATCATCGCCGCCACCCGGTGCATTGGGGGCGGTTTCAACGACCCCATTCGGCCCCGGCGTATGAAAATACTGGGGCGAAGTCGAGCCGTTCACGGTTGGAAAGCCGCCTACGGGAATCGCGTCCGTACGATTTAAATCCAACAGCCATCCTCCGGTCGTTCCGTCCGCACTCATCGGCTCAAAATCCAATCGCTGATCACCACGGGACACCTTTTCCAGCACCACATACACGCCCCGTCGATCGGCCAGGCTCAAGTCGCCGCCATCTTCGTTGATAAAAGCTTCAACAAACCGGAATCGAACCGCATCGTGCCCGATGCTTCGCGCGAGCTCATACATGAAGGTGTTGTACATCATCGTCGGATCCTTATTCGCATCGATGTCCGGGTAATACAGGATCCAATCCGAATGGGCCGGCATACCCAGCACCTGGACCTTTCGTTCCCCGGCCTGTTCATCCCAGGCCTCAACCGAGTACGGCTTTTGCCGCCAGGTCGACGAGAACGACCCCCGTCCGCGTATACCGATACGGCTGGCCATATCCGGTTCCGACAACAGGCTTGAAGTTCCAGTGACGCTGTCCCGCTCGAAGGTCGCCCACATGGCCGACTGACGCGCCACCTGCTGAACCCCCGCCCCATTTCCACTCCAGGCTTTGGCCGGGATGATGCCGCTACCGAGATTATCGATGACCATGATGGGCAGAGAGGATGCGTAGCTCTCCAACTCCGCAGCGAGTCGCACATACTGGTGACCCGTGACGACACTGGACGGTCCGTTCAACACGGAAACCGCCCGCAGATACGTGCTCTGGGTCAGGACCAACCCGTTCGTGTACAAAGTGCCATTAACCGTGTCAGGCAAGCTTCCGTCGGTCGTGTAATAGATTGCCGCACCCGGGTCCGCGCTGCTCAGAACCAGCGGAAGGGCCTGGGCGAAGAGCAAACTCGTTCGAGAAAATTCTACCGGGTATGGCAAGGGTGGGCTTGGATCGTTTTCCCCGCCCGGAGTCGGATTCCCCATGTAGACGAGAAGGCCTGGATCGCCCCCGAGCAAGCCATAGGAGATGTCGTTGCGTTGTGCGGGGAACGGATGATACGCGTGCACGATGGACGTCCCATCGGGCGCGACCAGCGCCAGGAATTCGCCCTCATTGTTCAAGCGGAAGGGTGCATGATCAAGGCGGGGTGGATTCTTTCCCGATGCAAAAAGGACCACGCGTTGTCCGGCGGCCAATTCGATGGAGGGTATCACCCATTTCACCAGGTCCGTCGCGTCATCGGTCAAATGATAGCCTCCGAGATTCACGGGAAAGGGCGTGGGATTGAACAGCTCAATCCAGTCGGAGAACGCCCCATCCTCATCGGCCAGAGAGGACTCGTTATCGGCCATGCATTCAGAAATCACCACATGGCTTGCCGGTGTGGCAACGATGATGGGCACCGAAGCCGTTGTGGTTCCAAAGGCGTTGGTCACCCGCAAGGTCACGTCCTGCGAAACGGTCGGGACGAAGCGTATCTGACCAATCCCATTGGTGGTCAGACCATTGGCATCGCCCGGCAGCTCCAGGATGGCCCAGTCCGACCCGAACCTCGTGGTCCAGGACAAGGTCGCCGACTCGCCCGCCACAACATACCCGCGATCAAAGGTAAACGAATCGATCACGGGCGCGGGGTTGACCGTTACCGTCACCTGGCCGGTAACCGCACCATCCTCATTCGTTGCAACGAGCTCATAAAGGGTCGTCACGAGTGGACTCACCACGCTATTCGTCAGCGCCGTCACCTCCAACCCGTTCAGGCTCACCCCTTCGGATCCCGCGATCTGCCAACGTATGGTCGAAGATCCCGGTGCGAGAAAGGCTTCCGGATCGGCCGTGAACGAGCGGATCTCGGGCGGATGTTTCACCCCGTTAAACGCATCGGCGTGACGCAGCACATCCTCTTCGGAAACCAGCTCATCATACACGGTGATACGATGAATGGTGCCGAGCATGGTTTGCCCGTCGCCAAAGACAGCACCCAGTCGCCCGGCGCCCGTCGGCATGGCAAATGCCGTGGTCACCCCCAGGGCTTCCCCTGCGAGGGCACCGTTCAGGTACAAGCGCATGTATCCACTGGGATCCCACAGGTAGGCGACATGCGTGGTGCCGGTGGGCGAGAGCACTTGCGGATTAAACACGTAGTCCAACAACCCCGACTGAGTGAATCCCATCTGTCCGGTATCGCGCCACTGTTCATAGCGCAAACTGCTGACGGAGTTCGCCCCCACGGCGAGATAGGCGTTGAGCCCTCCCCCAACCGGATCACCATCGAGTATGAACTCCATGCTGACCGCACCGGAGCTTACGCCGAAATTAAACGGGACGCCGGCCGAGCCATCGAAACTGACGGCCGAGGTCAAGCTGGTCACCGTCATCAAGCCGCTATCGACTTGGTCAGAGATGATCACCGCATCGTAGGCCTCAAGGGAGGCAAAGGTGGTGGTGGCGAGGAAGAAAGGGAACAGGACAAGGAGAAGCCGCATACGGCGGAGTATACGCGAACGACAGGAATAGATACAGGGGAAAGGGAGAAAGGCTCCGTGCTCGGGGACGGAGCGGTGCTCCATGCTACTTGTTCTTTGCCGCGTCTTTTTTCTTCCACTCATCCGCTTGCTGGAGATGCTTGCGCGTGATGTGATAGCTGTACGGATACAGGGGATTGCGTTTGTAGAAATTCTGGTGCTGAACCTCGGCTACCCAGAAGGTGCTCGCGGCGGTGATCTCGGTAACGATGGGTTTCTCAAACTCCGCCTGCACGGCTTCTTTGGATGCCTCGGCGGCGGCTTTCTGGGCCTCCGAATGATAAAAGACCGCACTGCGATACTGCGGGCCGGAATCATTCCCCTGGCGGTTCAGGGTCGTCGGATTGTGCGAGTGCCAGAAGAGATCGAGCAGGCGTTTGTACGTGATCTTCTCCGGGTCGAAGGTGATCTGCGCGCACTCCGCATGCCCGGTGGTCTTGTCGCAAACCTGCTCGTAGGTCGGATTCTTCACATGGCCGCCCATGTAGCCGGACACCACACCCAGCACGCCGTCTTCGCGTTCAAACACGGCCTCGGTGCACCAGAAACAGCCCGAACCAAAGGTCGCCAGCTCGGTTTTAGCTGCAGGTTCAGCCGCGGCTTTACCCGCTTTATCTTCGGCGTGTGCGAGTCCGCACAGCAGGCTCAGGAACAGAAAAGTTTGCATGATTTTCATAAGATGGTCCTTCCATTAGGGTTCAACTGGGTCGCGTAAATAGACGCTCACTTACGCAATATATCAAGTTGCCGCATCCTCGGATCAGATACGGTCACCTGAATTATAAAGGCTTCAGCCAGATATTCCGATACCGAACCGGATTACCGTGCCCCTGCAACAAAATCTGAGCCTCGGCTTTTTCCGGACGACCGCCGCCGGCACCGGTGCCTTTGGGCAATTCGACATCGTCCTGGATGACGACGCCGTTATGGCGATTGGTGATCCGCGCATTCGTCACCTTCTTATCGCCCTCAAAGCGCGGGGCGGTAAACAGGATGTCGTAACTCTGCCAGGCGAGTGGCGGGTAACTCATGTTCACATCTGCGGGCTTGAATCGATACAGGCTGCCGCAGTAATTATATTCGGGTTTGATGCCAAACGAATCCAGCACCTGACATTCGTAATTGTTGAAGATGTAGACACCGCTGTTGCCCCGGTCCTGACTACCCGGCTTGACGTTCGGCTTGAACGGCAAACGGAATTCGATGTGCAGGTGAAAATCCTTGAACGTGTCCTTCGTCTCCGTGCCTTCGCAGAGCAGGTCTCCATCGAGCTTGCCACCCTTGAAACCACCCGGACCCGTGCCGTCGAATAGCACGATCGCGCCCTCCGGTGGCTTTTGCCCGAGCGTCTGACTCTCGCGTTCAACCCGCTTGGCCGAAAATTTAAATTCTCCGCCCGAGGCCACGCAACCGTCTCCGGAAATCGTCAACTGCCGACCATCCGCATGCTTTAACACCGCCTTGTCGCCTTCCAGCGCACCTTTGAAATCCGAGTAGGTCCCGATCGCTCCACCGGCACCCGGCAGGCCGCCCTTGAATACGCTCGCGGTGAACTGATGATCGCCCCAGGCCACGACCTGAACGCCGTAGCCGTCCCCCAGGTATTCACCTTGTATCGAAAAATCCGGATCCGCAGCCGCTTTCGCCGGATCGGTGTAGGTAAGCCCGTTCGCTTTCTTGGTCTCCGCAAAACCGACGGAGCAACCCGCCAGCACACACATCCAGATCGTCACTATTTTCATGGGCATTCCTCATTAAGTATAGATTGCTTGATCGCGAGCACCATGGCCTCGGCATCCGACGCCGGGTGGAGGAAGATCGGCTGACCCACCAGGCCCTTGGGACGTAAGACGACGGTGTTGCCGCGATGATTCACGGATTTAATGCGATCCGCTTCGATTCGTTTGTAATCCTTGTTCGCTTTCAGCAGCCCTACCCCGCGACGATCGACGACATACTCCACCTGGTGATGGTCGAGCCAGACCGGCAACCAGATCGCGGCCAGGATGACTCCGATCGGAATCATCAAAACCAGGCCCCAGAGCGGCTGCAGAAACATAAGACAGACCAATCCGTACAGCACGACGAACAGGATAAGTACAATGCCCCCCATCAGTCGATGATGTGCTCGGGCTGCTACGCGAAAACCACTCATGCCGCGAACCTTGGCAGGATTCAGGGAGATGTAAAGTGTATCAGCCTTGGTTGATGTCGCGTCGCTCAGCCACCGCGGCCGCGAGCTCGCGCACCAGAAGAACGCTGTCATCCCAGCCGAGACAGGCATCGGTGATGCTCTGACCATAGGTGCTCACCTGGCCCGGGACGACTTCCTGCCGTCCACCCACGAGGTGGCTCTCGGTCATCACCCCGATGATGCGCCGGTCCCCGCCCCTCACCTGCTGGCAGATGTCCCGGGCGATATACAACTGGCGCTCGGGTTTTTTCCGGCTGTTGGCATGGTTCGTATCGATCATCAAGCGCGACGGAAGCCCGGCCTTATCCAATAAGGCCGCGGCATCATCCACACTGGCCGCGCCGTAATTCGGCTGGCGCCCACCGCGGAGAATGATGTGGCAATCTTCATTCCCCTTCGTCGAGACGATGGCCGAATGGCCCTCTTTGGTAACCGACAGAAAATGATGCGGACGACAGGCGGCGCCCAGTGCATCCACCGCAACCTGGATATCCCCATCTGTGGCATTTTTGAAGCCAACGGCGCAGGACAGGCCGGAGGACAATTCGCGATGACCCTGACTCTCCGTGGTGCGCGCACCGATCGCGCCCCAACTCACCAAGTCCGCAATGTACTGCGGGGTGATCAGATCGAGGTACTCCGTCCCGGCGGGCAGGCCCATTTCAGAAAGGTCGAGCAGCAGCTGGCGCGCGAGGTGTAGGCCTTTATTGATGTCGAACGCATCCGTCATATCCGGATCGTTGATGAGGCCTTTCCAGCCCACCGTGGTCCGCGGCTTTTCAAAGTAGACCCGCATGATCACCAGGAGGTCGTCCGAAACTTCATCGCGCAAGGCCTTCAGCCGCGTACCGTATTCGAGGGCGGCTTTCGGGTCGTGAATCGAACAGGGGCCAATTACGACGATCATCCGATCGTCTTCGCCATGCAGAATCCGGTGCAGCTCCTGCCGGGCGGTGTACACCGTCTCCGCAGCCGTTTCGGTCATGGGGTGCTTGGTTAAAAGTTCATTCGGCGAGATCAGTTCTTTAATCTCGGCCACACGTACATCATCGGTTTTGCGCATCATCTTGTCATCCAACCTTCGCCTGCTGGAGGCATAAACAAAAAAGCCCCGGTTTTTTCAATGACCGGGGCTCCATAAAAGACGTGTTCGTCTTCGTCAGCTGCCCGGGGGCCCACTCAAAAACGGAACATAAAAATAGCCTGTAAACCCGCAATTCATGGCGTCACTTTACCACCTTGTGGACGTAAAGGCAAACACACGAACTCACGACCAGCAGGACGCCGGTGATCCGATTGTACTGGTAGAAATGGGTCGTGCCCTTGGTGTCCTTGACGATAAACGCCGTCGCAGAAGATGGGGGTGGCCCGTGCTCATCAATATCGGATTCCTGGGGAAACCAACCGTCCATCACATGCCAGAGACCAAAGGCCAGCAGGCCAACACCCCAGAGCAGAAAGCTCTTCGTGCCATCGACGTCATGACGCCGGGTAGACGTCTTCGAAGCATAGCGGCGGGAGGGTTTACGTATTTCTTCTTCTTCGCTCACAGTGGGGTTCTCGTTATTTCGGTTACACAGTTTGAGCGTGAGAAACTTCCATGTTTCAGGCCCTCGTTCAAGATAATTGATAAATACCCTCATTTTTACGGGGGTAAACATGGGCGCGCGCGAATCAGTCCTGCGCAACGGCAGCCCGAGCAGCGCTGCGCTGCGCCACGGCGATGGCGCCCCACAACAGGAGCATGGCGGCCAATCCGATAAGCAGCCCGGATAACCGGGCACGCAATTCGGCTTCCGTGATGGGTTCGGCATAATCTGGCGGCAGTTGATTGTACAGCTCGCGGCTGAAAATGACGCTTCGCCATATCAAGTAATTGGACACACCCAGCAGCAATGGGACAACACTCACCACGCTCAACAGCCCCCAGATCTGGCGCGGACCACCCTTGGATTTCCATGCGTAGATGGAGAACCCCAATCCAAAAAAGGATACAAAAATTAGCAACCAGACGCCCGAACCGAGTTGACGAAGCGGCGTGAAGAAACAGACCACCCCACCCAGCAGCCCGCCGCTAAGCAGGGCGACCAACCATCCCTTGATCACCTTGCACCCCCAGCAGGAGGAGATACGCCTCGCAGGCAAGCAGACTCCACATCGCCCCCAACGGAATAAGGTCCAAGGCCCTCGCCCCCCTCACCTGGAGGACAATTGCCGGTCGGGATGCATGGTCCGGGCCCTTTCAGCCATCAAGGAATACCAGTCCAGAATAAGCGGGGCATCGTCGGCCAACCCGGAGAACAGGGATTCAAACAACCCTTGGAGCCTCATCGCTCCCACCTGCTTGAAATCCTTTAGTTCGGACGGCCAGGCATCGCTACTCCCGGAAATGAACATCCATTCAGGCATGTCGTATATGAACGGCCGCATACGTCCCCTTTCGTCGATCACCAGTGGATTAACAAAGTCGGATAAACATGTCATCGGCCCCTCATGCCCCAACAAGCGATAATCCTGTTTGTGTTCAAGCAAATGCTGCACCGGCAAGGCATCCAACTGAATGGCGCAGCGATTGCTTGCTTCGACTTTAAACAACTCGGCGATCAACCAGACGCGTTGCAGATCGGCCTCGTTCAAGGCCATGGAGGTTTCGAGATTCGCTGCTCGCCCGGTGAAGGTCAACGGATGCAGCTGGAGCAGTTTCGCGCCCTGCTCAATCGCAAACTCCAACAGCCACGGAAGATCTTCAATCGATTCTTTCGTCACACAATGCGCGAAACCAAAAGGGATACCAGCCTTCCGAACCTGCTCCAGATTCGCGACCATTTTATCGAAGGCCTTAGGGTTGCAGCGAATACGATTATGGCGATCAGGGCGGCCGTCGAGGCTAATGCCAAAACGAGAGACCACCGACTGCATGGACTCCAGGCGCGACTCGGTGAGTAGCATTCCATTGGTGATGAGGTTGATTTGAAATCCCATCCGCTTGGCCGCGGCGGCCACCGCCTCCAAGTGAGGATACATGAGAGGCTCACCACCAGAGAAACTGATCACCTCATAGCCTTCATCCCAGAGTACAGCCAGTTGCTGCAACAACCGGTCAGGGGAGAGCACCTCGCGAAACCCCGGCCCGGATGAGGAGTAACAATGAACACAGGCCAGGTTACACCGCAGACGGGGGTGTATCTGGACGACGCGTGAACCCAGTAGCCCGGATCGCATGTCAGGGATTAGCGCCTCAAATTGTGTTCAACCCGCACCAGAAATTCTTCCGGGGCAAGAATGCCTTTCGGGAAAA
>JBLIND010000182.1:0-12425 GCA_047639095.1 Candidatus Omnitrophota bacterium | reverse complement strand
CGGTCATGTCGCGTACCAGGACGATGTTCTTGCCGGCCTTGACCATCTGGCGAATCCCGAAAGGTCTTCCGAGGACGCACATGTTCAAGTGCACGCCCATGATCATCACGTGGTCGATGCCCCGTTCGGCCAGCAGATTGTACACCTCCTGTGAGTCGTGACTTACCGCATCAGTGGGTTGCATCTCCAGGGTTTTAATCTGGCGGGTCCAGGGAGCGACGTCATCTTTTGGAAGGCTGCATTTTACTTTGCAGTCGCATCCCATATCGGAATCGTCGATCGGCATGTCGGGCTCAATTTTTGGATCCGGCCAGCACCACTTTGTACCCCAACGGTCCATAACGGAAAACGCAATTGGTGCTTTCGCCAAGGGGGCGGACTGCGCACGTTTGCGTTGTGGTGTATGCTTATAAAAATCCACTACCGAGCTCGGTGCATGAATGATGAAGGTTCCCCGTTCGCGGGCCTGCTTGATCAAGGCGTTCATCGGTTCAGCCAGTTCGCCCACGCGTCGCTCGGCCCCTTTGCACCAGTGTCCATCCCACATGTCGCAAATAATAAGCGCACTTTTTGCCGGGTCCCAAGCCTGCTTTTCTTCCACGGCCGTGTAGTTGTCATCGACGGTTTTCTCCTGAGATCGCAAGGTGAGTTGATACATGTCATTTCCTTCAGCAGAGATCGTCATTAGGGTTAGCAGGAACAGGGTGCAGCGTAGTTGGACGGGGAAACAATGAGATAGTTTTTTCATAAGCGTAGGTTCCTTCAGTGTGCGATCAAACATCTTGTATCCAACTACAGCCCGGGAAGCAAGGTCGGGGGCAGACCACAACGTGAATTGGTGTGAGCAGGTGTTTCGTTGAAGTTGCACCCTGGCCGGAATCGCCTGAAGATCAGCCGTCTCTGGGCAACCGATTCTACGCGTCGCAGTCTGAGATGCTCAGCGCAATTTGCTGCATGTGTTCTCGCCGATCGTGCTAAATTAAACACTGCATCTGTTACTCCTCAAAGGAAGCGCTATGAAGACCTACTCAACCTTGATAATCCTCTTGACGGCCAGTGTGCTGATGGCCGAGGACTGGCCGCAATGGCGTGGACCGGATGCGGATGGCATCAGCAAAGAAACCGGGCTGCTGAAGCAATGGCCGGAAGGGGGCCCGAAGGTGGTCTGGGAAGTCGATACAGTCGGCGTTGGATATTCCTCGGTCTCGACGTCACGCGGACGGCTCTTCACTCAGGGAGATCTAAACGGCGTCGAACACACCATCTGCCTCGACGAAAAAACCGGCAAGCTGCTCTGGGCCGCGCAGCCCGGACCGATCGCGGAGGTCCTGCGTGAAAAAGTGGAGCAAGCCATGGCCTCCGTAGACAAGGATGGAAGTGGCCAGGTGGAGGAACTTGAAGCCATCGCTCAGTTTGGATTTGAGTTTAACCAGAGCGACCCGGCCGAGGACGTGGATCGGCCCATGCCGACGGCCTCGGAGCGGGCGAACCGCCTGATCAAAGCGCTCGACCAGGATAACAGCGGCAGCCTGAGTGTCGATGAAACCGGGAGAGCCTGGTCGAGAATCTATCGCAACATGGATCAATCCGACCCGGACGCCGACCGGGAGGCCCTGGCCAAAAAACGAACCGAGGAGGTGTTGGGCCGGTACGACACGAACCAGGATGGTCAGCTCACACGGAAGGAAGTAGAGCACATCTCCCAGCAGTTTAATGCCAACGAAATGGACGCTGAGAAACTGGAGAAATACTATTTCAGCCAGGAACGGGGGAAGGACGGAATTTTGACGCATGAGGAAATCAGCGGCTATTACTTGGAGACCTACCCCGGGCGCGACGGGATCCTTACCATGGCCGATACGAAGAAGGCCATGTATCGAAAATTTGGTGGCTATCGAAACGGCATGGGTGACGGACCGCGCGGGAATGCGTCGGTGGAGGGTGACCGGGTCTACGTGGAAGGGGGGAATGGCGACCTCACGTGCCTTAACTTCGAGGATGGAAAAACCATCTGGCATATTGCCTTCAGCGAGCTGGGCGGGCATCGCCCGGGTTGGGGCTATTCGGAATCGCCCTTGATCGAAAAGGACATGCTGATTGTCACGCCGGGCGGCGAAGCGGGCACGGTAGCCGCACTGGACAAAATGACCGGCAAGTTGATCTGGCAAAGCTCGGGTACCACGCAGGGGGCGCATTACTCCACTCCAGTAGCGGCGAACATCGGGGGCATCCGCCAGATTGTGCAGTTTGGGCACAGCAGTTGTTTTGGTCTCGACGCCAAGGACGGCAGCCTGCTTTGGGAGTACAAGAATGCCAACAACGGGACGGCAAATTGCAGCACGCCGATCGTACATGGCGACCATGTCTTTGCGAGCAGCGCGTATGGTACCGGCGGTGGACTGGCACGCATTACGGATGGTCGCAAAGCCGATGAAGTGTACTTCGAAAAGAAGATGGCGAGTCACCATGGGGGTCTGGTGAAAGTAGGGGCGCACCTCTATAGTTTCGGAAATGGCGGGCTGATCTGCATGGATTACCTCAGTGGAGAAATCGCATGGACCGACCGGAGCGTGGGCAAAGGTTCATTAATCGCCGCCGACGGTATGCTGTATCTGCTCAGCGAAAATCACGAAATGGCCCTCGCGGAAGCCCGTCCCGAGGCCTACCGCGAACACGGGCGCTTTCCTGTTGCAAAACGCGGGCGACCCAGCTGGGCTCACCCCGTGATCTCCAACGGTCGATTGTATATTCGCAATCAGGATGTCCTGACCGCATACGATATCCGGGCCGCCGCCGAGTAGCAGGGTCAATAGACGAGGAGGTGCTGGACCTGGTACGGCATTTGCAATCGGATGCTCAAATGTCGCTTCCGTTTGAGGTGAAATAATTGATCGGTGAAGCGGCAAGCCGCGGCTTCCGAATCGAGGGGGCGATGAGGCCGTCGTCGAATCCCTGCACGCAGTATCGAAAGACGACTACGCCTTGAAGAATTTGGCGTGCAGGTTCAGACGTAATCGAACAACCATGCCGAGAAAAGCGGCGTTAAATAGCTGTCTTCCCGCCCTGAATCGAAATGATCACCGTGAATCGATACATCAATCTGCTGCCAGAAGCGCGCGCCCAGAAGGCGGATGCAGAACTTGGACGTTGATTTTTAACAGCCTTATTTTAAATATAAAAATGCGACACAACCACAGGCCGGCGCGCCTTGTCTGAAGTGCGGTACTCTTAACCCGGAAACGAACCATGAAAAAAAATAACTCTTCTCAAATAAAGCCCGCGCAACGCCGGATAAATCGCCGTCGATTTATGACGAGTACGGCGGGGGTGGCCGTTGGAATCCAGATTGTGCCGCGCCATGTGATTGGCGGTCCGGGCCAGACCCCACCCAGTGAACGCCTGCACATCGCCGGGGTGGGCGTTGGCGGGCAGGGGGGCGGCAACATCGGAGAGATGACCAAGCTTCATCAAAATTTCGTCGCGCTCTGTGATGTGGATTGGAAACGGGCGGCCGGTACGTTTACCGCCCACCCCAAGGCGCAGAAATTCCGCGACTACCGGGAGATGTTCGACCAGGTTAAGGACATCGATGCGGTGGTGGTTTCGACGCCGGATCACATGCACGCGCCAGTGGCGTTAGCCGCGATGCGCCTGGGCAAACACGTCTATGTGGAAAAGCCGATGGCGCATTCGATTGAGGAGGCGCGCCTGATGACTCAGGTGGCGAAGGAGCAGGGGGTAGTGAGCCAGATGGGCAACAACGGGCACGCGGGCGAGGGCCTGCGGCTGACCCGGGAGTGGATACAGGCGGGAGCCATTGGGAAGGTGCATGAAATTCATTGTTGGAGCGACCGACCCGGAAAATTCTGGAGCCAGGATGTGGCGCGCCCGGTAGATGCGCCGCCGGTCCGTGATGACCTCGACTGGAATCTCTGGTTGGGCATGGCCCCGGTGCGCCCCTACAACCCGATCTACTGCCCGGTGGCCTGGCGGGGTTGGTTCGATTTTGGTACTGGCGCCATGGGCGACATGGCCATTCACAATATGGACCCCGCGTTCTACGCGCTGGATCTCGACGCCCCCTACGCGGCGGAAGCGGAGACCAGTCAGCCCTTGCAAGCCGAGTCCTACCCGTCCTGGCAGCGCATCAAGTATTTCTTTTCCGCTAAAGGGGATCGCCCGGCGGTGACGCTTACCTGGCACGATGGCGGCAAAATGCCTCCGCGTCCCGAGGGCCTGGAAACCGGGCGCGAGCTCGGCGATAACGGCATCTATTTTGTCGGCGATAAAGGCGTTATGTTGTGCGGCGGGTGGGCGGGCGCGCCACGGCTGATTCCCGAAAGCCGCATGGCAGAATTTGTGCGCCCCGAAAAAACACTTGCCCGTTCCCCGGGCCACCGCGCGGAATGGATCGAGGCCTGCAAGAAAAACGATCCCACCTTTGCCAAGGCTGGCTTTGCGTATTCCGGCCCGTATACCGAAGCCTTGTTGGTCGGCAATCTGGCCACGCGCCTGCACAAACGCATCGAGTGGGATGCGGTGGCCATGAAAGCCACCAACGTACCCGAAGCCGAACCGCTGATCCGCAAAAGCTATCGAGAGGGGTTTGGCATTCGCTGAGCACGTTGCCGGTGGGTGCTGTTATGGTGCGTTGAGCAAAGACAAACAACGCTTCACCAAAGCACCCAACGAACGGCAAATGGCTCTTCCCGGTGCACGCGCTCTCCGAGGTGTTCCTCAAGCGGATTAAGGCCTCGCCTGCGAGAGAAGCCCTCGCAGGCATCCCGGGCGCCGATCTTGCCGGGTTGATCGATGACCTGTACGCAAAGCCCTGGGTGGTCTACGTCAAACGTCCCTTCGCCGTGCCGGACCAGGTCCTTCAATACCTCGGGCGCTACACTCACCGCGTCGCCATCTCGAACGCACGCATCAAAACCGTAGACGAGCACCAGGTCAGCTTCGCCTGTCGCGACGCTAAAAACGAGGCGAAGAAGATCACCCTCACGCTCGATGGCTCCGAGTTCCTGCGTCGCTTCTTCCTGCACATGTTGCCCAAAGGCTTTACCCGCATTTGGCACTACGGCTTCCTCGGAAACGCAGTGCGACAAACCAACATTCCGTTGATCCGCTCGCTGCTCGACCAGACCGAACCGGACGCGCTCGACGAAACGCCGATCGAACGCCTGGAGCGGGTGTATGGCCGCGACCCGCGCCAGATCCTCATCGCGCCAAGGTCTTCGCAGTTACCCAGCCGCATGCACCATCGAAATTGTTTACTTTCCTCATAAGTCCTGCGGCTAAGTCCAACGGAGTTTTAACCGACGTTGCAGGCGTCGCCACGCCTCACGCTTTTTACTGGATCAGTATGCCTCCACGCGTATTCTTCACTCATGTATCCGCAACGACGTTTAAACCCCTAGATGTTTGCAAAAATGGAACCAAACCCGCTCAGATTTCTTGATGACAAAGTCCCGGAGCGATTCGGCCTGTAGCTAACTTTGCGCGGCGTTTCGGGCATCCAGAATTCGTCGAAAGGGTATCGCCGGAATCTGCAACTGCCTCGGATTTATTAGAATTCTGGGTGGTAGTCGCGCCACTGCGAGACGAGATCTCGAAGTGGCTTGACGGCTTTCCAAAGGACGGGAACGGGCCAGATTGTGCAGCGGCGTACCTCTACATGCTTCAAGCACTGAATTACGCCGAGCCTGAGTCACGAGAACCGGAGGAGCGAAAGCTGCGATTATGGGACTCGACGATTTACCCGAATCTAGTGAAGAAGGCTTGCACTGTCGCTGAGTCTGAATTCCGGAAGATGAACTATTCTGGTGTGATTGCGTTACTTGAGCCCTATTCACAAGACTTGCCCAAGATGCAGATGGCAAAGCTAGAAATAGCACGAAAAAAGAGTGTAGAACAAGACGCGCCATGACAACCCCTACCAGCCGCCTTGTTCGATAACTTTACTCAACTACAGCCCTAACCCCGCATTAAATGGACCGGCGACAACACGATGGCTACTTGGCAACCGTGGGTGATCTCCCCAGTTTCGGGCTACCTAGAAACGGGGACTCTGGGACCCGTTCCCGTGCGTGAAGTCGAATGGCTCAACGTTTCATCGTTCGATCGGGAGGGACACGCAGCGAGGTGCGAGTCGCTTGGCGTTATCTGTCCCCCGCTGGCTACGCGGGACCATGCACAGGTAACGTCCCCGCGTTGGTCGCCGAGGCTCCCGCTGCGGGTCCTTTTACCTATCCTACTTTTGGCTTCGCCAGCAAATGCTCCTCACCCGTATTATGGAGCACCGCTCCGTCCCATGTCCCAACGCCCTTAACTTACATGCGCAGCGCAGGCGATTGGAGCACCTCCGGATTAACTATCCGATCAGGTCGTTTCCCTGCGAGGGTGGCGAGCATGGCTTCGGCCGCAGCGGTGCTCATCCGGGCGCCGCTGTCGTAGCCCAGGGAGGCGTGATGGGGCGTGAGCATCAGGTTGGGAACCCCGTGCAAAGCATGATCGGGGGGTAGCGGCTCCCGGACAAATACATCGAGGGCTGCGCCGCCGATCCATCCCTCGCGAAGCACGTGCGTAAGGGCGGTCACGAAGCCCCTCCCGGACAAGGGCTATTCCGCGGGGTCCGGGGTGCTGCCTTCCGGTTCGTCGGAGCCTGGCTGCTGGATCTGCCCGGTGAGTTGCCACTTCTTCTGACCAAAGGCCACGTTGGATTCAAGATTCAGGAACAGCTGTTGGCCCTTGAACTGCAAGGTCATCGTGAGCAGGAACGGGGTCTCATCAAAACAGAGTCGGGCGACATAACGATCGGGCGCGGTCCATGCGCCGCTGCTGCTGATCGACTGCGCTCCGTTGGTGCCGCCCACCGGTTGGGTGAGCTGCTTCTCGAAGGTGATCTTTCCGGGTTTCCATTCGCCCAAGCCGCAGGGGACGAGCTGTTCGCCGTGCGCGTTCTCGATCACCAGGTAGGCGCCGACCTTGTAGTTGCGCAGCGACATCGTTCGCAGACCCTTGTCGTTGTCTTGAAACACATAGACCTTGGCGATGGGATCCAGCCCGCCGGTATTTTCCTGTTCGCCGGCGATCGGTGTCAGGTGGAGCGTACGGACTTTTTCGCTCAGTTGGATCTGTAGCTCCGGTGCCGGGGGGAGGGGGGCATCCTTCATGGCGGGCAGGAGGTGTTTCCAGATAAGATCCATGACCTGTTGCATGTTACCGAGTCCGCTGGTGATCGCGAGGACGGCATCCTGATCGGGCAGCACCACGCAGTACTGACCGAAGGCCCCGTCGCCGCGGAAGGCATTGTTTTTGCAGCGCCAGAATTGAAAGCCGTAGCCCTGGTTCCAGTCGCTCTTAGGATTGTCCCCGTTCGAGATATGTTTTGACGAGGCCTCGCTCACCCAGGCTTCAGATAGGATCCGTTTACCTTCCCACAGGCCTTTTTGCAGGTACAGCTGTCCGAGTTTAGCGATGTCGTGCGTGGTCACCTTCAGCCCGTAGCCGCCGGTGTTGATTCCCTGGGCGCTGGTCTCCCAGGTCATTCCGGTTATGCCCAGCGGGGTAAACAGGCGCGGGGTGAGGTAGTCGATCAGTTTCTCGCCGGTCACCTTTTGCAGGATCGCCGACAACATGTACGTGGCGCCCGTGTTGTAGCGAAAATAGGTACCCGGTTCGTGTTCCACGGGTTGGGTGAGGAAGACCTTGATCCAATCGGTTTCCGTTCCATCCTTCATCGCGGGCAAGGTGTCGTTGTGATGGCCGCTGCCCATGCAGAGTAAATCGCGAATCCGCATGTTCATCAGGTGTGTGCTGGCGTTTTCAGGTACGCGATCCGGGAAGAAGCTGACCACCTTGTCGTCGAGCTTCAGCGTGCCCTCGCCGATGGCCATCCCGATGGCGGTGGAGGTAAAACTCTTGCTCAGCGAATAAAGCATGTGCGGCTTTTCCGGGGCGTAGGGCGCCCACCAGCCTTCCGAGAGGATCTTGCCCTGTCGTAGCAGTACGTAGCTGTGAAGTGAATGCACATCGCGTTCCACGGCCTCGATAAAGTCGAGCAGGGCCTGGGAGGAAACGCCTGCAGATTCCGGCGTGCCCTGTGGCAGTTCGGTCGCACGTGGAGCAGCGATTCCAGCGAAGCAGAGAGCAAAAATAATGAGGGTACGATTCATAAGTGGATCCTGAATGAGGAGGCGAAACACATGGGTGAACATACGATGTTTGTGCGTAAATGTATCTGAAAAGCTGCGCTGAAATTCGTGCGACACGTATCAGGTCTATTGCGTGAGCAACCAGGTTACGAGGTCGTAGAGATCCTTTTCCGGGAGGCTTTCCACGAGCGTAGGGGGCATGAGGGAGAGCTCACTTTGCTGACGGTCTTTAACTTCGCTGGCGGGAAGGCGGATTTCGTTACCCTGAAAGTCGACGACGACGATAAGCGCACCTTCACGCCCGCGTTCGCGGCCGCTGATGACGTTTCCATCATTCATGGTGAACACGGAAAGCCGGTAGGCGGCATCGACGTTGCGATTTGGATCGAGCATATCTTCGAGCACGCGTTCCAGGCCGCGTTGGCCGATGCCGTCGAGCTGCGGACCCACCAGTTGGCCTTCGTTGCCGATCCGGTGACAGACGATACAGGTGCGGGCGAAGACGGCCTTCCCGTTTTCGGTATTCGGTTTGGCTTTGCCAAAGGCTTCCAGGTGTCGCTTGATCTTCTGGTCGATTTCCGCGCTCACCGGGGGGAGGTTTTGGGTGAGCGCGCTCGCGCGGGTGGCGGAGTCGTGTTTGTTGATCCCGGCCTGAATCGCGGGCTGACCCAAGAGACGGGGCGAGGCCTTTCCGGCTTCCACGGATTCCAGCAGCGCATTCACCCCCTTGGGTGATTGGGACAGTGCCGTAGCGGCTTCACGCTGCAGGCTGCCCGCGGAGGTTTGCAGCATGTTGACCAGGGCCGATTGCGCTCCGGGCGTATCGATACGACCGAGAAGCCGAGCGGCCCGCCCCCGCAGGACCGACGCTTCGCCGGGGTTGGCGGCGAGTTGCATTAACGTGACTTCTCCCGAGGCGAGGCTTCCCATCTGTTCCAGTCCTTCGAGCGCGGAGGACCGCATTTTATTGTCGAGATCCGTATCGCCGACTACGCGGATCAGGTGAGGGGTCAGCTGCGTGAGTTTAAACGTCCCGATCAGCTCGAGGAGATCGCCGTCATCTGCGGATGGACCCGCTTCAGGGGCCGCGACGACGGGAGGATGAAAACGACCAACGCCAATCCAGGCGTAGGAGCCCCCTTGATGCGCATCGACGATTTCCATGCGAACGGCCTGTCCCGCGTGGGCATCGAGGGTCCAGGTGACCTTCTGAGCGGTGTCTTTTCGCGGCGGAATTTCGCGGGCAATTTCTTCGCCGCTCGAGGCGAGGATCAGGCGCGCGTGATTCACGGGCGCTTCTTTTGAGCCGGGATTGCCATTGTGGCCACAGATCCAGAAGCTGAAGGACGGGGGGAGGTCGAACACTTGACTGCGCAACAGACCGGTTTTGGATTCGCCGCCTACGATGCTATCCCAGAAGGTCGCATCGGGGTTTTTGTCGGTGGATGTGCGAGGGCGCACGCCGAAGGGATTGTCGGATACCGGCAGTCCGGGGACCGGGTGAAAGGTCCAGGTCCGAACCGGTTTCTCGTCGCTGAAAACGCGCGGAGCCAGTCGTTCCAGCCAGGTGCGCAGATCTGCCTGTTCGTGCAGATTCATGCCGCGCTCCTGCTGGCCGCGTGCGATCGCGGTGAAGAACTGAACTTCCCCCGGAAGGTCGTTGACGAACAAAGCAGGGGCCTTCTCGACCAGTCCTTTCACCTGTTCGGCATTTCCGTAGCGGGCCAGTTGCCGCGCGCCGCGCTGGAGAATTTCCGTGGAGACCAGTCCGGGTTCGGCAAATTGTAAGAGGAGCGGTGCCGCGACTTCGCTGTCGCTTGCGGAGGCGACGTTGAGCAGCTTCTCCTTTGCTGCAGCGTCGAACGGTTCGGCGAGGATCGCCTGGACGATACCAGCATCGTTCAGATGCGCGCTCAAGCTCATGCGAATGGTGTGGATCAAATGGGTGTCGGCGGGAGGCGTCGCAACCCAGGTCTTTAACAGGACCGGAACAAATCGCGCATGGGGGTGGCGTCGCATCGCATCGGCGGCCCCGCGGCGTACGAAGGCGTCGTCATCGCCAAGGGCTTTGAAGACGATGGATTCGGTAGTTGCGTTCCAGTTCGCGCGTTCGGCCAGGATACGCAACAGGTGGGTGCGGACCAGTGCCTGTGGGTGAACCGCCGTGGCGCTCAGCGCCGCATCCGAGAGCCGTTCCTTGCGTTCGAGGATCCACAAGGCATGGGCCGCGGCAAGCGGGGTTTCAGGTGGGTGGTTCAGGAGCGATTTCAGTTCGGCAGCGGATCGCATGTCCACCAGGTAGTTAGCGGCCAGGGTGCGGACGAGCAGGTTCGGGTGAGCCAGGGTATCGATCAGCTCCGCAGTTGAGCGAGTCGTCAAGTCGGGCAGCGGTGCGGGAGCGGTCAGCCCATCCTCGCCCTTCCAGACCACGCGCCAGACTCGCCCGTGGTTGCGATCCCGGTCGGCGTGATCCAGCGGGGCCTCATAGTGGCCGATAATCGGGTTGCAGAAGTCCGCGATATACAAAGCGCCATCCGGGCCGACCTGTGCATCGACGGGTCGAAACCATTTGTCTTCGGTCGTGATGAAATCCGGTTGGGTGTCGCACATCGGGCTCGAACCCGACCACACGAGCTTGTCGAAATGCACCCGGCCGGTTACTGGATTGCAGATGAAGAGGCCGTCTCGCCAGTCGGCTGGAAAGGTGGCGGCCGCATAATACGCCGGGCCGCAGATGCCGGTGGAGCCATGACTGTGGTCGATCATTTTTGGTCCGTGCCCCAGGCCATCCGGACCGGCACCGATGCCGGGGTACTTCGCCCCGGGAAGATTCAGGTAAACCGGCATGGAATGACAGTCGCTGGTGTACAGATTCCCGTACGGATCAAAGGTGAGGCCGAAGGGATTGGTCTGGCCCCAGGTGAAGGACTCGAAGCGCGATCCATCTTCTCGAAAGCGGTAGGTGTTGCCGGACCTCAGCTTTGTGACCGTACCCTCACCGTCGAGAATCTCACTGGAATTGGAAAAGCCGTGACAGCCGTAAATCCAGCCGTCGATCCAGCGGGTGAAGCTGCTGGCATTCCCATGCACATCGATATTGCCGAAGCGGGTGTATACGGTCGTGGTCTCATCGGCCACGCCGTCGCCATCGGTATCCGTGCAGCGAAAGATACTTGGGATGCCGTAGACCATGGAGGTGCTGCCGTCGCCGATGGGGGTTTGACCGATGGGAATATTCAAGCCGTTCGCGAAGTGCTGAATCTTCGCGGGGGTACCGTCGGGTCCGATACCCGAAAGGACACTTAAGCGATCCCGTGGTTCGTGCTCGCCGATGCCGGCAAAGCGACCGGAGCGCGGTTCGACTCCTTCGCCACGTGCCGGATAGGGATACTCGATGGTGTGCGTCACCCACAACCGTCCGCGTACATCGAAGTTCAGGTTCATTGGCTGGCCGATGTCCGGATCGGAAGCGATGAGTTGGATTTCGAATCCCGGAGGGAGCTTGAACTGAGCCATTTGTTCAGCCGGGCTGGGAGGAGGGGCAGGTTCCGCACCGGCGAGGGCCGCGAGCGAGAGCAGGAGTATAAAGGGGTGCTTCATCATAAGTGGTTCCAAGGTATCATGTGTTTCCTTCTGCGCATCCAGGTGAAAGGATCGAATCTTCAACCGACCGTTGTCCGCAGGATTTGGATAGCTCATACGTGCACCAAGCGCAACTGCACCTGCGGCACCTGCTTAAAATGCCTTGCGCCCAAGGGACGGTCGATTTAATTTTTCAAGACCCTGCCGGACAGGGCTTTCACCTCCAGGAAAATAATTATGGTACGTATTTCGTTTTCTCTCCTTCTTATCATGCTGATGGCCTTGACCCACGACGCCCAGGGTGTGGAAGGCGGCAAACCGGATCTTCGAACCACGGTTGAGGCCGCGGGCGGGCTGATCGAGTTCGACACCAACGGATCGCCGGTGTCGATCGACCTCTACAACGGGAACAACCCGCTTAAAGGCAAGGGCGGGAAAAACGATCTGGTGACAGATGCCTGGCTGGCCTGCCTCGACGAGGTGACCTCCTTGAAAAAACTCAGCCTCGCCAATTGTGCGGTTACCGATGCGGGTATGCAAAGGGTCGGTCGGCTCCATGGCCTGGAGGAATTGAATCTCACCTTGACCGCGGTTACCGACGAGGGCCTTCGCCAGTTGGGAGGTTTGACCCAGCTGCGCGTACTGGGTCTGGCGTCCAGCCAGTGCACCGGCTCCGGCTTTGCACCG
>JBLIND010000181.1:0-12426 GCA_047639095.1 Candidatus Omnitrophota bacterium | reverse complement strand
CTAAAAGCCACGGACTCTAGCGACCAATAGCCACGGACTCTAGCGACCAATAGCCACGGACTCTAGCGACCAATAGCCAGGCGGGTGGCGACCTTTTCCGGCAGGCCCGCAGCGCGGATCTTTTCCTGCGTGGTCTTCATATCGTACTCGATCCGGCGCAGTTCGATCATATTATTCACCATATCGAAGATGCAATACGCAGATCGCGGGTCGCCGTCACGCGGCTGGCCAACACTGCCCACGTTAATGAAGTATTTGCGGCCCATCTTGATCTTGATTCGGCTGTAGAGCCCGGATCGGATGTCATCACCCTTTTCAAAGGCGATCGGGATGTGTGTGTGTCCGTAGAAACACACCGCCGTGTTCTGGTAATTAAAATTGGCTTCCGCATCGTAGCGATCGAGCACATAGCCCCACTTATCGGGATTATCGAGGGTGCTGTGTACGATGGTGAAGGTTTCGACCCGCTCGGTATACGGCAGACCGCGCAGAAATTCTTTCTGGTGATCCGGCAGCTGATCCCGGGTCCAGTTGATCACTTCGGCGGCCATGGGGTGAAAACCCGGAAGCTCGTCGTCCTGAGAGCAGTAATGATCGTGGTTGCCGCGCACCACCGGACACTTCATGTCCTGAATGATCTGCAGGCACTCCACCGGGTTCGCATTATAGCCCACCATATCCCCGATACTCAGGAAATGTGTGCAGCCTTGATCGTGCGCATCTTCGAGCACGCGGTTAAGCGCTTCGAGATTTGCATGTATGTCACCCAATATTGCGTACTTCATGTGATTGATGGCCTCTATTCAGCAAGGGGCACTCCACCCTATCCCGAATTAATAACTTATATCAAACGATTTATATGCGCATGTCGCAGGACACCACGATTCGTCCACCCGCTGGATCAACTGGCCCAAATGGGACATTTTGATCTGGTTGAGAAAGGCTTTTACATCCGCCTCCTGCCCTTCGACCACGGCCAAAACCGTTCCATCCGCCTCATTTTGTACAAATCCGGTGATGAGACTGCGCGCGGCGAGGCGGTGGGTACTGTATCGAAAGCCAACCCCCTGGACCGTTCCGTGAAAAACCGCGGTTAAGCGGACGTCTTTCACGCAGCGCTGGCCCGGGCAACGATATCGGCCACGACCTCATCGATACTCATGTGAGTCGTATTGACCACCTGGGCTCCCTCCGCGACCTGCAAGGGTGCCGTCTTGCGACTGGAATCCATCTTATCGCGCTTTTCGAGCGACGAGAGCACGGTGTCGATCTCGCTCGTGCCTTCGAGCTGCTTGATCTCCTCGTTCCGCCGACGCGCCCGTTCTTCCGGATCGGCATCGAGGTAATATTTATGCGGGGTGTCCGGGAACACCACCGACCCGATGTCACGACCTTCCATCACCAAGGCACCAAAGCGGGTCATCGCCTGCAGCTGCTCCACGATGAACCCGCGGATCTCCGGAATGCGGGCCACGAAGCTCACCGACTCGCGCACCGCTTCGCCGCGAATTTCTTCACCCGGATCCACGCCATCAATCGTGAAATGTACCGCGTGCTCCACGACGTCGAACTGCCAGTCGCAGCGATCCTTACAGGCGATCACCGCCGCGGCGTCGTGAACATCGACCCCTTGCTGAAGCGCGGCCCAGGTCATCGCACGATACAGGGCACCGGAGTCGACGTAGATCCCTCCGGTGGCGCGGGCTACACGACGGGCGACGGTCGACTTGCCCGATGCGGATGGGCCATCAATTGCAATTACGGGCTTACTCATAATTCGACTTGTGCTCCAAGTTGTTGAAGGTGCATCCAGAACTCCGGATACGAAGTGTCCACGCAGGCGATGTCGCGCACTTCAAGTGGCGCATCCGCCGAAAGCGCGAGGATGGACATCATCATCGCGATACGATGATCGCCAAAACTATCGATCGCTCCCTGCGCCACGATGCGGTTCGGGCCGGTTACGATCATGCCATCGGGCAGCTCTTCGACCTGAACCCCGACCGCCTGTAAATTTTTCACGGTCGAAGCAATGCGATCCGACTCCTTCACCCGCAGCTCCTCGGCATTCCGAATTTCGGTCACGCCCTCGGCGAGTGCTCCGGCGGCCGCGACGAGGGGAAGCTCGTCGATGAGGTTGGCGATCTCGTCTTCATGCACCGTAGTGCCGTTGAGCTGGGTGCCCCGAATATGCAAGGTCCCGATCGGCTCGCCCTGGTCCGGCAAGGCCTCGATTTCAATCTGCGCGCCCATGCGTTCCAGCACGCGGATCAACGCGGTTCGACGCGGGTTCAGCCCGACGTTCTTCAGGGTCAGCTCGGCACCGGGCCGCGCAGCCGCAGCGACGATCCAGAAGGCGGCGGAACTGAAATCACCGGGAACCGTCCATTCACGCGCCGCAAAACGCGGGCCGGCGGGTCCAAAGCCATCCATCTCGATACGCAGGCCATCCACGCGCACCGGAACGCCGAGCGCCTGGAAGAGCCGCTCGGTATAGTCGCGGGTTTCCGAGGGTTCGATGACCGTCGTGGTGCCTTCGGCATGCAACGCGGCGAGCATGACGCAGGATTTCACTTGGGCCGAGGCCATCGGCAGGGTGTAGGTGATCGCTTTTACCTGGCCGCCGCGCACCCGAATCGGCGGGCAACCGTTCTCGCCGAGCAGGGCGATATCGGCGCCCATATCCGCGAGGGGTTTGCGGACTCGCTCCATCGGACGCCGACAGAGGTATTCATCGCCGATCAGGGTCGCTTCGATGGGAAAACCCGCGAGCAGGCCGGTGAGCAGACGAATGCCGGTGCCGGAGTTGCCCAGGTCCAGCGGCGCCGCGGGCGATTCGAGGGTGCCCCCCGTTCCGGTAATGGTCAGCACGTCATCCGTAAACGTCGCCTGGGCCCCGAGGGCCACCATCGCGTTCAGCGTGCTCAGACAATCTTCGCTCTGGAGGTAGCCGTGAATCGTCGACGTGCCTTCAGCGATTCCGCAGAGCATGGCGAGGCGTTGTGAAACACTTTTATCCCCGGGCACCGTGATGGATCCGCGCAGCTCGGCCAACGGATGAACGATGGCTTTCGTACTCATGAACGGAGGACCTTTCGGATTTCCGCGGTCTCGTGCAAATAGGTTTCCAGGGTGTCCATGTCGCCTTCGTCGATTAATTCAATCATGTGTTTCAACTGACGCTGCATCTCCACCAGCTCGCCGCGAATATTTTCGCGGTTACTCGAAACGATGTCGCCCCACATTTTGGCCGAGCCGGCTGCGATGCGGGTGGTGTCGCGAAAGCCACTTCCGCAGAGCGCGCGCAGCGCATCGCTCACCCCGTGCTCCGTCACCGCCGCGACCAACCCTGCCGCGACCAGGTGCGGGAGATGGCTCGTCCGCGCCACGAGGCGATCATGGGTTTCAGCATCCATCTCGATGATGTCCGAACCGAGCATTGTCCACAGCTCGCGCACGCGTTCCAGGTGCGGACCGGTTCCGGCCTGGCGCGGAGGCACGATCACCACGCGGGCATCTTCATACAAATCGGGGATGAGGGCGGAGAGCCCGGTCTTTTCCGAACCGCACATGGGATGACTGCCCACGTAGGCCGCACCGCCCGACAACAGCGCTTCGAGCTGCGCCTGCAGCTGGACCTTGGTGCTGCCGACATCGGTGACCGTGGTACCCGGCGACAAACCCGGCAGGCAGGCCTTCATCAGGCCGGGGATGGTCGAAATCGGGGTGCAGCAGATCACAATATCCGCATCGACCACCGCCTCCGCAGGATCCGCATACACGGCATCGACGCAGCCGGTTTCCATGGCTTCAAGGCGGGTGGACTCGCGACGCGCATAGGCATGGATCTTGATCCGGGCCCCGGCACGGCGAATACCCGCCGCCAGGGAGCCTCCCATGAGGCCCAGGCCGAGCAACGCGACTTCTTCTATATCTGTCTGAATAGCTGACACGCCTAAGCCACTACTTTTCGAATGGCGGCAAGGCAAGTCTCGTTCTCTTCGGCTGTTCCGATGGAGATCCGGATGTGCCGGGGGAGCCCGTAGCCGTCCATGGGGCGAACAATCACGCCCATGGCCTGCAGCGCCTCGAAAACCTTGCGCCCTTCCCCCGTTTCCACGAGGAGAAAGTTGGCCACCGAGGGCACGGTTTCCAATCCCATTTCGGAAAAGTGCGCCTCGAAAAAGGCCAGGCCCTCCTCTACCAGGTCGCGGGTGCGCTCCAGGTGGTCCTTATCTGCGAGGGCCGCCAGCGCGGCCGCCTGGGCCATGGCATTCACGTTAAACGGCTGGCGAAATTTTTCCAACAGCTGGATCAGCTCGGGAGCGGCGATGCCGTACCCGATACGCAGACCCGCCAGACCGTAGGCCTTGGAAAAGGTGCGCAGCACGATCACGTTGCTGCGCCGCTTCAACATATCGAGGGTCGGCGGCACATCCAGTGGATCCATCAACTCGATATAGGCCTCGTCAAACGCGACGAGCACGTGATCCGGCACCTTTTCCATGAAGCTGCGAATGGCGGTGTGGGTGACCACGGTTCCAGTAGGATTATTCGGATTGGCAATAAACACGATACGCGTCTTAGCATCGATCACGGTCAACATGCGGGGCAGGTCGTGAGCAAAGCCCTGCATGGGGACCATCTTGGTCGCCGCCTCGAAGGTGCTGGCCATCAGTTTGTAGATAATGAAGGCCCGCTCCGACATGACGATGTTGGTCCCCGGGCTGAGGAAGACATGGCCGAGCAATTCAATAATCTCGTTGCTGCCCGCGCCGAAAATCAACTGATCGGGCTCGACCCCCAATTGCTGCGCGAGCGCGTTGCGCAAATAGAAGACGCCGCCATCCGGATAGAGATGCATGTTCTGAATGGCAGCCTGCATGGCCTCGATCGCCTTGGGCGAAGGGCCGAGCGCATTTTCGTTGGAGGCCAGTTTGACCAGGCTATCCGGTTGGAGGCCGTGTTCGCGTGCGACTTCTTCGAGGGGGCGACCGGGTTCGTAGACAAAGAGGCCGGGGATGTACGCTTTGGGTTTCACATTCATGCTTGCACCGTTTTCCAATGATTGGAAGCCGGGGAAAAAGTCGTTCCGATCATCGGAAAAACGTCCGGCTTCCGCGTCAGCATAGGACGATTTTTTCCGATCATAGGAAGCTTATTTCACAACTTTTCCTATCACAGGAACCGCGGCGGCGAGGCCGGGTAAGGCGCTTGAAAAAAGGGGGGGGAGGCTAAGAGATGTCGGGACGGAGTCCCACGCCACTATACGGCGGCCTGCGGGTAGGACCCGAGGACGTTGAAGACGCTGCAGTGCTGCTTGAGCTCGGCGAGGGCGATCTGGACCGTCTCGTCGTCGGTGTGGCCGGCAAAATCGACGAAGAAGAAGTATTCCCAGTTCTTGGTTTTGCTCGGGCGCGACTCGATTTTGAGCAGGTTGATCTGGTGTTCGTGAAAGGGCTTGAGCGCGCTGAACAAGGCACCGACCTCGTGTTTGACGCCAAAACAGATCGAGGTTTTATCGGCGCCGGAGGGGCGCCCGTAATCGAGGCCGAGGACGAGGAAGCGAGTGGTGTTGCCGCTGCTGTCCTGGATCTCGTGATTGCGCACTTCGAGGTCGTATTGCTCGGCCGCGAGGGTGGTAGCAATGGCGGCGACGCCGTGTTCCTGGGCGGCGAGCTCGGCCGCCCGGGCAGTGCTGGACACCGGCACCTGTTCAACGCCGTGGAGGTTTTTATCCAGCCAGTGTTTGCACTGAGCGAGTGCCTGGGGATGGCTGAAGACCTTGCCGATGTTGTGGTCGAGGGATTTGACGAGCAGTTGATGTGAAATAGGCAGGTAGATTTCGGCGCAGACCTTGAGCGGGCTGGTGAGCAGGCAATCCTGGCTGGTGGTGACCCCGCCCTGGACGGAATTTTCGATGGGCACGACGCCGTAATTGGCTTCCTGCTTTTCGACCGCGGCGAAGACCTCGGGAATGCCTTCACAGGCCAGATAGTCGACACTGGAACCAAAGCGGGAGACGGAGGCGGCGTGGGAATTGGTGGATTCGGGTCCGAGGAAGGCGATGCTCGCCCGGGTTTCGAGGGCGATGGCCGCGGACATGATTTCGCGATAGATCGCGCGGATGTTGCGGTCGGTGAGCGGGCCCCCGCTCAGGGAGCAAACGCGTTCGAGCACTTCTTTTTCGCGGGCGGGCACGTAGACGGAGCTGGCGTCCTTCTCCTTGACCTTACCGATCTCGGAGGCGGCATCGGTCCGGTCGTTGAGCAACTGGACGATCTGCGCATCAAGGGCATCGATCTTTTTTCTGAGTGCGTCTAAATCCATGTACGTATCTTAATGTCTGGGCCGATTTATCGGCGCTCTGGACTGGGCCGATTTATTGCAAGGTTGGGAGGTTGGAGGGTGTGAAAGCGGGAACAAGTTCCCGCACTCCAAAAAGGGTTAATCGTCGTCGTCATCCTCATCGTCTTCGTCGTCAAATTCGTCTTCGTCGTCTTCGAACTCGTCTTCGTCGTCATCCGAAGCGTCTTCGGGTTCGGGCTCAGGCTCAGGCTCGGGCTCGGGCTCGGGCTCAGGCTCGGGCTCAGGCTCGGGCTCGGGTTCCGCCTTGGCTTTTTTGTCGCGCTTGGGCTTCGGCTTGGGTTTGGCTTCGGCGACTTCTTCTTCGGCAGGGGCTTCTTCGGCTTCGGCAGCACCCTCTTCAGGGGCCGCGCCTTCCTCGCCTTCGCCATCTTCGGCGTCGGCCTCGGCCTTTTCCTCTTCGAGCTTTTTGGTGATCTGCTCGGCTTTGCGTTTGAGCTCATCCATCTGGGGCAGCTCGCCGAGTTTTTTAAGGCCGAAGTGTTCGAGAAAATCTTTGGTGGTGCCGAAGAGCCAGGGGCGACCGGGCAGCTCGCTGCGGCCGACGACTTTGACCAGGCCCATTTCGAGGAGGTTCCGGACCATCTGGTCTACCGCGACGCCGCGAACGGCTTCAATTTCGGAGCGGGTGCAGGGTTGGCGGTAAGCAATGATGGAAAGGGTTTCGAGTGCGGGACGGGACAGGCGATTGGCCTTCCCCTTTTCCAGCAGCTCGCGAATCCAGGCGCCGACGTGTTTTTCGTTCTGGAGGCGATAGCCCTGAGCGACTTCAACAATGGTCACGCCGAGCTTGGCCTTGGCGTAGGCCTCTTTTAATTCCGCGACAGCTTGCTTGATGTCTGCATCTTTGACCTGACTGAACTGTTCGGTAAAGCCGCCGAAGTTTGCTGCGGTGCGAGGGAAGGTCGCTCGCATCTGACGCACGGTCAAGGGTTCCTTGGCGGCAAAGAGCATGGCGCCAACAATTTCTTTCACTTCGGGAAGTACTTCGGTTTCACTCATGGTCGCACAGCGTTAAATCGTCTCGATAATATCTTCTTCGACATCGGATTGAATAATCAAAATGTCACCAAAATACTCTTGTTCCTGTACCACACGGATGTGTTTGAGGCGAATCAACTCCAAAATGGCCAGGAAGGTGCACACAATCTCGGTTCGGGAGTTCATGTTAACGAACATGCCCTTCATGGAGAGCTTGTTGCCACCTTTAATCGAACTCAGCAGGTAGTCGATCTTTTCGGCGACGGTGAACTTCTCGATAAAGATCTCCCGAAGCTCTTCCTTCTGCACTCGCTGGAGGATTTCAGTAAAGGTGGAGAGCAGATCGAAGATGCTGACATCGACGAGCTTGCGTTCGGGTTCAGCCCCGAGCTCGACGTGCTCGCCTTCGCGGAAGAAAATGTTCTGCTGGGCGACTTCGAGGTATTCCAGGTGGAGGGAGGCGTCTTTGAATTTTTTGTATTCGACCAGCTGACGTACGAGGTCGATGCGCGGATCGTCCTCTTCCTCTTCCACCTCGGGGCGCTCATCGACCGGGAGCATCATCCGGCTCTTGATCATCATGAGGGTAGCGGACATGACGATGAATTCGCCGGCGATGTTGAGATCCAACATCTTCATCATGTCGAGGTAGTCGTTGTACTGGGTGGTGATGGAAACGATGGGGATATCGTAGATATCGACTTCGTCCTTCTTGATCAGGTAGAGCAAGAGGTCGAGTGGGCCTTCAAACACATCGAGGCGAATGGAGTAGTCGTCTTGGTTATCCATCAATCAGGTCAATCCCATGGCTTGGCGGGCGGAAGACATCACCTTGGCGGTTTCTTCGCGGGCGCGATCGGCGCCTTTACGGAGGACGTCCTCCACATAATCCACATGCTGCTCAAGCTCCTCGCGCCGGGCGCGCATGGGTTCGAAATAGGTCTCGAATAATTCAGCCAGGGCTTTTTTCGCGTGCCCGTAGCCGTAGTTGCCACCGGTATAGTTCGCGCGCATTTCCTGGATTTGCGCCTCGTCGGCAAAGAGCTTGTAGAGGGCGAAGACATTGCAGGTATCGGGGTCCTTGGGGTCCTCGAGCTGCTTGCTGTCGGTGATCACGGACATGATCTGCTTGCGGGTTTTCTTGAGCGACTCGCCAAAAATATCGATGGTGTTGTTGTAGGACTTGGACATCTTTTCCCCATCGATGCCCGGGACAACCGCCACGTCGTCCTTGATCTGCGGCTCGGGGAGTTTGAAGACCTCGCCGAAGCGGTTGTTGAACTTCTGTGCGATGTCGCGGGTCATTTCCAGGTGCTGTTTCTGGTCCTTTCCGACGGGAACGATGTCCGAATTGACGATGAGAATGTCGGCGGCCATGAGAACGGGATAGGCGAAGAGCGCGTGGTTGGAGGCGATGCCCTTGGCGGTCTTGTCCTTGAAGCTGTGGCCCCGTTCGAGCAAGCCCATCGGGGTGATGGTGGAAAGCATCCAGGCGAGTTCGTTGACCTCGGGAATCGCGCTCTGGCGGTAGAGGACGGTCTTTTCCGGCTCCAGGCCGCAGGCGAGCAGGTCGAGAGCAACATCGATGGTGTGTTGACGCAGTTCCTCCGCATCCCCGATGGAGGTCAGGGCGTGATAATTGGCGATGAACAGAAACACCTCGTTGTCCCCCTGCAAGGCCAACGCGGGCTTCATCATCCCGAAGTAGTTGCCAATGTGCAACTTACCGGAAGGCTGTATACCTGATAAAACTCTCATGAATATTCCGAATAAAGCGGGGAACCTAGCCGTTCCGGGGTGAAAGGCAAGTTTAACAGGCTGGGGATAGAGTGAACGGCGGATGCATGCGGATGGGTGCCGTACTTAGTTGGTTTTTTGGGCGTACTTAGGTGGTTCTTGGTGGGGTGCAATTTTCAAAAGGCTGTCAGGAATCGGAGGGATAGACGCGGGAGAGGCGCTCGGCTTCGAGTTGGGCCAGGATGGCCTCGCGCTTGCGACGGGAACGTTTATGGAGGACGAGGACGGGCCAGAAGAGCGCGATCGGGGTGAGAAAGATGAACAGCCATTGCAGGAAGCGATCATTGCCCACCACGGGAATTTGAGGAGCAGGCGGGGTGGCGAGGGTGGTGGGTACACCATTGGTATACGTCACGGAGTTGGTGAGGGAAGCCTGCTCCGGTGTGGCGACAAGGATCTGGCCGCCATTGGCGGCGACGACCGGCAAGGGGCTGGAATTCCAGCTGTTAAAATCGTCGAGATCGTCCCCTTCAGATAAGGTAATGCCATCCGCGCCCATCGAGTAGAAGCGAACCGATT
The DNA here is from genome assembly GCA_047639095.1 of Candidatus Omnitrophota bacterium. Classification (GTDB taxonomy): domain Bacteria; phylum Verrucomicrobiota; class Kiritimatiellia; order SS1-B-03-39; family UBA6053; genus JAPYUI01. The sequence continues at coordinate 2,763 of JBLIND010000181.1, read as the reverse complement.
CCTGCAGATTGGCGGGAAAGATGGCCTGGTATGGGTTGCCCCAGGGATCCACTACGGCGGCCATCGTAATATATTGGGTCCGGTTGGTGTTCACCTCCAACTCGACATCGACAACGCCCGCGTGGAGCTCTTCAACCCAGATCTCCTCCGGTGGATAACGTCCGTAATCGGCCTTATACGCCTCCATCGCCTGTGTCATGTCGGCGAAGGCAAATTGGTAAAAGGTATTAAACCCGGCTTGTCTAGCGGCCAGCCTCCCGCCGATTTGCACCTCATGGTAGAGGAATCCCAGACCAACCAGCAGGGCGAAGTACAGCACCACACCGCCTACCCATGTCCATACCTCTTTTTGCTGCATGCCGAAAGTGTAGCCGATGGCCTGGCATTTGGGAATTTCTTATTGCCCATCCCCGAGTGCTACGTATGATTGATCCGTGGGTCCGGTTTGGACCCTTCACGATATGAACCCGCATAACAAACATTCAGCGCGTCGCCTTTGTAAGCTCGCCTTGAATCGCGTATGACCCAACCCGGAAAAACATATGAAAAATCGCTTCATCTATTGTCTCTGCCTGATACCCGGCCTGCTCCTCGCAGGCGAATTCCGCCCGCTCTTTGACGGGAAAACCCTCGAAGGCTGGAGCGCGCCGGACATGCGTTACTGGTCCATCGAGGACGGCGCGATCACCGCGACCTCGAGCGATGCCATTCCCTGCAAGCAGAATCAGTTCCTGGTCTGGCAGCTGGGGGAGCTCGACGACTTCGAGCTCAAGTTGAAGTTCCGTATTCAGGGTCAACCGAATGCCAACTCCGGGATTCAGATCCGCAGTCACATCGCCGAGGACGGTCATGCGAGTGGATATCAGTGCGACATGGATCGCGCAGGTCAATGGCTGGGTGCGCTGTACGACGAACACACGAGTCGCAGGCTCCTCGCCGGACGCGGCCAGAAAACCACACTCGACGACGCGGGCGCGCGGACCTCGGAACAGATTGCGGATGCGAAAACCTTGCTGGAGAAGGTCGACCTCGAAGGTTGGAACGAATATCACATCATTGCACAGGGTTCGCACATCACGCTGAAGATCAACGGCCACACTACGGCGGAAGTGATCGACAACCAGACGAGCGAGCGCGACCTTCAGGGGAAGCTGGCTTTGCAGATCCATTCCGGACCACCGATGAAGGTGCAGTTCAAGGACATCGAGCTCAAGCGCACGAAACTCACGGACCGAAAAAAACTCGTGCTGGTCGCGGGCGCGCCGAGTCACCGCTCCGGTGATCATGAACACAATGCCGGTATCAAATTGTTGGCCAAACGCCTGAAGAGCGTGGACGCGGTGATCGCCGCGAATTACCACGACAGGGGCTGGCCGAAAGATCCTACGGCCTTCGACAATGTCGACGGGATCGTGATGTATTCCGATGGAGGCGGAGGCCATCCCTTTATCCCCCATCTCAAGACCATCGATGCATTAATGGACAAGGGCGTCGGTCTGATGTGCATGCATTACGCGGTGGAAGTACCGGCGGGCGAGCCCGGCGAGCACTGGAAAAAGTGGATCGGTGGATATTACGAGTCCGGTTGGTCGATCAATCCACACTGGCTGCTGAAAGATACAAGGCTCGCGGACAAGCCGATGACCGCCGGGGTCAAGCCCTGGCAGGCGACGGACGAATGGTATTACAACATGCGTTTTCGCAAAGACGAATCGCAGATCATCCGCATCCTGCAGGCCCGGCCGAATAACGAAGACCGTTCGGGATCGACCAGCTCGCCGCGCGGACCGAAAGAGCACGTCGTGAAGGCTTCCGGGCGCATGGAAACCGTGATGTGGGCGGTGGAACGCGAAGATGGCGGGCGTGGCGTCGGGTTTACCGGGGGCCACTTCCATAAAAATTGGGCGAACGATCAGCAGCGGAATTTGATCCTGAACACCATGCTCTGGATGGCGGGCGCGGACGTGCCGGAGGGCGGTTTGAAATCGGCAGCGGTCGATGTGGAGGAGATCAACCAAAACCTGGATGCCAAAAAGAAGATGGCGACGATCACCCTGACGGAAGAGCACTAACAGGGTGGCTTTACCGCAGCAAGCGGCTCAGGGGGAAGTCGGCAGCAAGCGGCCGCACGCCACGATTGTAAAAGAATTGTCATAGTTGAAAGAAATTGGACGGTTGGTCGTCTAAGTAAACATCATGAGATACCTATTCAGTTTGATTTCTTTATGCCTGGTCCTCAGCGGCTTCGCAGATGTTCAACGCAGTCAGCACGCGGAGGCCGAGCTGGTCGCCGAGCAGGCGGCGATCCAGCCGGGAGTGCCATTCTGGGTGGGCCTGCGGATGAAGCGCGATACGGACTGGCACACGTACTGGCGTTTTGCCGGCACCGGAAATCCAACGACGATCGACTGGGACTTGCCAGCTGGGTTTACGGCCTCAGGCATTCACTGGCCCACCCCTCATGTGTATGACACCGATGGATATATCACCATCGGCTACGAAGGGGAGAACGTTGTCCTGACCCAGATCACGCCTCCCGCGAAGATCGAGGCCACCTCGGTACGCTTGAAAGCCAACGTGAACTGGCTGGAGTGCAAGGTGCAGTGCATTCCGGGCAAGGCGGATCTGACCCTGGAGTTGCCGGTGAAAGCGGAAGCACCCGCTGCGGATGACACCTGGGCCCCGCTGTTTGCCGCGGCGCGTGCGGACGTACCGAAGGATCATGGCTTTACCTTCAGCGCGGAAAAAACGGCCGAGCATCTG
>JBLIND010000180.1:0-12435 GCA_047639095.1 Candidatus Omnitrophota bacterium | reverse complement strand
CGGAACGAATGCGTGGCGACCACGACCCGCCTTTCACATGATGAAAACATTTCTAAAACTGACCGCCGGACAAACGTTTCAATCGAAGACGTCACCGGCACCGGGTGTTCATCTGTACACCTTCGATGATTTCACCATTGGCTACGCCGAACACAACAAAGCCCCGGTCGACTTGCCGTTTCAACCGACGAAGATGATCGACGCCATGGGCTATGAGCTGGAGTGCAGCCAGAAAATCCACCTGGGAGAGACCGCATGCTATTGTTATCACTGATGAGGAAGCTTTTGGAGTGCGGGAACTTGTTCCCGTTTTCACCGAAGCAACTTGTTGCGAGGCAACCGGCCAACAAGTTGGCTAAACCAAAGCGGGAACAAGTTCCCGCACTCCATATTTTTCTCCTTCTCGCGACCCTCACCCACGCCAACCCCGAACTCCAAAAACAAGCCGAAGCCGGCGACACAGAAGCCCAGGTAAAGCTCGGCATCGCCTATCGCGACGGCAAAGGTGTCCCCCTCGACCCGGAACGGGCCGTCGAATGGTTCCGCAAGTCCGCCGCCCAGGGCAACCCACGCGGACAGGACAACCTCGGCTTCATGCTCCTCCGAGGAACAGGCGTCGAGCAGGACCAGGAAGCCGCCCTCCGCTGGTTTCGCAAATCTGCCGACCAAGGCAACCACTGGGGCCTCAACAACCTCGGCAACTGCTACGAGCGCGCTGAAGGGGTTCCCCGCGACCCCGAACAGGCCGTGAAACTCTGGGAACAGGCCCTCGCCGCCGGCAGCGACTACGCCGCCATCAGCCTGGCCCAACGCTGGCTGCCCGGCTGCTCGGAAACACCGGATTGGAAACGCGCACGCGCCTGGCTGGAAAAGGGCGCGGCGATCAATGGACAAAAGAGCTCCAGCCTGCTCGCACATATGCTCTGGCACGGCCTGGCAGGAAAAACCGATCGCGAAGAGGCTCTCGCGATCTGGGAAAAAAGCGGCGACCCGTCTGCGCTGCACTATCACCGGGAGCTCCTGACGAAAAAGAATCAACCGGGGCGATTCGCCAACATTCCCCTTGAGCACTTGCACCAGGGATACAACCTCTGCGGTCCAACCGCCTGCGCCATGGCGGCCGCAGCCTGGGGGAAACCGATCCATCCCTTCGAGATTAAACGTCAGTGCCCGAACAGCCCCTTCGGCACCGGGACCGACTGGAATGCGATTCTCACCGTACTCAAAAAGCAGGGACTTTCGGTGGAGCTTCACACCTGGCCGGATACCGATGCCGGCTTTGACACCGGCATGAAAGCTTTACGGAGTGATCTCGATGCCGGGCGGGTGGTCATCGTCGATGTCATCTGGCCGGAAAACGAAGCGACTCTCTCCGGGCACACCATGCTGGCGACCGGGTACGATGAAGAAAACCGAATCCTGATCCTCCACGATCCCGCCCAACCGCATCCCGGCATTCGGCTGATGACCTATGATGAATGGAAAGCCATCTGGCATTCACGCTGGTACAGCCGCACCTCTCCCGGACGTGCGCGCCCGGTCATGCGATTGATCCCCAAGAAGGGCTAAAGCCCTTCTTGGAGCATGGGCTTCCAAGCCCGTGTCGAAGGATTTGGCTTCCAGCCGAATCGTACACACGCAAAAGGGGCAACAAATCCTGTACGCATGTGTAAGCTCGATCGGCTAAACCAGACCTACTCAACATGAAGCTGATCGCCGCCCTCCTCCTCACCACCTCCCCCCTTCTCGCCGCCGAAAAACCTGCTCCGATCGAGGTTGGAATCGTCAACTGGCAGCGGGACCTCGACGCCGCCAAACATGACGCGAAAAAGACGGGCAAACCCGTGCTCGCCTTTTTCCAGGAGGTTCCGGGCTGTGCGGGTTGTCAGAAATTCGGCCGGGAAGTCATGAGCCATCCGCTCATCGTCGAAGCGATCGAATCCAACTTCAACCCGGTGCTCATTTACAACAACCGCGGCGGTAAAGATGCGGAGCTTCTCAAGGCGTTTAAGGAACCTGCCTGGAACTACCAGGTGATGCGTTTCCTGGACAGCGACGGCCAGGATATTATTCCGCGCAAGGATCAGGTGTGGACCACCGGGGCCCTCGCGGCCCGCTTGGTGGAAACGCTGGAGACGGCAAAACGGCCGGTGCCGGCGTATCTCTCAAACCTCGTGCTCGAAACCGACACCGCCCGGCACAAGGTGGTCGCCTTTGCGATGTTCTGTTATTACACCGGCGAGCTGAAGCTGGGCGCGATCGATGGGGTCATCGCAACCGAAGCCGGATGGCTGGAAGGCCGCGAGGTTACGCTGGTGAAATATCATCAGGATCAACTGGCCTTGGAAACGCTGGTGAAAAAAGCCGCGGAGGTGAAGTGCGCGCAGAAAGTGTATGTGCCGGATGCGGAGGATCTAACCGTCGCGAAAAAGCAACGGTTGGATACAGGAATACTCAACCTGAAGGAATACAAAACGGCCCGCGCGAGTGAGCAGAAGGTCCAGCTCAGGGGAACGCCCTTTGATGCCCTGGGCGTTACCGCCATGCAGCGGACCAAGTTGAATGCTTTTGCCCGTACGAATAAGGCCAAGGCCTCGGAGTGGCTGAGTCCGCGTCAGCGGAGTGGAATGTAGGACAGGTAAAAGCCTTGCGACGAGGGACGAGGCGCTTGGCGTTACCTGTCCCCCACTGGCCACGTTGGTCCCGGGGGACAGGTAACGGACATGCGTTGGTCGCTAAAGCTTCCGATGCATATCCTTTTACCTATCCAACTTTTACCAAAACACGTAAACCTCCCTAATGGATATTCGATGGATATTATTGATGCCGCTGGTGATGCAGAGCTACGCGGAGCAGACCCTGCCTACCACCCTCCTCCAAGCCACGGCACCCGCCACGAATCAATCCACGCTCTCGACAAACTCGCCCTTGCGAACGAGCTTTCTCACCCTGGACGAAACCCTCGCGCTTCAGCCCGGCACCCGGCTCTTTCGTCGGCTTGATGCGGTAGCCGCCCATCCCACCACCCAGGGCATCAGCCTCCGCAACACCGGGGCAAATGCGGCCGGACGGACCCTCGTACTCCGTGACGGCATCCCCATGAATGACCCCTTTGGCGGCTGGGTGCCCTGGACACGCTGGCCAGCGCTTTCGCTGGGCGCCATCCACACGAGTCGGGATGGCGGCGTCTCGTCGGATGGCTGGCCCACCCTCGGCGGCACGATCTCGCTGACACCGAGTGAGCAAAATCAGGTGGCCTTCACGACCGGATCCTTCGTTGACTACGATGCCGGGCTCTACGCTTCGCATGACCTTTCAGCAACGACCACCCTCCGAACCGAAGTCCGAACCGTCGATGCGCCGGGCTATCAACTTCTCCCAAAGGGCGAACGCGGACCCGTCGATACACGGGCAGGCTTTTCCCTGAACAGTCTGAGCCTGCGCTCGGACACCCGCATCGGAACCCGCCGACTCCGCATCAGCCTCGATGGCTTCGAGGAAGATCGCCAGAATGGCACTCGCCTCTCTCGCAACACCACCGAGGGCTACGACCTGCATGTCCGACTGGATACCGAGCATACTCGCTGGTCAGTTTACCACCAGGATCGCACCTTCGAGAACGTCCTGACCCGCGTCGATGACTCGCGCACCTCCGAGCAAGCCGTGCTGGATCAATATCATGTCCCCGGCACCGCCTGGGGCCTCGTGCAGCGCACGCAATGGGAGCGGGGTCCACATACCCTGCAAGTAGGCGCGGATACCCGCTGGCTCGATGGGGCCACCCATGAACGCTTCCGCAATCTCGGCGACGGCTTCACCCGCGAACGCGAAGCAGGAGGTGAACAAATCCTCGCCGGACTCGTGGCTATGGATACCTGGCAGGGCGAGACCTGGCGACTGGAAAGCAACGCCCGACTGGACCTGTATCGCAGCGAAAACGGCCACGAACGGGTGAACGCGATCGCCGGTGGCGCAACCATCGCCAACGAAGCCTTTGCCGATCAGGAATCCATCGAACCGGCGCTGCGTTTCACGGCCACCCGCCCTATCGCCGTATTCACCTGGCACAACGCGATGTTCACCGGCACCCGCCTGCCGACGCTCAATGAGTTTTACCGTCCGTTTCGCGTCGGCAACGACATCACCGTTGCCAACGAGGCGCTGGAACCCGAACGGATCTACGGACTGGAAAGCGGGCTTCACTGGCGGCGCGATCCGGACTACCAGGTGCGCGCATCCGTGTTTTACAACCGCATCGACGAGCTCGTTGCGAACGTCAGCCAGGTCGAAGGCCCCGCTAACGTCGCGCCGTGGGGATTCATTCCCGCCGGCGGCAGCGGGCGCCAACGCGAGAACCTGGATCGGGCGCACACCGCGGGTATCGAATGCGAAGGCCAGTGGCGCATCAACGAAACCCTGCACGTGGAATCGGCCTACCTCTTCACCGACAGCGAAGTCGATCATCATCCCGGGCTGTCGGGTAAGACTCTCGTTCAGACGCCGGCTCATCAGGGCACCCTGCTCGCCTGGTGGAAGGCGCATCCGCACCTGCACACTGGACTGCTCGCCCGGGGATTCAGCCGCGTCTTCGAAGACGATCTCAACGAGCGCGAGTTGGCGTCCGCATGGACGATGGACCTCCTGGCCAACTGGCAACTCCGGCCCGACCTACTCATTGCGGTGAGAATCAACAACCTCTTCGATGAAGCGGTCGCTACCCGCAAAGATGGCAACGGCCGCATCTTCACCGGGGCGCCACGCGGCTTTACCGCCAGTATCCAGCAACGTTGGTAAGCAAAGGGTCTACTTTACCCTAGCCATCTCCGTCCATTTTTCACTAAAACCTCCGTACCCAATCATCAACCCGAGGACGTGTACTATGATAATCCGATTCCTGATCACCGCCCTGCTCGCAACGAACCTGCTAACTGCCCGCGCGGAAAAGCCGAACTTCCTTTTCATCTTCGCGGATGACATGGCCTACGACACCATCGCCGCTCACGGAAATACGGAAATCAAAACGCCCAGCATCGACAAGCTGGTCAAGCGCGGGATGAGCTTCACGCACGCCTACAATATGGGCGGCTATCACGGCGCAGTCTGTGTGGCGAGTCGAACCATGCTGAACACCGGCGTTTTCCTCTGGCACGCCCAGAAGGTTGAAGGCGAACTCAAGCAGTGGCAGGCCGACGGCAAGATGTGGTCGCAGCTGATGAACCAAGCGGGCTACGACACCTACTTCACGGGCAAGTGGCATGTCCGCGCCGACACCAAAAAGATTTTCACCCGGGCCGAAAACGTCCGCGGCGGCATGCCAAAGCAGACCAAGGAAGGCTACAAACGCCCGATCGAAGGCCAGCCCGATGTCTGGGATCCTTCCGACCCCAAATTCGGCGGTTTCTGGGAAGGTGGCACGCACTGGAGTGAAGTCGTGCGCAACGATGCCCTGAGCTTTCTCGACCAGGCCAAGCGCGCCACCAATCCCTTCTTCATGTACATCGCATTTAACGCCCCGCACGATCCGCGTCAGGCGCCCAAGGAATACATCGACATGTACCCCGTCGAAAATATGAAGGTGCCCATGCCCTTCCTCGCCGCCTATCCGTACAAGGATGATATCGGCTGCAGCGCCAGTCTACGCGATGAAAACCTCGCCCCCTTCCCGCGCACGGAATATGCGGTGAAGGTCAACCGCCTTGAGTACTACGCGCTCATCACCCACATGGATGCCCAGATCGGGCTCATCCTCGATGGCCTGGAAAAATCCGGTAAGGCGGACAACACCTACATCGTGTTCAGCGCCGACCACGGACTCGGCTGCGGCCATCACGGCTTCCTCGGCAAACAGAACATGTACGATCACAGCATTCGCGTACCCTGGATCATCGTCGGCCCGAATGTCCCCGCAGACAAAAGCATCGACGGCGCCATTTACCTGCAGGACGTCATGCCCACCACGCTCGAGCTCGCGGGCGCGCCCATACCCGACTACGTGCAGTTCCACAGCGTCCTCCCGATGATCAAAGGCGAGAAGAAGCAGAACTACGATTCGATCTACGGGGCCTACACCATGCTGCAACGCCAGCTCACCGTCGACAACTGGAAGCTGATCTACTACCCGAAGATCCAGAAGCATCGACTGTACAACCTGGGCAAGGACCCCCTGGAAACCAAGGACCTCGCCGACAGCCCTGAACACGCCCAGCGCATCGCGAAGATGATGAAGAAAATGAAAGCCTGGCAACCCATCAACGGCGACCCCCTCGACCTGGACAAGCCGCTCGAGGCCCCCAAGCCGAAGAAAAGGAAGTCCGCCTGATTCAGACACGCGTAGCGTCAGGAATCACGCAGCTCCCCGAGCGACGTACACCGCACCGACCGACTGTCCGCCGGTAATCGGATTGTCGAAAGTGATGGTATGCGCCTCGGCGGAGGCAAACACCTTGGCCAGGTGCTCAGTAAAGTACGCCTCAGGTGCTCCATCAGCCCAGAGGGCAAAAATGCCACCGGGTTTTAAATGCCGGGCGCATTCGCGCAGGCCCGCTTCGGAATAAAAGTGGGTGTTGGTCTGATGCAGTACATGCGTGGGCGTGTGATCAATATCCAGCAGGATCACGTCGTGCTTTTTGTCGGGATGCTCGGGATCGAAACTGTTCGCTTCGTCACGTGCGAGCGCAAAGAAGTCGGCATGCACGTAGCGGCAACGCGGATCTTCACTCATCGTCCGACCCAGCGGGACGAGCTCCTGCTGATGCCATTCGATCACCGCCTCCAGATAATCGACCACGACGAGAGACGACACGCGCGGGTCTTCGAGTGCGGAAACCGCGGTATAGCCCAAGCCCAACCCGCCGACGACCACGTCGAGATCGCCACGATCGATCGCTGCGAGACCGAGCTTGGCCAACTGGTGTTCCGCTTCATGAAACAGGCTCGTCATGAGAAAGTGTTCACCCAGTTTGACCTCGTAGATATCGGTATCACCAAACTGCGGCATGCGGCGCCGGCGCAACATGAGATCCCCGATCGGCGTCGTGCGAAAATCGAGTTCCTCATAGTTCAAGCTCATGCGGGAGTGTGCGATGATGCACCGTCGGGGTCAAACAGTACGGCCCGAATCTTTCGGGCATGGTTACGACCCCGAAGGATTCGGGGTGTACGGCTAACGGTAGTCGGCCACGTACAAGCGATACGGGGCCTGCCGGGATCCTTCGTGAATTTTCGCGGGGACCACAGTGACCTTGAAACCGATCTTCGCCAGCCGGGCCTCGAACTTCTTATCGGTTCCCGCGGACCAGAACACGGCGCGTCCGCCAGTTTTTAACGCGACGCGAATCGTGTGAAGCCCCGCCTTCGTATACAACTGGGTGTTGTTCGCGGCAACCATGCCGTCCGGACCGTTATCAATATCCAGCAGAATCACATCGTAGGTACCCGGCTCTGCATCGAGAATCAGATACGTCACGTCTTCGGTAAGCACCGTCACGCGCGGGTCGTCCAAACAAGCGCCGTTCAAGTCATACATATACTCACGATTCCAGTGCACCACCTCGGGCATCAATTCAGCCACATCGACCAGCACATCCGGCCCGACAGCATCCAGCACGCTGCGCAGGGTAAAGCCCAGGCCCAAGCCACCAATCAACACATGCGCGGGTTGGTTTTTCTTCAGCTTGGCGATGCCCTGGGTGCCGAGCAAACGCTCGGAGGCACTCGCTCGGGAGATCATCAGCTCGTGGCCTGCGTGAAAAATCGCGTATTCGCCGTCGTGTTCATACAGCGACATGATCGCGCCGTCGCTCGTCTCGGCCTCAGCCAGTTTAATTCGTGGTATCATGGTGCGAAGGTTGTAGGGATCTCCCTGCGACTTTGCAATCCCCGTATAAAACGGCCTCGCACGCGAATATGCTATTGGATTCAAACCGAGCCGCCCCATTTTAGGTGATAAAATCCTGTGTCAAATCGCGCTTTTCACGACTACTAAAGAGTACAAGCCACCCCTTTCCGGGTAATCTAAGAGAAATATGCGAAAACTTTACAAAAACGCCCGAATTCTCAGCCTGCTCCTGCTCCTGATCGCGGTGCCCCATCTGGGCCGGGCCGAGGTCATCCTACAGTATTTCAACACCTCCTGGAGTGAAATCGAACGCCGCATGCCGGAGCTCGCCGAAGCCGGCTATACCGCGCTCTGGTTGCCGCCGCCGTTTAAGGCAGGTGCCGGCGCGTATTCGGTTGGCTTCGACACCTTTGACCGTTTCGACCTCGGCGACATCGATCAATCGGGCAGTCTGCCGACGAAGTACGGAACGAAGCAAGAGCTCCTGCGTCTCATGGACGTCGCGCACCGCTTTGGCATCCGGGTCTTCTTCGACAACGTGATGGCGCACAACGCGGGCGGCCTGGACCCCAGCACCGGTGCCGGCGAGCTCTTCCCCAACATCCCCGGCTTTGTACCGGAAGACTTTCACATCGGCTGGAACGGCAGCGGCTGGCAGAAATTTGCAGACTGGCCCGACTGGAACAACGAATGGGAAGTCCTCAATCGAAACCCTTTCGCCTGGGACATTGCACAGGAGAGCGGGGACAATGCGTCGTTCGACCCCAACGGTCTACTGGAAGGTGCCACGCACGCGAAATATTCTGGTATTCGCCACCCGGGCAAGACCGCCTGGTATCCGGATCTCGGCCTCGCCGCCATGACCAACCAGGCCGGCGGGGTTGTCCACCCCTTCGCCGATCGCGAAACCTATCTCGACGACGGCCTGGATGGTACGCCTGACACGCAGGACCTCGGCGAGGGCAACGGGCGCTTTGACTGGGATGATCTCAACAGCAACGGTCAACACGATCTCGGCGAGGACAGCGAAGTCTTCGTCGATACCGGTGTCGATCCAAGCGTACCCTGGCGTCTGACCGCCGCCTGGGGGTACGGCGACGGCATCTACAACATGGGCGACCCGGTGCCGGAAGATGTGAACGGCATGCTGCTGCGTGCGTTGCGCTGGTTTGTCCAGGAGGTCCGCCCCGATGGCTTTCGACTCGACGCGGTGAAACACGTGCCCGATTATTTTTTCGGCAAGCAGGATGGTGCGGATAAGGATTCCGTCAACTGGGGGTATACCGGAGCCCTCCAGGAGCACTTCAATCTCGCGCGCGGCTTTACCGACTGGAGTAATCACCGCGACACCGTCTTCAATCCGGAGTTCCAAGCCTGGGATGATGCCATGGTCTTCGGTGAACATCTCGGGGGTCCTCCGGGCGAAGCGGGCTACCTGAACGCGGGTATGCGGATTGCGGCCGACGGTCTGCTCAATCTGGTGAAATCCACGATCGGCAGCAACCTGAACGGCATGGACCATCCGGGTTACGGGCATTACAACGCCAACTCCTCCGTCTCGATGAGTTACATCATGAGTCACGACAACGACTTTCTCTTCGGGACCGACCGCGCCAGTGCACACCCCTGGATGATCCTGCGCGAGGGCCTGCCCATCGTTTATACCGACGGGTACCACCAGGCTGGCGAGCCCGATTATTTCCCCAAGCCTTCCGCCATACCCTTTCTGGGTCAATTCGGGGACACGTACGTGACCGGTGCCCTCGGCGTCGCCCGCGATCTCGCTCGCGGATACCAGGTCGCGCGCTGGAGCGATCAGGATTTTCTCGCCTACGAGCGCATCGACAACCGGGAGAACGCCCAGAGCAATGGTAATTGGAATGGGGCCACCCTCTTATACCTGATGGCGCGGAATTACCTCGGCGGGTTTCATCACCGCCCCGATGTACAGACGTCGTTTCCTTCGGGCACACGTCTGAAAAATTATTCACCGCATGGCGGGCCCTTCTATGTGGTCGTTCAAGGTGACGGAACCATCCGCGATACCGGCGGCGCCACCGTAGGCGTCCCCTCCGGGGGCTACTATGCCTTTGGCTGGCGAGCGCCCGAAATGCCCGCGGCCTGGGGCAGCAGCCTCACCGCGGAACGTCAACCCATCGAGATCTATCAGGGCGGCGTGCGGGCGGGCTACATGGCGCACGTGCGCAAAGACGGTCCGGATGGCGATCCGGCCTTTAATCCCTACGGACTGGCGGACAGCGATCCCACCGATTACAGTTACACGCGTTGGATTCCGCGGGTGACCGACGGCAGCGACCTCCGCTTCGTTGCGCGTGCAGATGGATCGGCCGAGAACATCCGGCTCCAACTCGATGGCGGGGTCAACCTTAACTCGCACATGGGCATCGGCCCCACGACCGGCGATCTCCGCGACTTCCCCCCTGGGATCAACGGCGATTTGTTCGACGACCAGGGCGATGGCGATTTCAACAACGATGCGGTCCGGCAGTCCTCCACGGACAGCTACCTCGGGTACGAACAAATGCGCTTTGTGCATCGGGTGAACGAAAAATTTGCCGCGGCGGATATTTCGCGCAACGTCATCGGTTCCATCGGAGCCGAAAGCTATGAGGTGGTCATCGGCACGGCCGGTTCGACCAGCAACCTGGGCAATGGACCCACCTCCTCGCAGGACACGGCAAACTGGGTGTATCACGACCCGGCCGGCGACAACCAGCAGGCCATTCCCGAACCCCAATTCTCCCCCACCCCGGAAAATGCGACCGATCAGCCGATCACCTGCTGGGTCAAGGCCGCCTACAGTGGCGAGGTCGATCGCATCTTCCTGTATTACACCGTGGATGGTGTGAGCTTCCCGGAGGGCCTGGCGGGAACCGGGAAGGAAAACACCCTGGCGGTTGAGATGAGCCGGGCGTTTTATGGCGATCACGACGGGACCGGGTTCACCGAATGGTGGAGCGGCACCCTGCCCGCACAACCGAACGGCACCACCCTGCGCTACAAGATTGGTGCTGCCCAGAACGTTGCGGGCAGTCGTTTCCCCTGGAGCGAAACCGACATTACCACGGGCAGCCGGATGGAGACCCTTTTCGAGATCGACAACTTTGACGCCACCAGCGTTACGCATCATCCGCACAATGACTACGGGCTGATGCAGACCGGCCTGAGCGACGGCTACCACGTTCTGCGCAGCCGGGCTTACGTGGGCCGGTATGACGGTGCATCCATCTACAAGACCAGCACGCAGACCTTCTACTACGATGCAAACCGCCCCAGCGGCGAGGTCGCCTTTCCCCGGGAAAACGACACCCTGGGAGGTTCAACCTACGGATCGGTAATCTTTGCGGATTCGAGCGTGAGCGAGGTCTGGTACACCATCGAAGACCTCGATCCGACTAACGACTCGGCCACCGACGGCAATGGCACGAACAACTGGGCGCAGGCCACGCGTTCAGGCTCGGGGACGTTTCAACGGGACAGCGGCTGGGCCCAGGTCTGGCGATTCGAATACAAAAACATCCCGAACACGGGTAGCGCGAACATCCGGGTCCGCTTCAAGGAAGCCTCCAGCAGTGCCGACAACAGCCTCAGCGATACCGAAGGCTGGTACACCACCGTCATCCGCTCCGTGGGCACCGGCTCATCGATCAACTGGAACATCAGCATTCCCAACACCTCCGGCGAGGTGGTGGATGAAGGCTGGCAGATGCGGGTGTACTTCCTCGACGACCTGGTTTCTCCCGGCATGACCGACGAGGCATTCCTGGATGAAGTCACCGTATTTATTGCAAACGTCGACAGCGGATCACCCGACGGCGGGGTGGCGATCGATCGCTCACGCTATGCCCTGGTGCGCCATCCGGACAACCTGAACGAACACCGTTTCGACTTCACCTTCCCCAACCTCTACAACGGAGATCCTGATTTTCTTCATCATGTGCGCGCGGTTCACGAACGCGGCAGCCTGACCTTGTCGGACAGCGAGCTCGTGCGGATGTTCCCCCGCGCGCCGACCGACACAGATGGCGATGGCCTCCCCGACGTTTGGGAGAATCAACACGGCCTCCAGGCCTTGAATGCGTTTGGCGCACATGGCGGAAGTGGAGACTACGATGAAGATGGGCTGAACAACCTCTACGAATACATCGTCAAGCTGAGCCCCATCGAAGACGATCACGAACGCGCGCCGCGCGTGAAGGTGTGGACCCTGCCGGATGGCAGGGCCGAGTTCAACTTCCCCGCCCTGTCCGGACGCGTGCAACACCTCGAGTGGTCAAGCACCGTGAGCAACTGGCAACGCCTGCTGAGTGGCCTCACCGTGCCAACGGACCAGCCTATGATTTTTACCGATCAGGGTGATGTGGGGCGACCGCATCCGATGGACGTTCCCCGCCGCCACTACCGAGTCGTCTACCAACTGCCCTGACACCGGTAATATGGAGCACCGCTCCATATTACCGCCGGGGCTCGAAAAGGGTGGAAAACGGAGCGGTGCTCCATGATACGGCCAACTTACCAGAGCAGATAGGCTGGCATCGCTTGAGTAGGTCAGATAGGACAGATCGCATGCTACGTTC
>JBLIND010000179.1:0-12472 GCA_047639095.1 Candidatus Omnitrophota bacterium | reverse complement strand
ATGTAATACAACGAACTCAATAACCTGATAGCGACTCCAATCCCTCGGCATGGCAGACGTCGCGATATGTCCACCGCGTCGGATCTTCAGGCTGCTGGAGCCATTCGTGGCATGCTCGGCCGCCTGTGTCGGGCGCTCGCCCACTTTAACCTCCCATTTAACGGCATCCTGCAAAGATTCGAAATCAAAGAAGCGTTTGAGGGAAGGCCCTCCGGGCACACCGGTGGAAACCTGCATGCCCGCAACCAGGCGACAGTGATCGAGATACAAGGGTCCAGCCTTGTCAGGTCCCTGAAACCAGAAGGAAAGAAATTCGATTTGATCGGCGTCGATGTTACGTTTGATATCCCGATTGCGCGCAGCCGCTTCACCGCGATACAGGCCTTCCACCGGAAGCGTGATCGTGTTGGGTCCGGGCACGAGCATGTAAATGGCGTTATGGCGGTTCCAATAATCCATCTTCTCGCTCCAGGCCTTGTCACCGATGATCATCTCCAGTTTGATCAACTGATCGGTGCCATTAAAGATGTCGAATTCGAAAGCTTCATAAGGCCGCCAGTCGCGGGGCAGTTCTTTGGTGGCAATCATGCTGCCGGGCAGGACCTTTAGCGCGTGAACGCCATCCGTAGCGTGTTCGGCAACGATTTCCGGCAGGCTGCCCTCACGCACCTCCCATCGATTGGTGAAGCTGCTGATCGGATCCTCGAAGCCATACCAACCCAGGTCGGCCTGGGCGCCAGGAATAGCGGGCGATGAAACGATCGGCGCAGGTGCAACAGAAATGGGCACGGACACAGGGGCCGGTGCAGGTGCAGCGACCACACGAGGTGCGGGCGCGCGTGGAGCGACAAAACCGGCATTGGGATTCCCCCCGGAACTGAGTCTCAGATTATCCATAAACAACGGCGCATCGCGACCCGCTCCGTGAAACGTCATGCTCATGAAGCTGATCTGGTTGCCGTCCAGGTTCCGGGAGATAGTGCCGCGATTGCGCGCTGCAGCTTCACCCCGATACAGGCCGCTCACCGGAATGGAGATCGTGTTTTCACCCGGCACCAACATGAAGACCGCATTGTACCGGTTCCAATAATTTTGATCGGCCATGAAGGCGTCATCCCCGACCGCGAGCTCCAGTTTATGGAGCTTATCGGCTTCATTAAAGATGTCGAATTCGAGCGCCTCATACGGGGTCCAGTCCCGTGGCAAACTGAAGGTGGCCAGGATATGTCCGCCGCGCACCCTCAAGCTTTTCTCCCCCTCGACCACATGCTTGGTATCAATGACCGGCGCCTGGCCCTGGCGAATTTCCCATTTGTGGATATCCGCGGCGCTTTCGAAGCCCATGATCAAACGATCCCCGGCGGCGGCCGGTGCGGCAACCGCTTGAGGAACCGGGGCCGTGTACGCCTGCGGCTGAGCTACCGGTACCGGAACGGCAACCGCCGCGTGAACGGGAGCCGGAGCAACGGCAGGAGCCATCGCGAGTCCCCCACCCCCACCGATCAGCCGCATGTTATCCATGTACAGAGGCGCGTCGCGACCCTTACCATGGAAGGTCATGGTCAGCATGGTTATCATATTAGCATCCAGATTTCGTGCGATCGTACCGCGATTCCGGGCGGCGGCCTCACCGCGATATAAGCCGCCGACAGGAATGGAGATTTTGTTTTCGCCAGGCACGAGCATGAACACGGCATTAAACCGATTCCAATAATCCTGGGCGGCCATGAAGGCTTCATCGCCAATCGCGACCTCCAGTTTGTGCAACTTATCCGCCTCGTTGAAGATATCAAATTCCAGCGCTTCGTAGGGCGTCCAATCGCGCGGCAGACTAAAGCTGGCCATGATGTGGCCGCCACGGACCTTCAAGGTGTGGACACCTTCGGTGGGATGCAAAGTAGCGATGGTTGGTGAGACGCCCTGACGAATCTCCCATTTATGGATGTCCCCTGCGTTCTCGAAGCCCATCAGCAACTTGTCACCTGTCGCCGCCGTCGCCACCGGAGGGGGCTGAGCCGGACGGGCGGCGGGAACGGGTACCGGCGCAGGCACGGGCAAGGGAGCCCGCGCTATCGGAGCAGGTACTGCAAATCCGCCACCCCCACCAGCCAGTCGTACATTATCCATAAATAATGGCGCATCGCGACCTTTGCCATGGAAGGTCAAACTCATGAACGAAATTGCGTTGGCGTCAATGTTCCGGCCGATGGTGCCGCGGTTCCGGGCAGCAGCTTCTCCGCGGTACAAGCCACTGACTGGAATCGAAATTTTGTTTTCACCGGGCACCAGCATGTAAACCGAATTGAATCGGTTCCAATAATCCTGGGCAGCCATGAAGGCGTCATCGCCAATCACGATCTCGAGTTTGTGCAGGGTATCTGCTTCGTTGAAGATGTCGAACTCGAAGGCTTCATGGTGTGTCCAATCACGCGGGAGACTGAACGTCGCCAGAATGTGCCCGCCGCGAACGCGAAGTGATTTAGTCCCTTCGGTGACGTGCTTGGTATCCAGCACGGGCAAGCGGCCCTGACGGACCTCCCACTTATGGATATCTCCAGCGGACTCAAAACCCATCAGGATTTTATCTCCGGCAGGAACTGCAACTGGTTGGGCATACACCGCAGCGGGTTGAGCCACGGGGACAGCGACTGCCGCCGATGGCACGACAGGCGACGGAACCACAGCAGGCGTCATGGGTAAGCCCATTCCTGCGCCTCCAACCATTCTCAGATGATCCATGAACAACGGAGCACCCCTGCCCCGGCCATGAAAGGTGATACTCATGAAGGCGATCTGCTGTGTATCCAGGTTCCGCGCAATCGTTCCGCGATTTCGAGCACCCGCCTCCCCCCGGTACAAGCCATTCACGGGAATGGATACCGTGTTCTCTCCAGGCACCAGCATGTAAACGGCATTGAAGCGATTCCAATAGTTCTGGTTTGC
Organism: Candidatus Omnitrophota bacterium; assembly: GCA_047639095.1. GTDB lineage: Bacteria > Verrucomicrobiota > Kiritimatiellia > SS1-B-03-39 > UBA6053 > JAPYUI01. Next base: position 9,529 of record JBLIND010000179.1, on the reverse strand, counting down.
CATGAAGGAATCGTCGCCGAGGACAAGCTCCATTTTATGTAGGGTATCGCCTTCGTTAAAAATATCGAATTCCATGGCTTCGTAGCGGGTCCAATCGCGTGGCAGGCTGAACGTCGCGAGGATGTGGCCACCGCGGACCCGCAAGCTCTTTGATCCTTCGGTCACATGCTTGGTATCGATTACCGGCAAATTGCCCTGGCGAACCTCCCACTTGTGTATGTCGCCTCCACTCTCGAAGCCCATGATCATGGTATCTCCATTCACCACACCAGCCTGCATAGCGGCGGGAGCGGCCATCGCCGATGCCTCAGGAGCGTGCGCAGGTGATACAGACACGGGTGCAATGAGCGCTGCCGGTGCGCTGGCCGCTACAGCGCCGAGTGTGCGGAAACGAATATTGTCGAAGTATACATTTCCATAGGAGGACTTTCCCTCGAATTTGAAACTGATGAAGTTAATCTGATCCAGATCCAGGTTGCGCGGGATGGAACCCCGATTTCGTGCGCCTCCCTCGCCGCGAAAGAGATTGTTCATTTCGATGTCGATGTGGTTCGCCCCAGGAGCGAGGGCGAACACCCGGTTATGACGGTTCCAATAGTTCTGGTCACCGATCCATGCATCATCGCCAATTAACAACTCCAGTTTAATGGCAACTTCACATGCGTTGAAGACATCAAACTCCATAGTCTGATAGCCCCGCCAGTCGCGAGGTACGCCATGGGTTGCAAGCAGGTTACCGGGAAAACATTTAAGCGACTTGGTGCCTTCCGTTACGTGTTCGGATACAGCCTCTGGCTTGGGACCCGTGCGCACCTCCCACATTCCAATATCACGCAAACTTTCAAACCCCACCCAGGTATTATACGCGGGAGCAGGTGAAGGAGCCGGTGCAGCTACAGCAACCGCTGGTGTCGTGGTGGGTGCAGGAACTGTTGCAGGAGCTGTTGCAGGAACTGTTGCAGGAACTGTTGCAGGAACTGTTGCAGGAGCTGTTGCAGGAGCGTGGGTGACTGCGGGTGGCGAAGCTTGTGTCACGGCACCACCACTCACGAGCTTTATGTCATCGAGGTAGAGCGTCCCCGCGTCACCTTTAAACTCCATCTCCACCCGGACAATCGAGGCCAGATCGAGGTTGGATTTTATATCGAGATTTTTCCGATCTTTCTGTCCACGGAACAACTCTTGAAGAGGAATGCGCAGCATGCCCTCCCCGGCATCCAGCAGGAAAAAATTATTATATTGATTCCAGTAACCTTTTTTCTCCAACCATGCCTCATCCGCGATCACCAGATACAGGGAGATCGGGGTCTTCAGTGTATTTAAATAGGTGATTTCTAACCACTCGTAGCCACTCCAGTTCCGGGGAAGAAAGGACGTGTTGATATGGCTGTCCAGTGAGAGCTGCAAAGCGTGTTTCCCATTCAATGGGCTGGCTTCAGAGAGTCCGACAGCCTCCCCGCTTTGCACATCCCAGATGTTTGCATCCCGGGCGGATTCAAAGTCGAGCAGCATCTTTTCTGCTGCAGATGCAGTGCCTCCCAGGAGGAGGGAGCAACAGACTAAATACAAGAAGGCTTTCAGGTGGGTCGTGCGTATGGACATTCCGGCAGGTACTCCAGTGCGGATAGATTTAATTTAAATTTACAGGGGGCCATAAGAAAAGTATATAGGAATAGCCCAAATCCAACAGCCCAAATCGGACGTCGACTACTATGCAAAGAATCTTCTGTAATTTCACCATTGGAATCCTGCTGTCCCTCGTCCTCACGAATTGCGCTATGCCGCCAAAGAAGATGCATCGAAAGGATTCACCGAAAGCTAAGCATCCTTACAATATCCTGTTCGTGACCTACGAAAGCATGAATACGAAACACCTCCAGGCATACGGGTATGATAAGCTGACGTCGGAAACGACGGCGAAGATGGCTCGTCATGGGGTTAAGTTCGACCGTTGCATATCCTCGTCATGTTGGACGAGCGAGAACGTGAACAGTCTGTTCACCGGCATGAGTTCATTCACGCACGGGGTCGTCACCCGCAACAAACATATGCCCCCTGAATGGTATACCCCCTTCGAAATGCTGCGGGATGCGGGTTATGCCATACCCCGTATGCAGGGGTATCAGGCTGACATCAACTATTCACACCTCGGATTTACCACCGACGTCAATCCGGTTCCCGGGCCGGAGCTGGTGGCCAAGGCGGATCGTGGACCCAAAGATATCCTTCAACCCCTGGTGTGGTTGGAAAACAACAAAGATAAACAATTCTTTCTCTGGTACCATGTGCTCAACACCCACCTGCCTTACAATCCCGAGGAATGGGCGAAGAAACAATTCTGGACGGACGACCTGATCCCCAACGAACAATCCCGCGAGCGCGTCGAATACGTGAAGAACAATGGGGTCTGCGTCTACGGTAACGTGAATTTTGTGCCGGAGGAGGATGGTCCGGCCATTCGCGCCCTTTACGATGGCGAAGTGCGCCGCGCCGAGAGCATCCTTTTGAAACTGTGGAAAAAAGTCGAACAACTGGACCTGGCCGAAAAGACCCTGATTGTCTTCTGTGCGGATCACGGCGAAGAATTGCTTGAGCATGGTTTTATTGGCCATGCGTCCACGGCCAAGCGTGCGCAAATGTTCGACGAGATCATCCATGTGCCTCTCATATTCTATTTGCCGGGTGTCATCCCCAAGGGCGTCGCCATCGGCGAACAAGTTCGGACCATCGACATCATGCCGACCATCTTTGATCTGCTGGGCATGGAAATCCCCCCTTACATGCAGGGGCAAAGCCTGCTCCCCCTGATGACCGAAACCAACCGGACAGATCGGACCGCCGTCGTGGCGACCTCCTACTCGGGATATAAGGAGGACGATCCAGACAACATTACTCATTACATGCGGGGCGTACGGACCCCGGATTGGAAACTGATTAAAGACATTGATCAAGGCGTGGAAACATTCAGCCTCTACGATTTGAAGAATGATCCGAAGGAAAAATCCAACGTCGTCGATGCCTATCCGGAACATGTGGTTGAACTGCGTGATAAGCTGGCGGACTTTGAAGCCACCGCAGAGGAGAAGTTAGCCTTTTTCAAGACAGCGAAATATACGGAACCGATCCATCGCGTCACGGCCTGGAAAAAGTTCTGGGGCCATTTCAAACTACCCCCCAAGCCCATACCTGCGGATGTTACGAATCCCCCGGTGTTGCTCACCCCGTTGGAGGGTGAAGAACTCACGGCAGAATCGACGCAAGGCCTCGTCCATATTACCTGGGATGGAAAAAAGGGCGTGCCCTACATCCTGGAACTGGAACTGGGTGAGGGCGATTACTATTTCATGACCTATGTGCGCACCAAAGTACCGGAGATCGTACGGAACTTCCGACCGACCTATTGGGATACGTACATCAAGGCCTACGACCCCGCGCGTTTTCGTGTGAAGATTGACCGTCCGGAATACGAGTGGAGTGGTTGGCGGACCGTCCGCTTGAAATAACCCAACCGCAATCGCTCGATGCGCCTTAAGGCGTATCGGGCCGCAGGGTCACCCGAACGTACCGGCGGAGACCGCTCTGGAGCACCGGAAGCGTGGTCTCGTTGTCAACCGCAACCACACGGCCACCGGGAAGATCCACAAAAGGCTGATCCAGCGCTTCCGTGTGCTGCAGGTGATAGGTCTTTCCAGGGACGCTCGGGAAACGAAAAAGGATGGTCTCGGATGGTCCGGAACCAATCACAACGTGAAAGACGGAGTTTGGATTCTGAGGATTCGTTCCCGCTCTGTACTCGTCCCCATTATTCGCACCATCCAGATCGGCATCGAGGGACGCATCATTCACGGTGATGTTTAAGGCATTTGCCGACTCCCAATGATCATCCATGGTGTCCTGGTCCCGATCCAGGAAGCCCCCGCCATCAAATACCTGCACCACGACCGTACCCAGGGACGCAACCATGCTGCTCTGCAAACGTAAATCCATGGCCAGGTCGCTGCTGGTCGCTGAAACCTGATGAACTTCGACAGCAATGGTGTTGGTGCCATCCACGAGAACGGAAGGATCGATGTTTCCAAAAGAAAAGAGCCGCAACTCGTCGATGTTCGCCGTCGTCGCCGAGGCTGGATTCGTATAGACGGCATCCGGGATGAGGTTATCCCGGGCGACTTCAATCCCGTTGATATAAACGGCGGCTCCGTCATCCCGTTGAAGCTGAAACCCCAAGGTCTGAATCTGATCGACGTCTGCAATTTCGAACGTGCTTCGGAAGTAGACGGTCAAAGGATGTGTCGCCCCGCCATTCGGCACCGTGGTGGCTTCATCCCCATCTCCGTAACCCAGCTTACTCGGTCCGGACAACCAGCGTTCATCATCGTAAGCCGCAAAGCGCCAGGCATCCCCCTGGTTACTGCCATCCGGAAGAAATTTCCATCGGTGACCCGTGCTGATCAAGGGAGTATCGGGCTCCAGGGAAGCACCCAGTTCAAGATTGAAGGCCATATCGCTGCTTGTCGGGCTGGACTGATGCACCTCAACCGCAATGGTATTCAGGCCATCGTTCAGCCTTGTGGCAGCAAAAGGAATGAGTACGACAGCGTCCTCATTGGCAACACCAGAGGCCGCGTAGGTATTGTAAACCGCATTCGGAACAAGGTTCGCATCCCGGTGGATCTCGACCCCATTTATAAAAATGGCTGCCGCATCATCCCGTAATAATAGCACGTAGGGGTTCTCCAGAACCCCGGCATTCCCGACGTAAAATGTTCGGCGGAAATAGGTGGTCGCATTCTTCGTGATGTTGGTCGGATCACCCGGGGTGGTATCGACAAAACCTACGACAGTCGTATGATCCGGATCGCCGTAACCGAGTTCGGCCAGACCGCGGGGCCAGATGCTATCGTCGAAGGCCTCTGCAATCCAATTGGTGCCCTGGTCAGAGCCATCGTCGAGGTAGGCCCATTCCGAACCCGCGAAAAAGATCGGTTGCAGCGTGCGATTGTCCTGATCCTCCGCCTGGTAGACGAACGTGTCCACACCCACAAAGCCGGGATTTGGCCGATAGGAGAAAGAGCCGTCGGCATTCACAACGGCCACCCCGTGGGCCGCTTGCCGGTGGAGGCTGGCGGTTAGCGCATCCCCATCCCGATCCAGGTCATTCGCCAACACACCGCCGGAACGATTTTCCCGGACCAGCTCTAACTGGAAACTCAGGTCACTGCTCGTGGGTAACACCTGATGAACCTCGGCCGCGATCACGTTTTCGCCATTCTTCAGCAGCTCAGGCTTGATGGCATAATAAAAAAAGTTGTCTTCAGAGACCACGTCGATGGCGGAGGAGGCGCGCGTGTTGAAAGCGGCCTGCTCGATGAGGTTATTCCGTATCACCTCCACGCCATTCAGATAAATGGCCACTCCATCGTCACGCAGTACGCGGCAAACGAGGTTGCCCTGGCGGGAAGCATCCGCCACCGTGAAGCGATGACGGAAATAGCTGGTGATGAATTTGTTCGTACTCGATCCAAAGCCAATAACGGTCTGTTCGTCGCCATCGCCGTACCCCAACTGGGCAACTCCGTTGGTCCATGCAGCGTCATCAAAGCTGACCTGATACCAATTCGTTCCCTGGTCGCTTCCGTCGTCCAGATAACGCCAGTTGGCATTTTCCGGCACCAGCGTTTCGGAACCGCCTCCCGACAACAAGGCCGGTATGACCAACTCTCCGTTGGACGCCAGGAAGTACCGATCCGTAGCAGGCTGGGGTGGGTCGGGGATGGGATCCGTGACCAGCGTAACGATCGCAGGAGCAGATTCGGCCGGCAACTTAACTGGCGAGGTGGCAACCAGCGTACCGGTCATCCCCAGGACAACCGTGTTGCCACTCACGTCAAAGGTCCCGTTAAAAACGATTGGCGTGGTTAAGGTCAGCGTACTTCCGGCCTGGGTAACCTGCCCGTCAAAATCCAATACCGCCTGCACATCCAGCGCCTGATCACCCTCCGTAATCTGGCCGTCGGCCAATCCGGTGGCATTCACGTTAATCGTCCCGGCAACGCGAGTGGCATTATTGGTTTGGAGAAAATCACCGTTGGCCGCGACGGCAGATGCCGGGCCGGCCTGGTCCATGGTGATGGCCAATGCGTTGGGCTGGCCGGTCACCGTAACCCCGGCCAGGGCGAAGCTGAAGTTCAGGCTGATCGCCTCCGTAAGCGTCGCCTGGATGTCCGTGATCTGCAGCGTACTGAGTGGAGACGCAGACGGCTCGAGCGCGACCGTGAGGGTGCCCGCAACGTCCGAAGCATCGCTGTCACTGTCCGAACCAAAGGTGGTTGAAAGACTGGCGTTGATCGTGAGCCGGGAACGGCTCGAATCAATGGTGAAAATCTGATCGGCGGGGACCTCACTCACCTTGTAGGTGAAGGTATTCGTGCCATGAAAATCGGGTGAGGGTAAGAAGGTAAAAGAGCCATCGTCCTGCAGGGCCAGGTTGCCAGTCGCCACATCGCTTACCAGGATAGCCGTTAAGGGGCCTGCATCGGCGGTGTCATTGGCCAGCAAACCATTCGCGGCATCGACGAACATAGCCGTGTCTTCATTCGCCGCATAACCATCCGGGTTAGCAAGGGGCACGGCATGTAGCAAGCCTCCCGACATGGCAAGCAGACAGGCGATTGGAAAGCGTTTATTGCGGTAGAAGCCCTTGCGCATGCGCAGAATTGTGCCGACTGAGCATGCCGTTGTACAGTCCCAAACCTTACATCAGGACATATCCGAGGGCCCCGCCCCCAAGGATCAACCAGAACGAATTTATAGCCGGTTTCCAGATCAGGCAGGCGAGACCGACAACCGCAATTGCGATGGCGCCCCAACCGGTCAACACCTCCAGCCCCATGCGAATCAGCACAACGGCAATCAAGGCAACCGAACCGGTCTTGGCCCCTTCAAGAAAGGCCGCCATGGATTTGGACTTACGCATACGAGGAATAAACGGGTTTACCACGGCGACGATGATGAAGGACGGTAAAAAGATGCAGACGGTTGCCACAATGGCTCCGGGCCAATCGCCGATCTGGTATCCAATAAAGGTCGCCGCAGAAAGGACCGGACCCGGGGTAAACTGTCCGATGGCAATGGCGTCGAGCAACTCCTGACCGGTCATCCAGCCGGTTTGATGGACGAGGTCGGGCTCAAGGAATGCAAAGAGCACATACCCACTGCCAAAAAGCAGGCTTCCCGTCTTCAAAAAGATCAGCCCGAGCTTGAGCAGCGAGAAAGTGGTCCCCCCCACCGTTGGGTTTACCGTGGCCAGGAGCAGGGGCCAGGGTATAAAAAGGGAAAGCTTGCCCGTGGGGCGTTTTGAACAGGCGATCCCAAGCATCCCCGCGAGGACCATGTTCAAGGCATCGTTCACGCGCAACCAGGCCAGGACGAGCACAAAGAGCGCAATGCCAATCTGCATCGGTTTGCGGATAGTTTTTTTGCCGAATTTATACAGGACAACCGCAATGATCGCGATCACGGCGGGCTTAATGCCATCCAGGAAAGGCACCGCTTGGGGCATATGGCCGTATTGCTTGTAGAGCCAGGCGAGGGTTCCGGTGATCAAGGATGCCGGGAGAATGAAACTGATACCGGCAATAATCATGCCCCGCCATCCCGCGCGATGCATGCCGATATGCATGGTCATCTCGGTCGAGTTCGGCCCGGGGATCATATTGGTAATGGCCAGGAGGTCCATGAATTCATCGGTCTGCATCCACTTTCGACGCGTGACCATTTCCTGCTCCATAATGGCAATGTGTGCAGCGGGTCCGCCAAAGGCGGTCAGGCCCAACTTGATGAACAACTGCATTAACGACAAATACTTGCTCTGCATACGGGTTCCATAATACATCTTTAGTCATGCAACGAGCGGAAATCACGATGGGTCGCGGCACCCGGGTCATCCAATACCTGCTGGACGACGGCTGGGAAATCCTGGCGGGAAAAACCGCAGCCGACAACGATGAGCTCAGCCTGAAAATCGCCTATGCAAAGGATTGGTGGTTCCATGTAAGAGGCACCCCGGGCAGTCATGTGCTCCTCCGCCACCGGGATAACGCGGACCCCGATCGAGAGGTGCTACGCATCGCCGCCGCCATCGCCGCCTTTCACAGCAAGGCACGCGATGGTGGGCAAGTAGGCGTCGCCATGACCCGGGCGGAATTCGTATCAAAACCACGGGGTGCCAAGGAGGGAACGGTTTCGATTCGCAAGGAGCGCGTCATAAAAGTCCGACCCGGCCTTCCCCTCTAACCAAATGCCTGCTCGGTCGAGAAATCGAAGGCTTGAGCATGCTCAACGGAAATGGTATTTGACCGCTATGAAAAAACAAATCCTGACCCTTCTCTGTCTCATTTCCATCGCCAGCCCTTCCTTTGCCCTCGAAGCAGGAGATCGAAGCGTGAGCGGCACCTTCGGCTATTACGGTGCGGGTGGGAATTTTTTTGATACGGGCTACGGCTTCGACTTCGCCTACAGCTTCTGGCGCAGCCACGAGAAAGCCCTCGCCATCACAACAGGCATTCAGTCTTGGGAAGTTAAGAAACAGTCCGGAGTAGATCTCTCCGGAAATACCGCGTTTGGTGCGACCCAGGATGGGGCGGCAACGCTATTCCCGATTGGACTATCCATGATCTGGCGAAACGCGAAAGAAGGGTCCGAGCGCATTGACCTCGGGTTTCAACTGGGTGTCCAGTACATCTTTGCAACATCTGATGCAGACCAGCAAACGGTGATTCAACGGGTCGGTGGTGCTCCCGTCCGCGGCAAGCGCGGCATCGACTTTGGTTCCAACCTGATCGGAAAGGTGGCAATCGAAGTTGACTACCTGCTCAGCGAACAGGCGGACTTTATCGTAGATTTTGGTTATCAAATGGACTTTCTCAAGGGCGACATCGATGCGGGAAGCGGCAAAATCGACGACTTGGAATTGAAAGGTTTTTTCGTCCGTACCGGCTTAGGCTACCGGTTTTAAATCAACGCCCCCTGCCCCCTGAGCGCTAGTTTTCGCCGGTTCCATCAGCTTTTTCGGCCGCCGCGACTTTTTCTGCTTTTGCGGCATCGCGACGCGCCTTCGCTTTGCGTTGCGCTTCAAGCAGTTCATCGACCGTCATTTCATCAGCTAGCTGATTAAGCATACGGCCGGCCTTCTCATTGCCACTCAAGCTCGCTTGATTAATCCAAAAGTAGGCTTCGACCTTATCCTGGCGTGCCAGTTCCCCGGCGAGGTAAATCTTTCCGATATTATATTGAGCGCTGGGATGGCCGCTCACGGCGGCCTTGCCAAGCCAGGTGAGTCCTTCCTTACGCGTTGCCTCATCATTTGCGCTCTCGGTAAGAATGACGCCCAGGTTATTCATGGCTGCAACATGACCATGATTCGCCGCGATCCGAAAGTGCGTCAACGCCCGTTCAGTATTCTTTAACGACGGGTGTCCTGGAAAATTCATGGTATGTAATACACCCACGTTATATGCGGCGCTCACGT
>JBLIND010000178.1:0-12523 GCA_047639095.1 Candidatus Omnitrophota bacterium | reverse complement strand
TTCATAACTCCGCGGAACACCCACGCCCTGCTCGTACATGACCGCGAGATCATATTGCGCATTTACGTCGCCCTGCTCTGCGGCCTTGGCGAACCAGCTCGCGGCTTTGACCAGGTCCTGGTCCACACCTTTGCCAAGGTAGTACAAGGACCCCAGTTTATACTGGCCGACCTCATTGCCCTTGTCGGCAGCCATCTCGAAATAGGTGAACGCCCTGCCCGTATTTCGCGACGTGCCCGTGCCTTCAAAATAATAGATGCCCACCTTTAATTGCGCCTGAACGACGCCAGCATCGGCCGCGAGCTTCATCCATTTGAAGGCATCCGTATAACTTTTCCGGACCCCACGACCTTCGTCGTACGCCAGACCAATGGCGTATTGAGCAGGCACCACGTTCTGGTTCGCAGCGTTCTCCATCCATGCCATCCCAATGGCCAGGTCGAAGGGTACGTCCTTCCCTTTCATATACCTTATCGCAAGCTGGTACTGGGCTCGCGCATCACCCGCTTCAGCCGACTTCTGAACGTCTTCGATCGTTTGCGCGAAGGAGAGAGAGACCAGCATACTGACGAGGACAGATGCCAAGAGGTTTCTTAACGGACGTATCAAGCAGAAGTTCATGTGTGAGCGGTCAGCAACCAATGCTGCAAGCTATAGCGACCAGGCTTGTGCTTCAACAAGTGAAAACAGACTCCGAGCAAACAGATATTTTTCACGAGGTTCGTTCGTTGGAGAACAAGCCACATCCATTGATAATCCTCGGGAATATGCACAGGTGCGTGAATAACGCCGGGCACGTGCACGAGCGCAGTGACCAGGATGAGAAAAGAGCCCAACGCCAGCGCGGCGAGCCGCAGGTGCCAGCCGATGAGAATCAACAAGCCCCACACCAACAACCATACACCACAGACCATGGAAACCAGGCGAGGCGCCGGCATCCAGGAAGGCATCAGGTTTTGGATAAGCTGATCGTCATAAAGATGTTCTGCACCCAGGCCGACGAATATCAGGCAGAATAACAACCGGAACAGCAAGTCGCTGAGGTCTGGAGAAAACTTAAGCATCCGGCCCCCATTTCTTCACACTGGGCAAACTGCGATAAAGCAGCGCGTGATAGATCCGACGCGGGAGGAGACGACGAATCATTCCGAAGAAATGAGCATCAATGGTGACCGGCTCACGCAAGTGAGGGCGCTTCATTTCCATGACCTTGTAGATGCGCTTTGCCGTTCGCTCCGATGTTGCGTGAGCACGCGTCATCAGGAAGCTCACCAGGCGCTCCATTTCATTGTAGTAGACGGCATATGCGCCTTCGGTCGCAATGGCCGCTCGGGCGGCATCGCTATAGTACACACGCCGGAAAGCCTTGGAGTTTATAAAACCCGGCTGGACCAGAACCACCTGAACATTCCAGGGACGCATTTCATACCACAGCGATTCGGATGCGCCTTCCAGTGCATACTTGGATGCACTGTAATACCCCATGGTGGGCATGGCAGTCATTCCGCTCACACTCGAAATATTGATAATACGTCCGAAACGTTTTTCACGCATGCCGGGAATCACCAGATGGGCGAGCGCCATCGGCCCCACGAAATTGGTTTCCATTTGCAAGGTGACATCCTGCTCGCCCATGTGCTCAAGCACCGACCGATAGCAGATGCCCGCGTTGTTGATCAGGATATCCACCCCACCCCATCGATCGGTAAGTTCTTCAATGAGGGCTTCTCGTTGTTCCGTGTTGGTTACGTCGAGCGATCGCATAAGAAATCGATCGGTATCCTCGAAGGCCTCCGAGCGGAACGCGTTGAGCACATCACCGCGAGCGGTTACAACGACGCGATAGGAGGAGGCCCAGAGCAGTCGGGCGAGCGCACGACCAATACCCGATCGCGCTCCGGTCAACAGCACGACGGGTGCCGGGTCAGTGATTGAATGCTTCATGCAGATAAGGTCCGGCCAGGACACACCGTGTCAAGTGCAGGGCGCATGAACAAAGGTTTAGAAGGATGCGAATAAGGGAGATGCTAAGAAAGAGTCTTTCGCTCACGAATCCGCTTAATCGCCTCATTGCGAAAGATATGGCCGTTGGCCAGCCAGATATCCGCTACACGAATCTGAACATCCCATTCATGATGATGCACATGGCGGTGTAAGCGCTCCCCAAGAAACCAGGCTTCTTCATGGGTTACGCGCTCAAGCTCGGCTTGTTGTTCACGAATAATTTCGATGGGATCAATATCTGCTTCGTACAAAACCACTCCTACGTGAGTTAAGGCGATGCAATATCCTCGCACAAAGAAATCATTGCAAGTTGAACCTACAAAAAAGTATCCCTCCTTGGAAAGGCGACCACGATCAAATTTCATAGGAAATGCGTAATAATCCGCTATTATCCACGTAGAAACCAAGGAAACACCGATTACTGAACATCCGGAACTGAACGATCAGGAGCTGATGCAGCGCGTCTCAACCGGGGATGACGCTAGCTTCCAGGTCCTGGTTGAACGCCATCAGCAAAAATTGCTGAACTTTTTTGTCCGCATGGACGTTCATACAGATGTGGAAGATCTCGTTCAGGAAACCTTTGTCCGATTGTACCGAAACCGGGTGAACTACCGACCTCGGGCGAAGTTTACCACTTACCTGTATACGATCGCTCGATCCGTGCGCATTGACCGAATTCGCAAAGATCAGCGAAAAGTAAAGCTGCTGGTCGCGTATGAGGAGGACCAACAACTGGAGGCCTCCAACGCCCCTCGATCCGACCGACAGATCAACGTCCGCGAAGCGGTACAGGCCCTGCCGGATAAACTGCGGAGTTGCCTGGTGCTCAGTGTGTACCAAGGCTTGAAATATCATGAGATTTCCGAGGTGCTGGACATCCCGGAAGGAACGGTGAAATCCCGGATGCACCAGGCGATGAAAGAACTGAAAGTTAAACTGAGCCCATGAGCAACGAAGCAAATCTTGCACCTTGGGATGAAGATGAGCTGGCTTCCGTTCTGGATCAAGGTTCGGACGCTGAGGGAGAGCTCCTCCATGTCCTGAACACCCTCCGCAGTGATCCAGACGAAACACCTTCGGAAGACCTCACGCGTCGTATTATCCTGGTGTGTGAACCCGCTCGGCGCCGCGTAAATCCATTCCTTGCGCTGGCCGCCACCTTTCTCCTCCTGGCTTGCAGCCTTCTCATCCTCGAGCGCGGCCCCAAAGAACGTCAACTCGCCGTGAACGACGGGATTGAATGGCTCGTCGCCCAACAGGAAAGCGATGGCCATTGGGACCCATCAAAAACGGGAGGCCATCCAGTGTTTACCCGAGGGGTCACCGCACTTGCGCTGATGGCCCTGATGGATTCCGGAAGAGAAAAACGCTATGCATCTGTGATCACGGCCGCAGGTGCATATCTGATGCAACGGCCCCCCGAACGTGAAGGCCAGGCATTTTCATATAACGAATGCCTGGCGACCCTCGCGTTAATGGAAATGCACAAGCGACAGCCCACGCCTCCCTTAAAGGATCATCTCGACCGAGCATTGAGCTCGCTGGTACAGCGGCAGAATCACTTTGGAGGCTGGGGGTATGAGACACACCGGAACTTTTCCTATCAAAAGGGGGCGCCAGCTAACAGCAGCGTCACGGTCTGGCCCCTCCTGGCCCTGGAGCAGGCGGTCGCACAAGGGTGGGCTGCATATGAAGCGCCGCTACGACGTGCACGCAACTGGATGGCCCTGCAAGTGGATGATACGGGGTACCTGGGTTATCGAAGGCCGGGTGATCATCCCAATGGCACCCAAACCCTGCTGGCCATCGGCCTGCTTGGTTTGCCCGATCTTCCAGAAGGCACCCGGGATCGGATCCGCGACAATCTGATCAAGGAGACCTCTGAAAAATCGGACACCTACCAGACCTATTTCGCGGCCCGTGCGCTACAGCAGGATAAAAAACCGCTTAGCCGATTGCAGCGACAGCTTATGGATCGTCAGGGAGCGGATGGCAGCTGGTCGAGTAGCCAGGATTGGGATGGCACAGGTGGGCGATTGGTGGCAACCGCCCTCGCGGCGCTCTCCTTGAGCATAGATACCCCGTAGAACTTAAACGACGACTAGCTTGGTTCGAAGTCCTGCCCCAAAGCACCAAGTTCGATCGGCTGCTGAATGGTCACGCACCCATCCATGATCATCCCCAACCCGGTGAGGGCCGCAAAAAATATAAGCATATGTTTCATCATCGTCTCCGATTACAGCGTCGAGAGCACGGCTGTATTAATTTGATTCAGTTCGTTTGGATCTAAGCACCGCTTGTAAAAGTGGACGTCCTTCAATTGGCCTTTAAAATGGAATCGTTGACCTTTGTCATCCGACAAGGCTCCGATGGTCAAAGGCTCACTCAAATTCAAGGCCAGATCCAGTGAAGCAACCTGTTTGCTGTCAATCGACCAAGTGGTCCGATTGCCTTTATGCTGGATGATATGGTGTTGCCACATCCCCGCTTTGATAACCTTGTAGTTCTTATTATTCTTGGGTGTTGCCAGCCAGGCTTTGCCATCCCGAATCCCGATCAGGAGGCTGGTGTTGTCACGCAGCCAGGTTCCCATATTGATCAGGACCGCGCTCTTCAAGTCGTCCGGCTTGGCCCAGAACGTGATTGTCCACTCCGCATTCTCCTTTAAGCCTAAACCATGTTCGACCCTGAGGCAGGTGTTCCCGGTAAAATCGAACAGCTTCCCGCCCTCGCCAGCACGCTCTTCCGGCTTCCCCAGAATATTCGCTACTACGCCACGCTTTAACCCATCATTGGCCAATGCAAACTTCTGCTGATCCAGACGCTTAACTTTATTACCCGACATCAACATGCTCCAGCTTCCGATAGCACCATCGGGCATGCGCATATCCACCGGCATGCGCATGGCATCCAAGGTGCTGATAAACGGTTCATGGTTTTTAAAAGCGGGCGATTCCCCATATTTTCGTCGCGCCAACGCGGCTTGCCCTCGATGCCCCTTTAAGACCTCAATCGACAGGTTTCGATTGATAATAATCTCACGAATTTTATCTTTGTCGTTCAAATCCCCGGGAACGCCAAGCCGCGCACGAAAATCCGTGAGCTGCCGATCGATCTCTTCTTCTTCCCGATCCTGCTGAACTTCTGTAAGCTGCGAGGCGATCACATCCGCCAATGGGGATGAAACGCTCTTCAGGAGCTTTGCGCCCTCTTGCGGATGTTTGGAGGAGACCACCACCCCCTTAAAAAAGGTGGCACCTGGACTGGAAGCGTCTTTAAGCCGATTGAACTGCTCCTGGCTTGATAGCATACTCACTTGAATCGGTGGCGGGTGCAGCACCTTCCCGTTGTCCACCAACGAGACCACAACCGAATCGGCTTTGACTTCAACCACCCGAAAACTGGATACTCTACCATTGCGCAGCTGCACCTTGACCTCTTCGCCCAGATGAAACGTGGACAGAATGAGATCACGTCCTTCCTTGAGCACATCGACTTCTTTCGCCAGGGACTTGAAGTCGGGCGTAACCGCCAGATCGGGATACTCCAGTTCCACATCGGAACGCGCCTGAAAAACCGTGTCGAAGCGTTGGCCAATCAAATCCTCAGCGAAGGTCTCGCGAAGATGCTGATTCAAGATGGCATGGAGCGCCTTGGCCTCCTTTATCTGTCGGGTGGCGCGACTCCGATATTCGGCGGATTTTGCTGATCGTTGTGACTTTGACTCCTCCTTAAATGGTCCGGTATAGTCGTCATAGGTACGTGCAGCCTCAGCGAAATCCCCTTTGGCAACGATGGGGGTCACGTCAACGTCCAGCGTACGAATGACCTCGGCTGTGCCCTTCTCAATCTGCGTTTTTAATTCACCCATGGTACGGCGAATGTCATCGGCCAAAGTACTGCCTTCGACCCTGTTCACTATCGGCTCCAGCTCGGTTATGGCCATGGCCGGATTAAAATCTTCCGCGAGAAATTTACCTTTGACCGCCTCGTATTGGGATCGCGTGGCCTGCTCGACTTTGGGATCAATTTTTGGGCCCTCTGCGAGGGCTGCGTCTACGTTTTTGAATCGACTCCTGTCAGCAAGGTGCTTGATCTCCTGTGCGCGCAACTCCCGGTCGTATAAACTGAACTCATCAATGAGGCCATGCAGCTTGTTTTGTCCCTTGGCATTCTGTCCCAACTGGAAGGGGAAGGCATTTTCCGCCGGACCAATCAGGTGATCCACGGTCACCTCAAGTGTCTGTACTTTTCCATCCACGAAATACTGCACCCCCGCGGCCTTCATACTGCCATCGTATTGCAGGAGCAGATGGTGCCACCCATCTTTTGGATTCGTCGAGCGAAGATCGGTTTTACACAACACCTTAATCCGATCCGCAGAATGTTTATGCATATGCCGCCATTCGAATTGACCCGCCGACGTAAACTGCGCGTAGTAACCCGGTTGATTACTGGATTCCAGCTTTGCAAACAAGATGCCGCCACCCGCTTCGAATAAATACCAGAAAGACACCGCCCATGCCTTATCGTGTGGAAGGGCTGGCTGAGCGTCGCCGGCAATCGTCACTTTCGTCGTCTTCCCGTTAAACTGTAGCGCCTGGCCATTTATACCGGGCACACGTTTGCCGTCGGCAATCTCGCCGTCAAAAAGATCGGTCGCGTGATTCTTCACCTGACGGGCACTGGCCTCGTCAAAAGTCCAATGGACGATTCGACCCTCGGACAGACCCGCTTCAATCGGGTCAACCACCGGTGGTATGTCTGCCGCTTCCACCCCTGGCGGCGCTGAGATTTTCGCCTCTTCCGGATCGTGTTTATTCTGCTGCAGGAAGGACCACCCCAGCAGTCCTCCAACCGCAACCATCACACTTACACCAATGCCAATCGTTACCGCAAGCCGGTTGCGATCCGCTTTATAATACTTCCCTCCAGACGTAGAGCGGAAAGATAAACCGTCCCCAACCGTACCCGCAGATACGACCACCTTTTTTCGGGCCTGGATCCCAGCCATGTCGATACGTTGCAATCCGGCCGCAGCCTCAGCCGCGGTTGCGCGCGCCACCGCATCTTCATCCACATGGAACTCACGGACTTGGGAGACCACATCCACCGGCTTAATCGCATCCGCATAATCAAACAGAATAGGTTTTGTTGGAATAGCCGCGCGATGAATTTCGCGGCGATACGCTTCGATATCAAAGGGGACATTTCTGAAGTCAACGGACTCTTCCTCCAGGTCATAGATCACATAGGATGCCCGGACATCTCCGTTGCGCGGATCACCAACCGACCCGACGTTCACCAGGTAACGAAACCCCTCCTCCATCCGGAAATTGGCGGGCTTCCGGTAATCAGGATGACCATCCGGCAACAGACGAATAGTCCCGGGGAAATGCGTGTGACCACAGAAGAGAATCTGCTGCTCAATCGCACGGAATGATTCCATGGCCTCGGCGGGATCATAGATGTAATCAAAGCGTTCCGGCACTGCGAATTCAGCATGGGAGAAGGCAAAGGTGTCGCCGAGAATCATCATCGGCACCTGATTGAAAAATTCAACCGCACTTCGATTTAACTGCCGACCCGTCCACTCGATAATCTCGCGCGCCTCGTCGTTAAAACAGTCCGAGTCGAAACGGCCGCAAATCACCGCATCATGATTGCCCAGCAGGAACATGTCCGAATGCTCATACACGCTTTCCAGCACCTGTGCAGGGGACGGACCATAACCGACGATGTCACCCAGGCAAATGATTCCATCCACTCCGGCTTTGACCGTATCTGCAAGCACGGCTTCCCAAGCCTGCTGGTTCGCATGAATATCAGATACGAGTGCGTAGCGCATGTTCGCAAACCCTAACGCAGCAGAAAATTGATTGCAACCTTAACAAAGTAAGGCCTTTGCACCGGCATATCCGAACTCAGGTTGGCGCCTCAGCGCGATCAAGCGAGCGTAAAGTCGGCGGAATGAGCCTCTTGCAACACCGTGGTAAGGAGGTTGATCGTAGCCTGGACATCCGTGACGCTGACCATCTCGTTGACGGTATGAATGTAACGTGTAGGGACACTCAAAGTGATGCAGACGTTCCCGCCGCGGGCACGCTGAATGGCTCCTCCATCCGTGCCTCCACGAGGGAGCACTTCCATCTGGTGGGTAATGCTGTCGCGAGTCGCGATTTCCCGACAGAAATCGACGAGCCTGGGGTGAGATAACATGGAACCATCCATGATCTTTATACCAACCCCATCACCGAGACGGGTGACCGCTTCCGCATCGGGGAATCCAGGGCCATCACAGCAAAGCGTTGTATCCAGTGCGATCCCAACATCGGGATCAATCGCATAGGCCGCCGTGGTTGCGCCCCGGAGTCCAATCTCCTCCTGCGTCGTCGCAACCGCGTAAATATCGAACTCGTGATCACCGAGGGCCTTCATCGCCTCCAGCATCACAAAAACACCAACCCTGTTATCCAGGCATTTGCCGATAAAGTTCTCACCACATCGCTCCGCATTCCGATCCAGGGTTACCATGTCACCAATCCGCACCTTTTCAGCAACCGCTTCAGCACTCAGGCCCACATCGACGAAAAATTTATCCATGGAAGGTGCCTGCTTGGCTTCATCGGCACTTAGCATATGCGCGGGTTTGGTATGGTAGGTCATCACACCCGGCAAAACCTCGCCGGCATAACCATGAATATGCATCCGCTGAGCAAACAACTGTCGTGGATCAAATCCACCCAGGGGCTGAAGGGTAATGAAGCCACGAGGGTCGATGAATTTTACGATGAAGCCGATTTCATCCATGTGCGCGGCAATCATGAGCTTCTTCTGCCCCTTGCCCTTTTTGGTCGCGATAAGGTTTCCCATCGCGTCCACCTCCATGGAGTCAACCACACCGGTCAATTCGCGACGAACAATCGCACGCAGACTCGCTTCATGCCCGGGGACTCCGGACGCTTCGCTTAATTCTTTCAGCAGGGATTCGTTTAACATAGGTCAGGCTTCTTGCAGGGATTGTAAGGTTATTTGGTTTTCGTAAAGCGCTCTGCCGACTACCACGCCGGACAGATTTGGCTTTTCCAGGTTCTGCAGGTTGCGGATGTCCTCCTGGGACGAGATACCACCACTGACGACGATCTCACCGTTTACGTCGTCACAAAAGGCCCCGATGGTTTGCACATCCGCCCCGCGCATCAATCCGTCGCGGGAGGTATCCGTATACATGATCGTGCGAACGCCGAACTCGGCAACCGCAGAAGCTAAATCAACGGCACGCAGGTTGGTATTTTCAATCCATCCTCGAACCTGAACAAATCCATCACAGGAATCAATCGCAACGGCCAGACGCTCGTCGTAGCGTTCCGTGAGTCCTTTCATATAATAGGGATCCCCAATGGCTGCGGTTCCGATCATGACCCGGTGTGCCTTTGTATCCATGGCGAGATCAAGATGCTCAACCGTGCGGAGACCGCCGCCAATTGTAACCGGGACATCGACACTATCGATGATGCGCTTCAACACATCCAGGTGGACGGGTTCGCCTTTGAAAGCACCATCCAAATCGACGATGTGCAGGCCATCCGCTCCCCCTTCAATCCATTTGTGCGCCATCGAAAGAGGATCATCAGAATAGACCGTCATGTCGTGTGCTTTGCCTTGAGCCAACCGGACGCACTTCCCGTCCATGATATCAATCGATGCATAGATTTTAAGCTGGCTCATACGCAATCACTCCACCCGGGGTTGAGACCAATCCACGAAGTTACGGAGAAGCTGGATGCCGGTTGATTGGCTTTTCTCCGGGTGGTATTGGCAAGCCAGAATATTATCACGCGCTAAAACCGATGTATAGGTTAATCCAAAATCGGTCAGCCCGGCGGCCCACTCCTGTCCAACAAATGGAATATAGTAGGAATGTACAAAATAGAACCAGGCATCCTCCTCGATCCCCTTAAATAAAGGGTTTTCGGGTTGGTTTTGACGAACCGTATTCCAGCCCATTTGCGGCACTTTCATACCCGGCCCACCGGGGAATCGCGTAACCCTGCCCGGAAACACACCTAAGCCCGCGGTACCCGGAGATTCTTCGCTGTCTTCAAAGAGCAGTTGCAGCCCCATGCAGATTCCCAGAAAGGGGCGCCCGCTGGCCATCCAATCCTTCAGGGTGGGAACGAAGCCATGCTCTTCGCAATGCTTCATGCAGTCGCGAAAGGCACCCTGCCCGGGAAAAATAACGGCATCACAGTCCTCGAGGCCATCTGGACTCTCATACAGGCGGGCATCGGCGCCGATGAATTTCAGGGCGTTCATTACACTGCCGAGGTTACCCATCTTGTAATCGATCACCCCGATCATATCGTGCCCTTGGAAGACGGCACACCCTGAACGCGTGGATCACGCGTCAACGCCATATCCAATGCTTTCGCAACGCCTTTAAAAATACTCTCATAGGCGTGGTGCACATCTTTCCCGTACAGGTGGGCCGCATGCAGGTTAAGCCGACCTTCGGTAATGAACGCGCGAAAGAACTCCTCGAGCAGCCCCAGGTCAAAATCCAGAATCTTCCGTTCGGGATGATTCACTTCAAACACCAGGTACGGCCGACCGCCGAGGTCGATGGCGACCCGGGCCAGCGCTTCATCCATGGGCAGCAATGCGTGTCCGTAGCGACGGATCCCCTTGCGATCTCCTAAAGCCTGGTTCAAGGCCTGGCCCAGTACAAGGCCGACATCTTCGACCGTGTGGTGGTAATCCACATCCAGGTCCCCGGTGGCCTTCACATCCAGATCGATGAGCGCGTGCTTGGTCAGCAACTCCAGCATGTGATTGAAAAACGGGACTCCGGTATCAATGTTCGCCTGTCCGGTGCCGTCGAGATTCAAGGTGAGGTGGATCTGGGTTTCGCGCGTATCGCGCTGAATCGTGGCTGTGCGTTCGCTCATGGTGTCTTCCTGTTTAACGTTTAAGAGGCAATTAACCTTTCCGCTGTACGAGAAAATGCAAATGAAAATATGGGATCTTCGGTCGTTTCTGTACCCGTTCGGCATTCACCTGCCTGCAGGTGAATGACAATACCTCATCCATCCAGTCCACGGTCACGAATCAAGGACAACATAGATGCGTGCCGGACACACATGTGGTAGAGTACCCAGCAAGAAATGGAACACCAACATGTTTAACCGGCTTACAAAAAGCATTCGGACGAATATCGTCGTCGGACTCATCCTCGTTACGCCGATCGTCATCACCCTCTGGGTGATCAACGCGATCTTCAACTTTTTCAACGAATCCAAGACCTTCCAGAAAAGCCTGAACGGCCTTCCGATCAACGTCCGCCAGAGCATTCCCGATTTTCTCTGGAGCGTAATCGCCTTCCTCATCGTATTAGCCGGCCTCTTCTGCATTGGCTTGCTGGTGCGCAATTTCCTCGGCCGCCAAATTTACCGCCTGGGAGACAAGGTCATCGGAAAGATCCCGGTGGTGAACAAGATTTACCTCTTCGTACGGAACATCAGCGAAGCGGTCGTGGCCCAACGCGACACGATGTTCCAGGAGGTGGTGTTGATCCAGTATCCCCGCGATGGGCTCTGGGCCTTTGCTTTTGTAACCTCCAAGGTGCCCAAGGACCTTTCCAGCCTGTTGGACGACCAGGATGACTACACCTATGTCTTCGTTCCCACGACCCCGAATCCAACCTCGGGCGTGCTGGTGGCAGCGCACCGATCCGAGATGCGCACGCTCGACATGACGCCATCAGATGCCATGAAAATTATTGTATCCGCCGGAGCCGCGAGTCCAGAACAGATGGGAGGGGATGAGCACCCCACCCTGCTCGACAAGGTCGAGCACTGGTTGGAATCCCGCGGTAAACCCAGTACGCTACTCCCGCCAGCAGCCGATGATTGAGAAAACAGACGCCATCGTTCTGAAGTGGCATCCCGTCACGAATACTTCACGCATCGTCATCTGGTTTACGCGGAGTCACGGACGCGTTACGACCATAATTAAAGGCTGCCAGCGTCCGAACAGTTTATTCCTCGGCCAGTTCGACCTCTTCTATACCTGCGAGTTGCTCTACTACCTCAAGGAGCACAATGATCTCCACCATACGAAAGAGTGTTCGCCCTTTAAGCGACGCGACAACCTGAGAACCGATTGGCGTGCGGCGGCGGCAGCATCCTTTTTCACCGACATCGTGTTGCGCGTGTGCCCACCTCGAGCTGCGCACCCCGACATCTACGACCTGCTCGACCAGGCGCTGGATGAAATCAATGTGAATGGCATCAACTTCGCGATCTTCTTCTGGTTTGAGCTTAAACTATTGCAACTCCTGGGTCACGCACCCCAAATGGCGCACTGCATCGATTGTCAAAAGGAACAGCCGCTCGCCGCACAGCGCATCCGGCTCGCGTATGAACGCGGGGCCATTCTATGCACCGCCTGCGCGGAGTTTGACCACTCGCACACGGGAATCATCAGTCCAGCCGCACGTGCCATGATGTTGAACCTG
>JBLIND010000177.1:0-12529 GCA_047639095.1 Candidatus Omnitrophota bacterium | reverse complement strand
TGGCCAGGGCCCACTGCTGTTGCCGCATCAGGCATTCCGCATACATGCGCGCCGCTTCAACATGCGAGGGGTGCTTCTCGACAAACTTCACGAAGTGCTCGGCCGCAATCACATAGGCCTCCTCCTCGAAGTTGACCGCCGCCAGATTGTACCGGGCCTTCGGATACTGCGGATCGCTTTCTAGCGCTTTTGCAAATTGATCCAAAGCCTCTGGAAACGCTTTCTTCCCGCGATACGCAACACCCAGATTGTTGTGTATCCCTGCGCTGACATGACCGGATGCCACCGAGTGCTGAAAAGATTCAATGGCCTGGTCCCAGGATTTGTTCTGCAAGTGAATCAGCCCGAGGTATTGGTGAATCTCCGTGAGCTTGGGCATAATCGCCAGCGCATCATTGTAGTAGGTGATCGCGGTGTTGAA
Source organism: Candidatus Omnitrophota bacterium (assembly GCA_047639095.1). GTDB lineage: Bacteria > Verrucomicrobiota > Kiritimatiellia > SS1-B-03-39 > UBA6053 > JAPYUI01. The sequence continues at coordinate 12,108 of JBLIND010000177.1, read as the reverse complement.
TCGCCCTTCCTCGTACGCCCTTTCCGCACGCACCAGGTACATGCCAGCCTGCTTTACCCAGTGGGCATTCAACTCAATTGTTTCAGCCGGAACACTCTCCGCCTCAATTTGAGCCAACTCATCCAGCATGTATTCGGGCAGGCGATCAGCGGAAAGAGCCAAGCCGGTGGAAAGCTCGATGTCCGCCGTCAGGTCCTCTTCATACTGCTGAACCGTTTCAAAGACCCGGCCGATCTTGACCTGCTGAGAGATGACGATCCCGAGGAGGGTTGCGATGACAAAAGCGGCGACCCAGAAGGTGAGATTGGAGATGATCCGACGAATGCGGAGGTCGGAAGCCTCGGCTTCCCAGCGATTTTTACGACCGGTGCCCCGCTTCGTGTTTTCTTTGCTCGGAGTGGGCGTCTTTTTTTTACTCATCGAAGGTCAGTTAGTTTCCTGACGTTCTCTTAGTATGCGCCGGGTTCGATCAACGAGTTCTTTTTCGTAAATTTTGCCCAACTCACTGCTGCGGATCTTGTTGAAGGCGGGTTGCTGATAGACTTTATACGCACGCGCCGGATTGGTGAAAGCTTCCCCTTTTTCCAGATAGCGGATGGCATCATCCACCCGCCCCAGCAGAGCGGAAAGCGCGGCGGCTTCAAAATAGAGGTCCCCGCTGTCGGGCGATTCGCTCAAGGCTTTTTTGATACTGTCGAGGGCGCCGGTCAAATTACCTTCTCGGGCCAGCAGGTACGCCCATTCCTTCAAAGCCTGGGGGTCGTTCGACTCGAGTTTGAGGTAATCCTCCAGGGCCGTTCTCGCCTGCGCGTGATCCTTGAGGCGAATGTAACAGAGCGCGCTGTAGTAGCGGGTCTTGGCATACGTGGGATCGATCTCCTGGGCGGTCTCGAAAAACTCCAAGGCCTTGGGCACATAGTCGAGATACAGGTAGGTCAGCCCAAGCTTGCTCAGCACGGCAGGCTGCGACGGATCCCCCTGGACGGCGCGTTCGAGCGCAATTTGCGCCCGGCGGTAGTCTTCCATATCCAGGTAAACCGAACCGAGCTCGGCCCAGACCTTGAACAGATACGGGGCCAGGTTGAGCGCGTCTTTGTAGTGCGTCACCGCCTGGTCATACTTCTTCTTCTGCACCGCCCGCTTCGAATCTTTGATGATCTGGGAATCGTTTTCAAAAATCGTCGACTTGCCTTCCTGCAGCGCTTCACGCGCCAGCCGCGCGTGCCAGAGGGCTTTCCGAATCGCATCCGTGTTGACGATATCGATACTGGTCTCTTCCTTCTTCGGCTCCGGCAAACCGCCACCGGTGAGCGCCTGTTCCAGCGCGAGGATATCCGGATCCATCGTGGTATCGATCGCCGTCACCTGTTTGCGGACCTGCTTGCGGGCTTTGGCAATTTTGTAATTGAACGGTTGTCCGGAAACAATCCAGGCGATCCCCAGCAGAATGCCCATACCGATGAGCACCAGGGCGAGCGTCCGCATGTTCGCTAGGAAGTACCGCTTGCCCATGTTGTTGTTGCTGTCGCGACGAGGCTTCTTGGGCGATGCATAATTCCGCTTGGCACGCGGCAGGTCAGAAAGCTCTTGCTCGTGATACAGATAACCTGCTGCTTCATCCTCACGAGGCTTGCGCGTGGGTTCCTGTTCGACATCTAATATTCTGTTAACCATAATGTTGCTCGGATTCCGGATGGAGCCTGCTGGCTGGTGGGTTTAAAGCCTTTGCCTGAACGCTTCAGGCGTGGAGCAGGCGGACCCATCCCGCCTCCCGGGCGAATGCTCACATTCTCCCAACTCCGCTATTATACGCTAATTACATGATATGTTTACCGGTTAATCCTCATCCACGTCAATATTTTGACTCGCTTGACCCTATAGGTTCTTGATTGAGCGGCACTTGCAGATCATATTCCCCATGTGGGTTTGGATCGCACGCAGCTCGATAGGCGGACGAATCCACCCGCTGAACGGTACACCCAGGGGCACGACAAGAAGACGATGAAAAGTTTAGGTAAGGGTTCTATTGGCCTGATGGCCGTCACACTGATGGTCGCAAACCTCATTGTCGGGGCCAAATTGTACAACTCAGAGGACGCCATGTCCGAGCGCGTACAGGCCTTCACCCAACTGGAACTCTTTACCAAGGTCCTTGAGCAGGTGCGGGAAAATTACGTGGATGGCGAAAAGGTTGCCTACGACGACCTGATCTCGGGTTCCCTCAACGGCATGCTCGAATCCCTCGATCCGCACAGTCAGTTCATGGATAAAGACATGTACGACGACATGAAAGAGGATACCTCTGGGCAATTTGGAGGCATTGGTATCGTGATCAGCGTGGAGGACGGCATCCTGACCGTCGTGGCCCCCATGGAAGGCACACCCGGATTTGATGCGGGCATCCTGACCGACGATAAGATCATTGAAATTGGCGGCGTCTCAACCGAAGGCCTGGCGCTGAGCGAAGCCGTGAAGCTCCTCCGCGGTGTGCCGGGCTCCGATGTCAAACTGAAGGTGCTGCGTCCAGACACCTCGGAGATCATGGACCTCTCGATCACCCGCACCATCATCAACGTGGCCAGCGTGAAAGGGGCCCATGTAAATGCCGACGGCATCGGGTACATTCGCATCATCTCTTTTGACCAGCGCTCGGCCGATCTCCTCCAGCAAGGGCTGGAAGACATGCTGGAGCAGGGCATGAAAAGCCTCGTGCTCGATCTGCGCAACAATCCCGGCGGCCTGCTCACGGCGGCGATCGATGTCTCACAAAAATTTCTAGATAAACGAGATCCCGTGGTCTTCACCCAGGGCCGCGATATCACCAGCCGGAAAACCTACCGGGCACGTGGCCCCCATCACTATAAGAACTTCCCCATCGTGATTCTGATCAACGGCGGATCCGCCAGCGCCTCGGAAATTGTGGCCGGCGCGCTGCAGGATCACAAACGCGCCATCCTGGTCGGCCAGCGCAGCTTCGGCAAAGGTTCCGTACAAAGCGTCCTCCCCATGGACGGAGGAACCGCCATTCGCCTGACCACGGCCAAGTATTACACCCCCAGCGAACGCGTGATTCACCATCGCGGCATCATGCCCGATATCGTGGTGGAGATCGATCCAAAGCACTGGCAGGAAATCATGCAGCAACGCTCGAACCCCGAAACCGAGGATCCCAAGACCGAAGAGGTCGAGGACCCGCAATTGGATCGCGCCATCGACGTGCTTAAAGGCATCATGCTCTTTCAGGCGAAAAAACAGGACCGCTTGAAGCAGATGGCGCAACGCGCATCCGCAACCGCCGAACTCTAAGACCCCATGAACATTCTCGGCATTGAAACTTCCTGTGATGAAACCGCGGCCGCTGTCGTTCGCGATGGACGCGACGTGCGCTCGAACGTGGTCCTCACCCAGATCGCCCAGCACCGCCCCTTCGGTGGAGTCGTCCCGGAGATCGCCTGTCGGGCGCACCTGGAAGCCCTCCCCGGGGTCATCGATGCCGCGCTCGAAGAGGCGAACACCACCTGGAGTGAAATCGATGCCATCGCGGTGACCCGGGGTCCCGGACTTGCAAGCTCCCTGCTCATCGGCGTGTCGGCTGCCAAAGGCCTGGCCCGTGCATTGAACAAACCCTTGCTGCCGGTGAACCATCTCGAAGGCCACGTGTTCTCTGTGTTCCTCGGCAACGAGGTCGCAATCGCCGATGCCTGCCCGCTGTTGCTGCTGCTCGTCACCGGTGGCCATACCTGCCTGATCCTCATGGACGCGGTGGGGGAATACCGCCTGCTCGCGAGCACCTGCGATGATGCCGCCGGCGAAGCGCTCGACAAGGGCGCCAAGCTGATGGGACTCGGCTACCCGGGCGGACCCGAAGTGGAAAAAGCGGCCCTTGACGGCAACCCCAAAGCCATCTCGTTCCCCATTGGATTCAAGCGCCATGAAAAAGAAACCCTGGGCTTCAGCTTCAGCGGTTTGAAGACGTCCCTCCGCTATCATCTGGAAAACCATCCCGATCAACTCCGTGATGGCGGCCTGGCGGATGTCGCAGCCAGCTACCAGGAAGCGGTCATGGATGCGCTGGTGATGCAACTGGAACGCGCCATGAAACAGGTAGAGGTTCGCGCCTTCGCCTGCGTGGGCGGCGTGGCCAAGAATCAATACCTGCGTCAGCGCCTGGATGACCTGTCGACGAAAACCGGCCTCCCGCTCATGCTCACGCCCATGCAATACTGCACGGACAATGCCGCGATGATCGCTGCCATTGCCGGCGCCCGCCCGCACGATCCGGCGGACATGGCACTCGACGTGAAGCCCACCTGGCCGCTGTAATCGGCGTGCCCGCGCCCGAACCCCCTTGCTCATAAGTCTTTAGGTAAATTCCTGAGACGCATTGATCCCATCCGCACTTTCGGGTATTCTTTTCCCCATGTGCAAAGCCCCTTTTATACTTATGCTGGTCTGGATGATCACCTTGCCGGTTCAATCGGCCATGATGATGCCCAGCAGCGGCGCCAACAAGGAGACCGTCGGCGACGCCTTAATCAACCGCTTCTTTAACGACGGCACCAACGGAGCCATCTTTCTCGCCGATGAACCCTTTGGCATTTCCGGCTTCGTCACGGAATGGGCGTTCTTCGACGACGATGGATCCGGTCGTAGTATTTCTCCCATGGTCTTCCAGGAGATCGCGGGCAATTATTTCATTCGCGGCGTTGGCAATCCGCGCATCAGCGACGGATCCGGGATCCAGCGTTTCGGCTTCGATCTGAACAGCGGCACGTCGGCCGTGAAGCCGGGCTGGTACTTTGGCTGGGTCGATCGTGGCGGTCTGACCTACAACATCTACAACAACGGGGTGGCCGATTTCGGTGACCCCAGCGGCGACGGCACCGGCGTACTTCACTTCGGCAGCGGCTCGATCACCGTGGGCACCGACAAGGGCGCAGGCACCCCGCTGGACCGCGATTACTCCGTGCAGTTTACGGTGGAGAAGCTGGCGGTCCCCGAACCCTCGACCGCGATCTTCATTTTCTTTGGCTTTGCGCTCATCCGACTCGGCCGGCATTTCAGCCCGGCCAACGCCGTTAGGGATTAAGCGCCTTACGCCAACTTACTGGCCGTATCCACCACCGCACGAACCAGGGCGTCCACCCGCGCATCGATGCTTTCGTCCTTGATGTTCCCACCCTCATCGAAAACTGTAAACGCATTCGGAATGGCCACAAACGTCGGGAGCACCATGCAGCGAATATTCTGCAGCAGGGCACGCACCGTGGGCAGCACGCGCATGGCGCCCAGTCCGCCCGGCGAGGTGCCGAGCAATCCTACGACCTTGCCGTCGTAACATTCCAGTGGCGGCTCTTTCTCGCGGTGAGCCCGCGAACACCAGTCGATGGTGTTTTTCAATAGCGGGGTAATCGCGCTGTTGTACTCCGGACAGGCAATGATGAAGGCATCATTGGCCACCATGAGCGCTTTGAACGCCAGGGCATTCGGCGGCAGGCCCGAGGCGTCCTCATCATCCCCGTCATACAAAGGCATCGGGTAATCGCGCAGATCGACAAAGGTCACGTTCGCCCCCAGGGCCTCCGCTTTGGTCGCGGCAATCTTCGCCAGCTTCTTATTAAAGGAGGCCGTGCGTGCACTGCCAGCGAAGACGAGGAGGTTTACCTGCTTGCTCATGTGGATCTCTCGAAGTCGGGGTGACTTACTGTTCTTTGATTTTGATATTACGAAACCACAGCGGGAGTCCGTGATCCTGAAGGCCGATCCAACCTTCCATCGGACGATCCTTTACCGGGGTCTGGTCGAGCTGGAGGTCCTGAATTTTTTCGCCGTTCATCTCGACCTGCAAGTGATTGCCTTTGCAGTTGATCACCACCCGATTCCACTCACCCGCCGGCTTGTTCATGTTCTTGCTCGGCCCGGCCGTGCGGATAACACCGCCGCCATCGTGATGCCCCAGCTTTTTCTTGCCGTGCGAATCCAGCAGCTGCAGCTCAATTCCGCGCGCGGTCGGATCGATCTTGTCCTTGCAGCGAAAATACACCCCGCTGTTACCCTTGGGCGGAAGCTTGAACTCGAGATCGAGGATGAAGTCCTTGTAGGGCTTCTTCAGCCAGAGGTAGGAACCGTAGCGCGTCCAACCCTTTTCCCCTTCACGCGGATGGAGGCCAAACGAGCCATCCTCCTCCACCTGCCATGCGCCTTCGGTATCGAGATCCGTAAGCTTGCTGAAGGAAGTAAAGCCATCTTCGGCCGAAGCGGCAAAGGTTATAACGAAACTGAGTATAAATGTCTGTACGAGGTATTTCATAAGGATCTCCAGGTTGATTAAATGAGTTCGCTGATCGGCTGGCCTTTGTCCAGCAGATAATGAGGACGGCCCGAAGGGTCCATGATCGTTGTCGCCCCGGCATCAATCCCCAGGTTGTGATACAGGGTCGCCAGGACATCCTGATAATGCACCGGTCGGGAAACCACTTCGCCGGCGATTTGATCCGTTGCACCAATCACCTGCCCGGTACGCAAGCCCCCACCCGCCATCAGCCCCATGGACACCTGCGGCCAATGATCGCGTCCACCTTTCCCGTTGACCTTCGGTGTACGACCAAATTCCCCCCAGGCGAGTACCGTGACATCATCCAGCATCCCGCGTTCGTCGAGGTCTGTGATCAGGGCGTGCAGGGCGAAGTCCATCAAGGGACCGAGATGCTGCATCCGGGGAAAATTATTTTCATGCGTATCAAAATCGCTGAGGGAGACACTGACCACCCGCACGCCGGCTTCGACCAGCCGACGGGCAAGTAACAACTTCTGCACCGCTTCCGGACCTTCGCTCGTGCTGAAGTGTTGTCCGCCCAATTTCATCTGCGGGGTGAAGCGCGCGACGACCCGCGGATCCTCCTGCGAAAGGTCCATCGCTTCCGCGAAGGTGCCCGAGGTGAGTATACTGTAGGCCTGTTGGGTGAATCGATCCATCGCCTGCATGGAACCACTTTGGTCGATATCGCGTCGGACCTGGTCGAACTGCTTGAGCAGCTCAAGCCGATGGTCGAGCCTTCCGACACTCACCCCCTCCGGCAACTGGAGGCGCGTGGTGTGTGCCCCACCGCGTTGTGAGAGCTCCTTCTTCATCCCCTCCTCCAGCTCACGCTTGAAACGATCGGAAATATCCGGCCGAAACGCCTTATAGGCGGGTCCAAGAAAACCGGGACGCGCACTGTTTCGTACGAGCGGGCGCCCTTGCATGATGTCGACAAAAGCGGGTGCCGGATCCGTCGGTGCACCCATCAACTGATTGATCACACACCCCATGGCCGGAAAACCACCCTGGTTGCGCATGCGTTCCTCGGTGTAGCCCGACTGACATTGAAACGCATGGTGCTTGCCGTCGGCACCAACCAGCGAGCGAAGAAAAACAACCTTGTCCGCAATCGTCGCCATCTTCGGCATCAGCTCGGTCAGCTGAATACCGGGAACGTTGGTACGGATCGGTTTGAACGGTCCGCGAATCTCAGCGGGTGCATCCGGCTTGGGATCAATCAGATCCATTTGAGGTGGACCGCCGTCGAGGTGGATATGAATAATGGCCTTGCGTGAGCGACCGGTGCCCGCCGCGTCTTCCGCACGCAACAACTCCGGCAGGGTAAACCCCGCCAACCCCAGGCTCCCCGCCTGGAGGAAGCGTCGGCGACTGATCCCATCGCAATGGGTCACGCGTGATCCGGTAAAACGCAGCATGGCGTAGTGTATCGCCCAACAACTGAGGTGACAACCCCCGTACAGCCCGAATCCTTCAGGAAACCCGGACCGCTGCTACACCAATCAAACGCTTTAGCCCGCCCGCGGGTGAATTCCTGATATTTAAGGCGCTGATGAGCCACATGCAATGCTTGTGGATTCCCCACTCCAACAGCAAGATGATCGTCCATCCTCTTAGAGAGTCGTCGTGTCCTGGCCACGTGAAGCACCTTCCGTGCTTGAGCTATGGCGTATCGCCAATGGATTCAAGGATGCTGGATGGCCGTTTTTCTACGCTCCAATTCGGTCTCTATATCCTTTTTGGCGTTACCATCCCAGATACCTGCACGGATAATCTCCCAGGTGATATTTCGAGCGATAAAATCAACCTCTTCAGACGATGACAAATCCCTATCCAGCGTATCTCCAAGATCGCCAACTTCAAGACGTTCTAATACCAGGGCCTGCTCGAATTGCGCTTTGCTCAAACGTGCTTGTACGGCGACCAACGATTTACTCGCCTGGAATAATGCTTCCTGCACCAGAATCGAGGCATCACGGAGTTGTGTGAGCTCCAGCGATTGGCGCTCAAGCATCACCGCCTGGCGCGCGAGGAGTTGAGCCTGCTCGGCCATGTCGTGACGCAGCGCGCTCAAACTCGCCATGCTCAACAGAGAGAACCCCGTCAGCACACACCCGCACAAAACCAATGTGGCAGCCCCTTTATTGCTCACTCGAATATGCGTGGATACAACCTTAAATGGGTAAGCGATGGATGACTAAATATGCAGGGAACGTTTTTCATTTAACCCCTTAGTCGTGAGTACCCCACCTTATCATCTGCGTATATCCGTTCTTCAGAACGAGCTATTCCGTACGCCAGACCTCATCCAGGAACGCCTGAACCCGCGCAACATTTTCATCCCGGAACCGCGTGAAGCTATGGTGATGCCTTCCACCCTCCACCGAAACCCATTGCTTGGGCTCACGCGCACGCGCGAATAGCCGTTCGCCATGCGATTGATGGATTACACGATCATCGGTTCCATGAAAAAACAGCAGCGGCGTAGGTGCGATCCGATGCACCACAGGTCCCGGACTCAACTGGTTCGGAACCAACAACCACGAGAGCGGTTTTTTCGCCCAGGCAATTTTTGAATTCTTACCCACCTGATCTTCCGCAACACTCCGGTAAGAATAGAACGCGGAATCAATCACAATCGCCTGCACCTCGGGATATTCAAATCGACCCAGAACGGCCAGGGCGTTCGCTCCTCCCAAGCTTTGACCAAACACCACGATACGATTCCGGTCCACATCCGGGCGGGTACCCACATAGTTCAAGGCAGCCCGACTATCATCAAACACACCCCGACGGGTAATCTTTCCCTCCGACTGCCCGAACCCGCGGTAATCAAACATGAAGAGGTTATACCCTGCATCCGGCACCCAATCGACAAAGGCCAAGTTGTCTGACATGCTGCCCGTATTCCCATGGAAATGGACGATCGTCCCTTTTGGGGTCTCCGTTACTGCAGGTATATACCAGCCCTTCAGGCGGGTTTTATCCCGGCTGAAAAATTCGACCGGTTCGTAGGGCGTCGCAGGGACTATGTGAATGGCCGTGCGGGGATTGTAAAATTGTTGACTGACGCAGCCCTGCAAAATCAATAAACCCGCTCCGGAAATACACAAGAGCAAGAGCCTGTAGATAACGTTACGCCTCCCTGTCTTTTTCATCCCCACCTTCCAGCTCAACTTCTATTGGTCATCCAGAAATCCTGCAACGCATCAACCATAGCAGGTTGGTCAAACAGAAAAAATCTCAAAACTAGCCCGGTCGCGAAAGTCAACCAATAAAAATTGACCAAAGGATTGATCCTCCCGGGCGAAAGACCGCATACTCTCACCAACCCCGGGAGGCCCCTATGAAAGCGTCAGATTTGATGGTTAAATGCCTGGAGACGGAAGGCATCGAATATATATTCGGCGTTCCCGGCGAAGAAAATGCCGACTTCATGATGTCGCTGGAGGGCAGCGATCAAATCCGATTCATTCTCACCCGACACGAACAGGGCGCGGCCTTCATGGCGGAAGTCTACGGACGCCTCACCGGCAATCCCGCGGTCTGTCTGGGTACGCTCGGCCCGGGGGCCACCAATCTCATCACCGGCGTTGCCGATTCGAACATGGATCGCGCGCCCATGCTCGTACTGACCGGTCAGGCCGACTCGCGGCGGCAGCATAAGGAATCGCACCAGGCGATGGATGTGGTGAGCATGTTCAAGCCGGTGACCAAGTGGGCGCACGCAATTCTGCATGCGGACAACATTCCCGAGATCATCCGCAAAGCCGTTCGGCTCGCGCGAACGGAAAAACCCGGCGCGGTACATTTCGAACTGGCGGAAGACATTGCTGAAATGGAAACCAGCATGCAACCGCTGGAACCGACCCGCTTCCGTCGTCCCGTCACCGATGACAAAATCATCGATCGGGCCTTTGCTCTGATCAAACAGGCGAAGCACCCGGTGATCATCGCAGGCAATGGCTGCATTCGAAAGCGGGCGAGCCAGCAGTTGCGGATCTTCTCGGAAAAAACCGGCATCGGCGTGATCAGCACCTTCATGGCCAAGGGCTGCGTCGACATGGATTCGGAAACCTGTCTCTACACCATCGGCCTGCAATCCCGCGACTACACCTCGCTGGCCATCGAGGACGCCGACCTCGTGATCACGCTTGGCTACGACATGGTGGAGTACCACCCCCGACTCTGGAATCCGAAAGGGGAGAAGACCATCATCCACGCCGACTTCCTGCCCGCGGAAATCGACGCCCATTACCATGCCGACATCGAGGCGGTCGGCGATCTCGCCCACACGCTCTGGATGCTCAACCTTCGCGTGGATGCAGAAGGCGACGCGCTGGATTTCGATTTTTCAAACCAAGCATCGGTACGCAAGAAGATGGGCGCGGACCTCGCGGAATATAAAGACGATGTAACCGAAGGCACCATCCGTCCGCAGAAAGCGCTCTGGGATGCGCGGCAGGTGCTCGGCCCGCTGGACATCCTGCTCTCCGATGTCGGCGCCCACAAAATGTGGATCGCCCGGCATTACCATTGCCACGAACCGAATACCTGCCTGATCCCCAACGGCTTCTGCTCGATGGGCTTTGCGTTACCGGGAGCGATTGCCGCACACCTCGTCCACCCGGATCGCCGCATCCTCGCCATTTGTGGCGATGGTGGATTTCTCATGAACGTCCAGGAAATGGAAACCGCCAAACGATTGAACGCCCACATCACCGTCCTCGTCTGGGTCGATGGCGGCTACGGACTCATCGCCTGGAAACAGGAGAATCAATTTGGTCGGCACACCGACTTGTCGTTCGGAAATCCGGACTGGATGCAGCTCGCGGAAGCCTTTGGCTGGAATGGCTTTTTCTGCGATCGAAGCGCGGACCTGGCCGGCACACTCGAGGCCTCGTTCCAGGCGGAAGGACCGTCCCTGGTGGTCATGCCCGTGGACTATCGCGAGAATCCGCTGCTGACCAAACGCCTGGGCAATATCGAAGGAGCCATTTAGCATGCTGAAAAAATCGTACCCGTACTACCTCGCGAATGAAGCGGTGGCGGCAAACGAAGATCTCGAAGTCCTCGACAAGTTTTCCGGAGCCGTTGCGACCCGCGTCGCCATGGCCGATCCGGCAGCCATCGACCAGGGAATTGCCGCCGCGGTCGAAGCCACCGAACCCATGCGCAAGATGCCGGCCTACCAACGCCAGGACGTCCTTTACCACTGCGTCAAACGCTTCCATGAACGCTTCGACGAACTCGCCGATGCGCTGTGCATCGAAGCGGGAAAACCGATCAAGGACGCTCGGGGTGAAGTGACCCGACTGATCGACACCTTTCGCATCGCCGGCGAAGAAGCCGTCCGGATGTACGGCGAAGTCCTTCCCATGGACATCAGCCCGCGCGCCCAGGGCTATTCCGGAAAATGGAAACGCGTGCCCATCGGCCCCTGTTCGTTTATTTCCCCGTTCAACTTTCCTCTAAACCTCGCCGCTCACAAAGTCGCCCCCGCACTCGCGGTCGGCTGCCCCTTTGTCCTCAAGCCAGCGAGCCTCACCCCGATCGGCGCTCTCGTCATCGGCGAAGTACTGGCCGAAACCGACCTCCCCAAAGGCGCTTTTTCGATTCTCCCCTGTCGCCGCGATGGCGCGGACCTGTTCACCACCGATGATCGCCTGAAGCTCTTGAGTTTTACCGGCTCGCCCGGCGTGGGATGGGATCTCAAAGCGCGCTGTGGCAAAAAGAAGGTCGTGCTCGAGCTCGGGGGCAACGCCGCGGTCATCGTCGACGAAGACACC
>JBLIND010000176.1:0-12858 GCA_047639095.1 Candidatus Omnitrophota bacterium | reverse complement strand
ACGGGATGCAGGCGTAAATCCGATCCGGCTGCGGGCAGGTTGGCGTCAGCCACCGGGCCGGTAACAAAGTCGATGTCCGCGCCCATGAGTCGGGCTTCTTCCGCGATGGCCTTGCCCATCTTTCCGCTGCTCGGATTGCCGATAAAACGAATGGGATCAAAATGTTCGCGGGTGGGACCGGACAGAATGAGGACTTTTTTCCCGGCGAGCGCCGCGCGGTTGTCTACGGCTCCCTGGAGAACGGTCAGGATGTCCCGCGCCTCACTCATGCGCCCGCAGCCCTCCGCGCCGCAGGCGAGGTGACCGGATTCCGGGCCGATGCGGGTCCAGCCCATGGATTCGAGTTTGCGGACATTGGCCTGGACGGCGTCCTGCTCCCACATCTCCACATTCATCGCCGGCGCAAAAAATTTGCTGCAGCGTTTGGGCAGCGACAGCGCACTGGTGCTCACGGCATCCTTGCCGAGACCGATGGCAATCTGAGCGATCATGTCTGCGGTGGCGGGTGCGAGAATGAAAACATCGCATTCGGTTGCTGGATAAAGATGCGGGTAAAGGTCTTTCAGCTCGCCGCGATTCGTTTCCGGCCAGAGTTGGTCGAGGACGCGTCGTCCACTTACGGCGGCGAAGGTGAGCGGGGTAACAAATTGGGTGGCGGCCGGACTCATGGCGACATGCACCTCGTGTCCGGCTTTGCGCAGGGAGCTGACCAGCTCAACCGTTTTGTACGCCGCGACGCCGCCGGATACACCGGTTAGTATGAGCAGGGGTTTACGCATGAGCGTCTTCAGTTAACCACAGTTCGACGGATTGACAATATTGAATTGCCTGGCCGGCCGGGATGGACATGGGCTCGTTGATCAGGCACTGGACCATCTCTTTTTTATCCGCCCCGCTGATGAGGAACACCAGGTGCTTCACGTAGTTGAGCAGGCCCGGCGTTACGCTGATGCCCTGCATGCCGTCCGGTCGATCGACCCAGGTTGCGAACTTGCCTTTGCCGCGTGCGAGGTCGCCGTCGTTAAACAGCGAGGCGGTATGTCCGTCCGATCCCATGCCGAGAAAGCCCAGGGAGATTGAGGAACGCTTATGCAGGAAGTCGTCGATCTGTTGATGATAATCGGTCGCGGCTCCCTTCGCTGGAAGATCGGTCTTCACCCGCAAGAGGCGTTCCGCCGGCAGGCCGAGGCGCTCGAACATGGGTTCCGTGTTGTGAAAATTATTTTTGTCAGAGTCGAAGGGGACCAGGCGTTCATCACTCATGAACAGATGGAGGGCTTTCGGAGCGGCCAACGGTGAGGCGGCAATCGCTTCATAGACCGCCATCGGGGTTGAGCCGCCGGAAAGCATCACCCCCACCGGTTTGCGTGATTCGACCGTCGCGGTGATCGCCGATGAGAGGGCGTCGACCGCTGCTGCTGTTAACTCTGCCTTATCTTTAAAGGTCCGTACCCGCATTTTCATTTCCTGTGTGATTGCCGATGTTACGTATACACTCTAATGTACACCAACCTGATGCAAAAAATCCGCATAGTCAAACCTCTCGATCTCAGCTTTCCGCGGATGTACGAGTGCCTGTTTCGACCCTTTAATGCCGGATTCTGGTTTGTCGCAGGCTTCGCCGTCTGGCTGACGCACTTGCCGGAACTGGCGATCCTCCCGATCCAGATCTTTGATCAGCTCACCGCCTTGCTGGATGAAGAAGGGCTGCTGCGGGCCTTCGCCGAGCGGACCCGGGAGATGGCCGTGGGGGGCGGCGTACTGTTGCTCCTCTGTGGCATTCTCTGGGTCGCCCTCAGCTGGCTGGCCTGCCGCGCGGAATTCATCTTCCTGCATTTTGCTGTGCATCCCGCGGTAAAATTTGGCGAAGCCTGGCGCGCAAGTCGCCCGCGTTATCTCACCTACTTCTACTGGGAACTGGCTTTCGGGCTCGTCTCCCTGCTCTGGATGGCCGGGGTCTGGTTGGGCTTCGGCTACGCGATTCGTGCCGTGGCCTTGGGCTTTGCCCTGCCTCGGATTCTGCTCGCCGCGCTCCTCCTCGGATTCCTCACCCTCTTCCTGGTCGTCGCCTTGATCGGCTATATCAAGCTGGTGGTGAAAGACTTCATCCTGCCCGTCATGTTCAAGCACGCGTGCGGCATCATGGACGCCTGGACGATGTTCTGGCCGGTCTTCAAGCCGAATTTCATCCGCTTCTATCTCTACGCCCTGCTCAAGGTGTTGCTCGTCTTTCTCATCAGCGTGATCGGGGGAGCCCTCGTGCTCATGACCTGCTGCATCGCCGCGTCGCCCTACATTGGCACCGTCATCATGATGCCGGCCTTCCTGCTCCTCCGCCTCTACAGCCTGCATTTCCTCGCCCAGTTTGGGACGGATTTCGACCTTCTGGGCCCGCCCGAGTTGCCTGCCGAGTAGGTGTATATCAAGTCAGAGGCCCTTTAAAGCGCCTGAAGACGTGTAATGACGTGAATAATCCCCCTTTTTCATGGACCGGGCGTTACCGATTGTGCAAATCTATCCAACGGTGGAGACGTGTGTCTCATCAGTGGTCATCAGTAGGATAGCAGGCAAAAGGCGCGGATCGATGGTTCGTGCCTTTTCCATTTTCGGGTTCTGCTAAGCCCGCCACTCTTCCTTCAACAGCGCCCAGCGTTCGTGGTCGCGCCATCGCCCGCCGATCTTGAGGTACTTTTTGGATAGGCCTTCCTTGCGAAACCCCAGGCGTTTCACGAGGGCGATCGAGGCCACATTCTCCGGTTGGATATTGGCTTCAAGCCGGTGGAGCTTCAGCGCTCCGAACGATGCATGAATCGCCAGGGTCATCCCTTCCGTCATGTAGCCCTTGCCCGCATGCGGGGCAAAAGCAAAGTAGCCCATGTAGGCGCCCTGGCAGCCGCCGCGGACAATCTCGTTGAGGTTGATCATGCCGGTTAGCGCGCCGCTTTCCTTTTCGACCACCAGCCAGCCTTCGTACTGCGGCTTCTTAAGTTTCGCCAGGTAGGCCGCAATGACCTCCGGCGTTTGCGGCACCGATCCGAAACGTCCGTGAAGTTTGCGACTGCGTTTGCCCGCCGCCATGAGCTCGGCAGCATGCCGCTTGGTTGGTTTGACAAGTTCTACGCGCATGACAGCCGTGTAGCATCTTTTCCTATGATCGAAAAGGTTTTGAAAACGCGTTCCTATCATAGCCACGCATCCGGTTACTCGCAGATGATCCGGTAGAGCACCTGGGGACCTCGGGGGATGTCGGGGTGGGAGGTCCTGGTCCCGCTAGAGGGGATGCCGGACACCGCCGTCTGCCAGTTTTCGGTAAGGGGCGTGTCGGTGTATTCCAGCCGGTAGCTGAAACCGGGGACCGATTGCCAGGAGAGGGTGGTACTCGTGTCGGTACATTCAATCGACACGAAGAGCAAGGCATCGGCGCGATCCGTGGGGTTGGTGCCAGCCTGGTATTCCTCCAGGTTGGTCTGTCCGTCGCCCAGCTGCCGCCGCACACGATGATGTTCGTCGGGTTCAATGCGTCGGCAGTCCACTCCCAGGCATTTCCGATCATGTCGAACAGGCTGTAACCGTTGGGCAGATACTGCGCGGCGATCGTTGTGCCAAACACGCTGAGGTCGTAGTTGTCTTCGGTGGTACTTGCGGTGTCGCCCCAGGGATAGATCGGGTCGGCGAGGCCTCCGCGGGCGGCATGCACCCACTGGGCTTCGCTGGCCAGTTGCTTTCCGGCGAAGGCCGCGTATTCGGTGGCTTGAAGCCAGGTGAGGTTCACCAGGGGAAGCCCCGAAACTGGAATCAATCGCACCCGGAAGACTGGCTACCGGGATGTTACTGCCCGCGAAGGCTCCAAAGCCCCGCTGCGAGGGCGCGAGGTGAAATTGCCCGCGTGGGTGGACCAGGCCGCCGTGGCAGCGACGCTGTCCTGCAGCTGGGTGGCGGAAAAATCCTCGGTAAACGGCAGGCCGGGGGTGGATGCTTCGCAAATGCCGAAAGAGAGCCAACCATACAACAACCACGCGAAAACGTGAGGGCCGCGCAGAAGAGCGAGTGATTTACAAAACATCAGCATCAAAATAAATGGAATCAGCCCCTTTTTAGCAGATATTTGGCCAAGGGCATTTAGGCACGTCATCTGCATCCTTGGCCGTCGCGCTGTATCACGATTTGGTCCGCAGTAACGCGTTGTTAGCGGTATTTAGCCGGTGGGTGTTCGGAAAATTTGTCTGCTTGCCTGCATTTTTGAATCATGGTTGTGGCTGATTTCTGTCAGATCCCTCGCTGCTGCTGCTGGGATGATTGCACAGATATGATTCGTGTCGGGTGCGTGAAATTGGTAGCTCTCCGCTATGATACGTTATGCCTTGCTCCTGCTCCTCCTCGCGTTCAGCGCCTCCGCCCGTGACGCCGCCACTCTGTTTGCCGATCCCCAGGAAGCCGCGACCTGGCAATGGATCCTCGCGCGTACCGGCCAGCAACAGCACGTGGAGCGCGGGAGCAAAGGGGAGGTGAAGTGGATCGGCTTCTGGGATGAAGAAAAGCAGAAGGGCGATTATTACCGGGGAAGCCTCACGCTTGATGCCGAGGGCTACGTGGTGAAGATGACCTTCAACGCCGCACATTTTACCAACGACGAATATGCTCGATTCATCGCGTTTAAACGCCTCGAGACCATCACCACCTGGCACAACGGCTGGGATCCGAACGGGAGCGATAAAACAGTGTATAGCGGAGCGGGCTTGAGCCACCTGAAAGGCAGCAAGGTTGCCCATTTCAACATCGGAGGATCCTGGTTCAACGACGAGGGCATGGTCGCCGCGAATCAGCTGCCCTCGCTGCGTGAGTTAAAGGTGTATCACACCCGGGTGACCGACCAGGGCGTAAAGGCCCTGTGGGATAACCCACACCTGACGTACTTGAATCTCGGGCCGCAACACTCGCAAAAAGTATCGGATGCCTGCCTGGAAGCCGTGTCCACCATCAGCGGGCTGGAAAAGCTCGATCTGGACGAGATGCTGTTAAGCTGGGAAGGCGGACTCCAGCACCTCGTGGCCTTGAAGCACCTGAAAAAGCTCCAGTGCAAAAAGAGTTTCATCCCGGAAGCTGATCTCGAACGCTTGCGCGCGGCCCTGCCGGATGTGGAGATCGATTACGAACCGGCGGATGAAGCGACGATTGCAAAAATGCGCGCCCGTCAAAAGTAGCCTGGGTCTCTGAAGACGGTGCAGTAACCTGTTTGAACTCTTGGCATTCCCGCTCCTTGCCACGGAGTGGCGGAATTCTTTAGCCCAACCTGCTTAGAAACTTTTCCGCATGTGCGAAGGCAGGATCTGCAGCTCTTCCCGGTACTTGGCAATCGTCCGTCGCGCGACTTTAATCCCGGTATCCATCAAAGCCTTGGCCATCGCCTGATCGGACAACGGCTTGGATGTATCTTCCGCAGCCACCAGTTTGAGGATCGTATCTTTAATCGTTTTGTTCGACACCGAGGTTCCGTCGCTGGTCTTGAAGCCCGGGGTGAAAAAGTACTTCATTTCAAAGATGCCCTGCGGGGTCGTCATATACTTGTTGGAAATCGCACGACTCACCGTGGTCTCGTGGATCCCGAGCACCGCCGCCACTTCGGCCATGGTCAAGGGCTTGAGATGGGAGACCCCATTGTCAAAAAAGGTTTCCTGCACCTTGACGATTTCCTCGGCGATGTTGCGAATCGTCTGCTGGCGCTGATCGATACTCTTGATCAGAAAATCTGCGGCGCGAATTTTGTCGCGGATGTAGGACTTCACTTCCGATTTCGTGTCGGGGTCGCCCATCAATTTGCGGTAGTGCCCACTGATGCGAAGGTGCGGGAGCTGGTCATCATTCATGATGACAACATAGTTGCCTTTGTCCCAGGTAATTTCAATTTCCGGCAGGACATACGTGGCCGCCTCCGAGCTGAAGCCGCGTCCCGGCTTGGGTTCCAGAGTGGCGATGAAATGCGCCACGGTCTGTACTTCCTCGACCGTGATTTTCTGCACTCGCGCGATATCGTGATATTTTTTGGCGCCGAGTTCCTTCAGGTGAAACTCGATGATACGCGCCTCGACCGAGTCGCCCTTGCCCATGCGAATCATCTGGGCCAGCAGACATTCTTCCAGGCTGCGTGAACCCACGCCGACCGGATCGAATTCCTGGATATACCCGAGGATGGTATTCAAGTGAGCGAGATCAAACCCCGCCGATTCGGCCAGGTCCTCGAGCGTCGTGGTCATGTAGCCGTCATCATCGATGCAGCCGATGATCATCTCGCCGATCTGGCGATCAAAATTTTCGAGGTCGGACATGGAAAGCTGATTGAGCATGTGCTCCTGCAACGACTCGCTCTGCGTCAACGAATCCATGAAATAGTTGCGACGCGCCTCTTCGTCGTCGTTTGAACGGTGCTGCACCTGGGTCTGTTTGAAAAAATCCCGCCAGTCTTCGTCGAGGCGGGCAAGCTCCTCAAATTTTTCGTCAAATTCGACGTCTTCCTCGCTGCGTTCGTCCTGCTCGCGATCGTCCTCAACCGGTTCGGTATCCCCGGGGTCTTCCTCCACCGTAGGGTTTTGCTGGATTTCCTGTTCGATCAAGGCCCGGAGCTCGAGAATTGGAACCTGAAGCATCTCCAGCGACTGGCGCAACTGGGGCGCCAGTACTTGAGACTGACGCATGGTCTGAGTCTGTGATAGATATTGATTAGCCATGTCGTTTGTTTTCCAATTCCAACCTTCTTTTAGTTACACGGGAGATAGTATAGCAAGACCCATGCCATGTCAAAGTGCTCCTCAGCTGAATTTGAATGCCGAAAAGCAGGGTTTCCGTTTAGTTTTATCCTTATGTGCTTGTAAAGAAGCCTGTTAACAACGAAAATTGTAAGAATGTATAGAGGTCTCACCATGAAACAAATTTGTATTTTATTTCTCATCATCTCGCTCGTTCAACAGGCTCGCGCCTTTGATGTCGGCCTGCCCGGTGCCGGTGAAACCCCGGCTGGCCCCTATGCCCTGGAGCTGGTGGTCGAGCAGTTTGATCGCGAAATTCATCAGGAAATCCGCGGTTTCGACGGCACCTTCTTCGGCGATCAGACGGAGGATCGGATCTACGCGCATTTCGGCTATCGCTTCAATTCTGCCTGGTCCCTGCAGCTGAAAACCGGGATGAGCGATTCCACCAGCTCCGAGGATCCCGCCCTCCTGCTCGGTGCCACGACCATGTGGTCGAACCCCTTTGCACACGGCGCCCGCGCCCATGTGTACATCGGCGCACAATGGGTCGATGGCATTACCTATAAAACCCCCGCCTCCAATGTCGGCGGCGTGCGCCTCGCCGCCGAATCCCGCAAAGAGGAGCATCTGGAGGGCACGATCGGCTTCCTGGTCTCAAAAGACTTTACCTTGAACCCCACCTGGGGCCTGACCCCCTACCTCGGCATGCAGCTCAGTGTGTTCCGCGGCAAGGGCGAGGAGAGCTTCTTTCTTTCCTCCGCGCCCGATGTCGCCACCCAACGCGAAA
The DNA here is from genome assembly GCA_047639095.1 of Candidatus Omnitrophota bacterium. Lineage (GTDB taxonomy): Bacteria > Verrucomicrobiota > Kiritimatiellia > SS1-B-03-39 > UBA6053 > JAPYUI01. Next base: position 5,328 of record JBLIND010000176.1, on the reverse strand, counting down.
GCGGGCTCGACTTCGAGGAGGACGGCCAGCTCGGCTCGACTCTCGGCTTGCGCGTGGATGCCCCCGCGGACTGGTACTTCCGCATCGAAGGGCGCATCATCGATCAGCAAAGTGTCTCCGCCGGTTTCGGTCGCGATTTCTAGCAGACGACCCCCATGCGCGGTGTCCTGTTCCCCATTTTCCCTTTGTCCATACTACATGTTGTGGTATATCCCCTCCAATGAGTCTTAAGATCTGTGTACTGGCAAGTGGAAGCAAGGGCAACTGCACCTATCTCGCCTCGGAAACTACCTCGATCCTCATCGACGCGGGCTTAAGCCGCAAGAAGATCGTCGATCGACTCAAGTTGATCAATGTGGATATTGCCGACATCGATGGCATCTGCGTCACCCACGAGCACTCGGACCATATAAGCGGGCTCGACGTCCTCGTCCGCAACCACTCCGTTCCGCTGTACGGCAATCGCGGGACGGTCGAAGCGCTCTTCCAGAAGAGCCGGAAGCACCATCTGCACTGGAATATCTTCACCAACGGATGTGAATTCGACATTGGTGACCTGCAGATCGAAGCCTTTTCCGTTCCCCACGACGCCTACGACCCGGTGGGTTTCCACATCACCTGTGGCGATGTGCGCGTGGCCGCCTGTACCGATCTCGGCCTGCCGACCGCGCTGATTCGTCAGCGGCTGAAACACTGCCACGCCCTCATCCTCGAGGCCAACCACGATGAGCTCCTGCTCCAGGAATCCCCGCGCCCCTGGTCGCTCAAGCAGCGCGTCCTCGGCCGCCAGGGCCACCTTTCCAATGCCCAGGCCGGCGAGGTGCTCCGCGAAATCGCCCACGACGATCTGCAGCAGGTTTTCCTCGCCCACCTCAGCGAAGATTGCAACCGGGGCGAACTCGCCCTCGCCGCCGCCCATAAATACCTCGCCGATACCCCCCATGTGCCACCCCGGGTATCCTTGACCTACGCGGATCAAATCAGTGATTTTTGGACCTATGAACCGAGACCGCAAACAGATTCCGTATGCGTTCAGCCCGCCGAAGTATAGCCCGGTCTTCGGCCCGCTCCTGCGCTGGATCAGCCGCCGCTTCTTCCTGAAAGGGACCTTCCGCATCCGTACCCTGGAGGTGGAGGGCATCGAAGCCGTCGCCGCGCTCGCCGCCCGAGGCCACTCCCTGCTCATCGCGCCCAATCACGCCGATCATGCCGACCCGTCCGTCCTCGTCGAGACCGCCCGGCGCAACGGATGCGTGTTTCACTATATGGCCGCGCGCGAAGGGTTTGAACGCGGACCGATTTCCCGCTGGGTACTTCAACACCTCGGCGCCTTTTCTGTCGACCGTGAGGGCAACGATCTCTCTGCCGTGCGCACCGCCATGCAGCTCGTCCAGCAAGGCACCTATCCCCTGGTGATTTTTCCTGAAGGCGAAATCTGGCACCACCACGAAGTCCTCGACGAGCTCAACGAAGGCGTCGCAACCATCGTCCTGCGCGCTTCGAACAAGGTGGCCGAAGGCAAACGCTGTTACCTGGTGCCGACCGCGCTGCAGTACACCTACGACCCAAGCGTCGAGACAAGTTTTGACGCACGCCTCACCACACTCGAACAACGCATCGCATGGAAACCCCGCCCGGACCTGCCCGCGGTCGATCGCATTTACCGGCTCGGCGAAGGCATCCTCGCCTTGAAGGAAGCCGAGTTCCTCGGTGCCTCCCGCGAAGGCGACCTCATTGACCGCCTGCACAATTTCCAGGAAGAGCTACTCGCGCACGCCGAAGCGCGCCACCAGGTGAACCCCGCCGACGAACGCGTTCCCGTACGCGCTAAACAGCTTCGGCTGAAAATCCGCCAGAGCCTGACCGATCCCGAGCACGCCTTGCCGGCCGAGGAAGTCGACGCTCTGTACGACGATCTGGACCGCATCTTCGCCGCCATCCAGGCCTACAGTTATCCCGGCGATTATCTCCGCGCCGATCCATCCATCCACCGCATCGCCGAAACCCTGCTCAAGCTCGAAGAGGATCTCCTCGATGCAGGCGCCTATCCCGCGCCACGGGATGTGTGCGTGCGCTTTGGTGAACCCATCGAGATCGCCGCCTTCCTCGAGGCCGGCGGCTACACCGTCAAGACCGCGGTCGAACCCCTGACCCGGGAGATGGGTCAGCGGATCCAGGCCCTCTTCGGGTAGGAAAAAGGGGCGGAAGCGGCGTTCCGATCATAGGAAAAGATGCTTGGATCCGCCCGGGCACGGCGCAGGGCGGAAATCTTTTATTTTGCTTTCCCGTTTGCAGGAAAACCTTACCTTGTGGATGGCAATGAAGATGCAGAAAGTAAAAATGGATGGAGCGTTCGCCCCGGCATGAGTCCGCGTGGACGAAAGCGCTGGAATGCCGACCGCCCGGGCATGTGTTTTCTCGGGGTCCTCGTCGGCTTACTCTTTCTGTTTGCCTTCCTCGCCTTCGTGAACCTGTGGGAACATCTCATCGTCGGGTCCATCGCGGGTGAGGTGACCACCGGAAATTTTGCCGATCAGAATTACAACGTCATGTTGCTCGTGATGTTGATGGGGATGATGGTGGGCTACTACCTCGCCGGGTATCTATCCGCAAAGATTTCGTTTAACAGCGAGTTGAAAACCGGATTGATCCTCAGCCTGCTCGCCGCGATCGCGCTGGTCAGTTTGATCTTTCTCCTGCCTACAGCCGTCGGTGAAAAACCGTTCTGGTTTCATGGTGCCTTGAACATCCTGGGAACCATCACGCTGATGTTCGGTGCATCTGCTCGCAAACACCGACGAATGTTTCACTGAGCTGATTCGGGTTGATCACCCGGAGGTTCGACTTGCCAACCCGGGCTCAGTTGGGTGGTGCCAAAATCCCGGTTCAACCAGTGCTGAATCTGGTTGTCGTTGGTGACAGAAAAGAGGGGGAAGTCCCGAAGCACTTCGAACACCGGAGTGTTGTCGCTCTGCCCGATGCCGATGTCGCCAAAGTAGTTGCCGGGCGCGAGGGCCGTTTTGTCCAGAGTGAGGTGGACTTGGTTCATCCCCGGATGAAAATCGATATGCACCTGCTGATCCCAGGACAACATGCTGCTCACGGTGATCCCCTGGTCGTTCTTGAGGCGCAGGCTGACCAGGGTGCCCACCACCGCGCGGTACACTTCGACCTTCAGGGTGATCTTGATCGTCTCGAAGAGCGGAAAGCTCGGCACGACTCCGCTGGCTCCGTTGATCTGGACGTCGCGGATCCGCAGCACGTCCGAGGGTTCGTCGCGCCGAAACGCATCGATGCTCACCTGCACCGGTTGACCGGAGGTCAGTTTGCGTTGCGCATCGGCGTAGTACTGCTTCACGATATCCGCCGTGGGTCCGATGCCCTTCATGCACCCGTTCTCCAGGTAGATGCAGCGCTGGGTCAGTTGCTGGATCGCGGCCATGTTGTGGCTGACGAATAAAATGGTGCGACCATCCCGAGTGACATCGTTCATCTTGCCCAGGCATTTTTTCTGAAACGCGAGATCGCCCACCGCGAGGACTTCATCCACGAGGAGAATTTCCGGTTCCAGGTGCGCCGCCACGGCAAAGGCGAGGCGCACGTACATACCGCTGCTGTAGCGCTTTACCGGGGTGTCGATAAAGGTGCCGACCTCCGAGAAGTCGACGATGCTGTCAAAGGCCTGGTGGATCATGTCGCGGGACATGCCGAGCACCGCGCCGTTCATGAAAATATTTTCCCGGCCGGTCAACTCGGGGTGAAAACCTGTGCCGACTTCCAGCAGGCTGGCGATGCGGCCTTTCATGGTCACCCGGCCTTCGGTCGGATCGGTGATGCCGGTCAGGATCTTCAGCAGGGTACTTTTGCCCGCGCCGTTGTGGCCGATAATGCCTACCGCTTCGCCCCGGGCGATTTCAAAGTTCAGCTCTTTCAATGCCCAGATATGGTCGAGGCCCTCCGGGTGTACGCTGTTGGTGTGGTAGTCCTTAGGTGTTTCGTTGTGCGCGGTTTTCGCGCGCACACGTTTCACCGTGGCCATGGCAAGGCGGGTAATCGCATCGCTCAGGCGATCGTTGTAGATCAGGCCGAGCTTGTAGCGTTTACCCAGGTTCTCCGCATGGATAACGACTTCTTTGGCCTGCGTGCTCAAATGACATCCACCATGGTGCGTTCCGTCATGCGGAAGAAGTACAGGCCGCTCACCAAGATCACGAGGGTGACCGCGACGCTGATGCCCAGGGACATCCAATCCGGATCGGTCTTGCCGAGGAGCGCCCAGCGAAAGCCATTGATCACACCGGTCATGGGATTCAAGGCGTAGAGGACCTGCCACTTGGGCGGGATGAGGGTGGCGGTATACGCGACCGGGCTGAGGTACATCCAGATCTGGGTCAGGAAGGGAACCATATACTGGATGTCGCGGAACTTGACCATCAGGGCCGAGAGCCAGAGGCCGAAGGCGAGCGCCACCATCATCGCCAGGAGCAGGAAGAACGGCAGCAGCGCCACGCCCCAGGTGAGGTGGACCGCATCGTGGTAGTAGATCATGAGGCCGATGAGCACGAGGAACGAAACCGCAAAGTCGACCAGGCCCATGCAGATCGATGAGAGCGGGAGGATGAGTCGGGGAAAGTAGACTTTTTGTAAGAGCCCCATGTTGCCGACCAGGCTCGAACTGGTGGAGGAGAGTGCCCCGGTGAAGTAGGTCCAGGGCAGGAGGGCCACGTAGGTAAAAATGGGGTAAGGGGTGCCATCCGAGGGGAGCTTGGCGATGCGTCCGAAGATGATACTGAACACGATCATGGAAACCACGGGTCGTATCAGGGCCCAGCCGATGCCCAGCACGCTCTGCTTGTAGCGCACGACCGTATTGCGCCAGACCATGAGGCCGAGCAGATCCGAGTAGCGCCAGACCTCCCGCAGATCCAGGGGCATACGGCCCAGCCGCGGCTCACGAATCGTGATCCGCTCCGCGCCATCCGGTTGATTGCCTGCTCGTGTCATGCTGTGTTCATGGTTGTGATGCCGCCGAGCCCGCTGCCCGTGGCTATCAGCGCGACCATAGACAGCCCGTCTCCCAAAGGTAAAGGGGCTTTTGGATCGCCGCGGTCGCCCCAAAGCATCCGCTCCTGCGTCTTGACAAACGCGCCCCATCACGGAATATTGCGCTTTCCTCCCGCTACACGGGCGATTAGCTCAGTTGGTTAGAGCGCTACCTTCACACGGTAGAAGTCACAGGTTCGAATCCTGTATCGCCCACCATTCTAACTCCTTTGTAATCAGCAGCTTACGTAATATATTTCTTCATCTAAAAAGACGCGTAAAACT
>JBLIND010000175.1:0-12886 GCA_047639095.1 Candidatus Omnitrophota bacterium | reverse complement strand
GTGTTGCAGGTGTTTTTGGGCTCTCATGGTCCGCCGCATGAGACGCCAGGGGTTTTTCAAACGGCAAGGGGGAGGCCAGGACCCGCTTGCGCAAGCGGCGCCGCACCGAAATGGCCCATACGGGTAGCCTTCTCGACCGGGTGAGAGATCAGGCCCGCAGCCTGGAACAGCAACTCGGCAAAGACGATCGCGCCACCCTAGATCAGTATTTCACCTCCATCAGAGAACTGAAGGAGCGCATCAAGATCGATCGCGCCTGGTTGGACAAGCCCAAGCCCGAGGTGGCCGCGCTGGGCATTAAGCACCAGGGGCACATGATAAAAAAAGACATGCCGATCGCGAACGCCTGGGGCGGAGCACCGAATGGCGGATGGTCCAGCGAACCTATCGCCAGCTCCTGTACGGCGTGGGGGAGGCCAATCCAGATGGCGGCAGCCGCCGCGGTTCCACCCGCGAGAAAGTCCAGCAAGTCTGGGCAGAAGACGGCGAGCTTCACCTGGCTGATCTGTTGCGTTTCCGGGTGCGCTATTTCTCCGATCCCCTCGCCTTCGGAAGCTGCGCCTATGCCGAAGAAATCTTCGAGCAACAGCGCGGGTATTTCAGCGAAGCCCGAGCGAGCGGGGCTCGTAAATTTCATGGCCTGAGCGAGCTATTCGGGTTGCGCGATTTACGGGTCGATGCGGTAAGCTGATGGTCGGAAAGAGTAAAGATCCCGGATGAAATGCGCTGTTTTCATAATTACTCTGTGTTCATTTATTCCTGTGTTCATTTATTCCACGTGAACGCGCAGGCCGGACAGATCGCTCAACCCTTGAAACGTACGCGCGTCGTTGTTCAACAGCATTCTGATAGGTACTCTGTGTATTGGGAGTCTTTGGGTGATCAGGAAGTTGACCTTCCGAGAGGTCTTCATGGCCGGCACTGGTTTTGCGAGTAGTATTCTTTGCAGGCTTTTTGCAGCCGTTGACTTCAGGGAGAAAACCAAGCTAGATTCGGGACTAAGCAAGCCCGCTAAAAAGCCGTGGATGACGGAGGCACCGATAAAGCCTCCTCATGACTCCGCAACGACGTTTAAAACCCTGTTCTGCAAATAATTTTTAGCCAATTACGCTCCGCCAATGAAACGCCGACGATCCATTAATCTCTCCCTTGTTGTCTTAGGATGTGCAGCGATGCACGTAGCGCAGGCAGCACCACCCTTCTCGGGCACCATTTTTCTGGACCCGGACATCATTACGGAGTCCGACTCGACGACGTATCAAAGTATTATCGACACGGGCCGGGGGGATCGGTGGATGTTCGACCGTCGCGTCAATGACTGGGTATTTTTGAATGCATTCCTCTTTGAGGCTCATTTTGATGACGGCCTCGAGATTGAAATTCAAGTCAACCCAGAATTCGGCAGCGCGAACGCAGCAATGACGGAGGCCTCGAAGTACGCTCCAATCATCGGCCGATTGCCGACCTGTCTTCGACGAGATGTAGAAACTGTTTGGATACACCAAGGCGTGCAACCTTTCGGGGGCGGAAACAACAATCTCCTGATCCACACCGGTCAAGCTGACCAATATGCGACGGATGGCATCTTGGAGGAAACACTTGTTCACGAGGCGTCGCACACCTCATTGGATGCGGATCATGCCGGTGCAAGTGGTTGGCTTGCAGCTCAGGCCGCCGATCCCGAGTTCATTTCCACCTATGCGCGCGATAATCCCAATCGTGAGGATATCGCAGAAAGTTTCCTGCTGTATCTCGCACTTAAGTATCGGCCTGGACGGATATCTCAATCGCTATCCAACACGATTTCTCAAACCATCCCGAACCGGATCGCGTACTTCGCCAGTCAGGAATTTGATTTCTATCCGATTGTGGTGCCGGAACCGCTATCGATTATTGAGTTCACCTATGGGTCGGTCTCTGGAGTCTGGCTCCTCCGATGGACCTCCGGCCAGGGCAAAACCTATGCCGTGGAAGTTTCAACCAATCAAATCACATGGGACGAACTCGTGTCCGGCATTCCTTCCCAAGGAACGACAACCAGTCTCACACAAACGAATACAGAATTTCCAAATCGGATTTTCTTCAAGGTCGGTCAACTTGAACAACCGTAACGCAGAACCAGAGGCTGGAGACGATTCCCGATTCCGCTCCGCTCCATCGGGATCACTCCGCTGATCGTTCTCCGAGTAACCGATGGACATCCAAGAGGAATACGATGCTGAAACTCCTGGGTGTCGATCCGATTAAAATGCCCGAGGCGGGCAGCGGCCGGGATCAGCTTCCGTACCTGATGGACACATACTTCCCCTTGTAGGTCGCATGCTGAATGACCATGCGCGGACACGTTCCTATTCCGGAACTACCGCCCGATAGAATTGGATATTCTCAACCGGGGTGCTGGGAATAGGCAGATTCGTAGTAGTACCATCCGGCACTATGGCGCGCAGCGTCGACCAACCATTCGTATCCGTGAAATCCGTGGTCGTTTGAATCAGGTTGGTGCGACCCGGAAGTAGATTGCACACTTGGACCGATTCGCCACCGATCGGACTTGAGATCATGTATAAACGGGGTCTGCCGGTATAAATCATCGCAATCTCAGCAGAGCTTAGACCCTTGTTAAATATCCGAACCTCATCCATCTCACCCACGAAAAAACGATCATTACGTCTACTGGGGAACTCCTTCCCGATCCATGCACTTTCCGTAGTCGACACCTTCTGCGCTGCCTGGAATTCATTGGATGCGACACAGACCCCATCCAGATAGAGTTTCACCACTTGTCCGTCCATCGTGCCTGCGATGAAGTGCCATTCGTTCAGCGTAAGGTCTGCCCCGAATAATGCGAGATTCGCAGAACCACCGAGGAATTCGACGTTAGGTTGACGGGTCATCACCCCAATCCGGAAACCGGTACCCCCGGAAGCACGAGGTAATGATATCACTCCACGAGACACCGAGGTGTTCCCGCCATCGACCTTCACCCATGCGGTCAAGGTCGCTTTGGCATAATCACTGAAGATATTTCCCAACGACAGAGCGTCATTCCCATCAAAGGAAAGCGCACCACTCGGTTGGCCATCGTATCCGGTTACGACCGTTGGATCACCATCTGGTTCCCCATCATTCTGCTGACCTGAGAAGTCCTTGAAACTGCCCCCGGTGAATGGGTAATAACCTACCAATCCGGCGGTGAAAACAGCTTGGCCTTGAGTTGTGCTGCTCCATGCGAGCGCAATGAATAGCACAATGTGTGCTCGTTTGATCGACGCGAAAGACCTGGTCATACTTACCTCCCAATGAAAATGAATTTGGACGCTATCAGGACCCTGAATACCTGTCCACAGGATCTGGTGAGCCCGCAGGGACTCGCGACGTGGAGGAGTCGCAATAATATGGACAAATACCAGGCGGGGGAATCGGGCGTCATGGATACGCTACAGAAGAGGCCCATCTGGAAAACGCTTACCTATACTCCCCTTACAAAGACCTGTGACAACAACTTGGGGGGAATTCCCAACGAGCCTCCCTTGCAGGGTGATAGCAGGACGACGGAATTGGCCCCTCCTCGCCGCTCTTCTCTTGTTCTTCTTTGGAATCGTAACCTGATTCAGGCCCGCCCAACCACCTCCGACGAGATGAAAAGCCCATTCTCGGTCGAAGGTTGAGCTATGGACAACTTCCCTCACACTATAATATAGGAACAACAAACAATGGAGTAGATCCCCGAGCTTGCTTGAAAGTTCAATTCACTGGCTCCGTTTGCGAGGCCACCGCTGGTCTCAAGCAACGCGCGCCGCTGGGCAACCTTTTCGTATCCATGCTCCAGGGCATGGGTATGGAGAACGACCGCTTCGGCACCAGCACCGGCACGGTCACCGGACTGGACCTGGCCTAGGTCACGAATGGCTTCGAAGGTGAAAATACTTCAACTGCATGCATGCCCACCATCTGCAACGTATCGATGGTCTTTCGGAATTGGTAAAAGGGGCGTAGCCCGCGTCGCTACTTCTCGTCGCTGATGAATTTATTCACCCGCAACCAAGCCAGCAGGTGACCCGGCCACGTGGAAAGCACCGCATCGTTTTTGGCCAGTCCGACGCCGTGCCCGCCCTTTTGATAGATATGCATTTCAGCGGGGATCTTGTGCTTGCGCAGGGCGAGGTAAAACTGGACTGGATTTTCCGCAGGCACCGCACCATCAGCATCGGTTTGAAAAATAAAGGTGGGTGGGGTTTCTGCAGTAACATTTTTCTCCGATGACAACTGCATCGCCACCGTAGCGTCGTCCTTTTTGTCCGGACCGAGCAGGTTGTTCCGCGAGCCTTTGTGGGTGAAATCCTCTTCCATGGTGATGACCGGATAACACAAGATCGCAAAATCGGGGCGCGCGCTGATCGCGTCGATGTCGTCTGACGGTGGATACGCGGTTTCATTAAATTTCGTCGCGGCCATGCTGGCGAGATGGCCGCCGGCCGAGAAGCCCATAATCCCGATCCGCTGGGGATCCAGGTTCAAGGCGTCGGCCTGGCTCCGTGCGGTGCGCATCGCTCGCTGCACGTCTGCGAGCTGGGTGGGGAAGTGGTAACCCTGGGAGCCCAGGCGGTATTTCAAGATGAACACCGTGATACCCTGCTCGTTGAAAAAGGTGGCGATGTCTTTTCCTTCGTGACCGAGTGCGAGTCCGCCGTATCCGCCGCCCGGGCAGACCACGACGCTGCAACGATTTGGTTTCTGTTCCGTGCTCGGCAGGTAGGCGGTGAGGGTCGGAACGACCTCCTTAAATCCCTCCCGGGGCGCATGGGGGGTCTTGCCATCCGGCCAAAGTTTTTGTTCAGATTCTGCGAAGAGCAGAAAGGGGAAAGCCAGTAGGATCAGGATTGTACGCATGGCGGTACTATTGAACGTCGTCTTGCCGGGAGCAAGCGCAAATAATGCAGGGGCATACGCCGGGAAACCGGGACGATCCCCATCTATCGAAACCTGGAACAAGCTGCGCTGGCGGCAAGGCCTACCCTTCTTTCCCGGTGTGGCTGATGGCAAGCGCTGTGCGCGTGCGCCGTTGGCCTGTCGTCCCCGAAGGTGGCCGGACGACCACCATGGTATCCGCATCCCGCTAATCGGGTCTTTCTTGCCGCCGGGGTCTTTGGTAGCTTGCGGGTATGAAAATGATAGCCTCCTCCCTGATCACCGCCTGCATCCTGCTCAACCCGAACCTGCACGCCCGCGACGTCGCCTTGCCGGCGATCCCGGCTGACCGCTTCGACGCGTTGCACCAGAGTATCAAGCCCCAGCCGGGTGAAAGCCCCTGGCGGGAGATTCCCTGGCTGACCGATGTCACCGAGGCTCGCAAACGCGGATTGGCTGCAGGCAAACCGCTCCTCTTCTTCACCGCGGCGGACGGCAGTCCGCTGGGACGGACCTGAGGAGCCTGCACGTCTATACGTGCCCGGTGGTACACCGGGAAACAGGTCGATTCCGATTACATTGCCAAACACTTCATCCCCGTCGCGCTGGATTCCTATTTTCGAGGGAACTCGCAGGAACGGGCCTACTGCGATGATATCAACGCTGGGGGCAATCACATGGTGGTCGCCACCGCCGGGGGCAAGGTGCTGGGCCAGGAGAAGGGACGCAAGCAGTCGATGAACACCCGGGACCTGACCCGGATCATCGCCGAGTACCAGGCCCTGCCGGCGGCCGAACGTACGGCGCGTCTCGAAGATCCGGCCAAAGCCCTTCCACCTACGCGGCCGGTGCCCGATGCGCCCGCAGACGGGCTAGTACTACGCGGCTACTGCACCTACATGAAACGCGGCGAGGCGGGGAGCGTAGAACGCGCCAAGCAGTTTTACTATAAGCAGAATCCCGACGCCTGGGCGGCGGAAACCCAGAGCGACATGCTCTGGCTGACCCGGGCGGAACGCGATTCGCTGATTCCTTCCGATCCCGCACCCGGCCGGTCAGTCGCCGTTTCGCGCGCGATTCAAAAACGTTTCTATAGCACGATCGGCATCGATTTCATGGAGGGCAGCGTGAACGCTTTGCCGGTCCGCGAATCGGAAATGACGGTCACCGTCGAAGCGCTCGACGGGGATGTGCTTCGCATGCGGCTTGAAGGCCAGGGCACTATGGGCGAGGCCTTTGACCAGGCCCGCCTCGGGGACGAGCGGAGCCGCGGCTGCGCACTGCGCGTCCTCGGTTACCTGGTGGCGGATGCCAAAACGAAATCCTTCACCCGCTTCGACCTCGTCGGCCTCGGCCGCGCCTGGGGTAACAAAATGGAGTACACCAAACGGGAGATCAGTATCGATGAAATCCCCTGGCTCTACGGTATCGCATGCGAGCTGGTCACCGGGGAATCACCCATCGACAAAATCCCCCCTTACAACCTGCTCCATTACGGGTCAGACCTGAAGTACTGGGAGTAGTCGGGCTGCAACGAATGGAAAACGGTCACCCGAATTGGTCCGTACCGCACGAACCATTTTGAATCCGCGCCTTTCCCCCCTTTTTCGATATATGGTGTGAGAACGTGGTATTCAACCTGGCTTTTGGTCCGCCCCCGGTTGCCCCTATTCAACCAGCCGGACCCGCAATCCCGTCACGTTTAAATTCGCTCCATTGTTGTGATGCGGGAGAGTGGGGACCAGCACCAGCTCGTGCCTGGCGGTCAATTCTACCGCCCACTCAAACGGTACCGATGTGTTGTCACTCGGCAATATCACCTTGCCCAGGGGTACCGCGCGCTGTGTATCCTTTTTATACGCACCAAACGCGTACTCCTTGATCCCGCTGGGAATGCCGTACACGTTGTTCACCATGACCTTGGCGCCCGGATTGGTTTGCTTGATCAAGCGCGCGGTGCGGATGTTAAACTTCGCGTACGCGTCTTTGTACGTGTCCCAGCCATCGAGTTCGGGCTCGTTTTCGATTTCAAACACCACCAAGCGTCCACGGTAGTGCTCAACGGTTTTTACCACGTAACGATCCCAGGCGGTTTCGATGCTCAGATCGTCCCAGCGTGGATCGTCCGGCTTCCAGCGCATGTCCGTGGGTAGCGGATGGCCCTTTTCCATGATCCACTTGGGCCAGCCGTACAGGACGACATGTCCGGAGATGCCCTTGCTCTCCAATAGATCCATCTCCTGGTCCTGCCACTTCCAGGACTCGGGTCCGTCCGGTTGGGTGAGGTGCCATTTGGTCTGCAGGTACCAGCGGCTCCAGGTGAAGCCCATTTTGCTGGCCAACCCTACGGTGAGCGGACCGCGCAATGATCCGCCAAAGCGCTCGTTCCAGTCCGGCTGGGTGGGGTTCTTCTCGTGGGGCAGGGAAGTAATTGGAAAGTCACTCTGGTCGATGACGTTGCCCTTGGCGATAATCTGTACCCGCGCGAGCACCGTGCCTTTGTGCGTAAGCTTCATCACCTGAATTTGGCTGAGCGTTTTACCCGCCAGCAGCGTAACCGGTCTATCCACCGGAAGAGCCAGTGCCTGCTCCCCTTCGTAGTCAATCCATTGCCAGCGCAGGGTCACGGGAATATCTTTGCTTAGCAGATTTGATGCATGCGCGATGATGTTTACATCGGCGTTATGCTCCAGCAGGTTGCCATCCACGGTATAGCCTTCGAGGTCGGGACAATCACTGATCACTTCAAGCGGCCGTCGGGGCTGGTATTGATCCGTACCGTCTTTTCCGATGCGCACATCGACGCCATCGACCTCCAGCGGAACACGACCGCTGATCTGCACCAGATAGTGCGGCAGGGGCCAGAATCCGGATTGCGGGACGTCGGCCATAAACGTAAACGACACCCGGGTCCAGTCCGTGCCGATTTCCGCTGACTGCCCGGCTTCCCCTACCTCAACTAGACCTTTGGAACCCTCTGCCCCTACATTTTTGCACATCACCGGAGCGGACATCACGTAGGAGCCGTCGAGCCGTTACGGAGCAGGTTTTCGCCCTGGGCAATTGAACTGATGGCAAGGAGGGTCAGGAGGCGTTTTTTCATGGGGTTTCAGAATTAAAAACAGAATTACACTGTGTAAAAGTGAAGCAGCGGATTCTTTAACGAATTCCGCGCATTTGCTTGATCAGCCGACCACGTAAACGCGCAGGCGGGACAGATCGCCCAACCCCTAAAACGTACGCGGGTCGCTGACCTCAGCTCGCCGCTGTTCAAAGCGTTCATCAACAAAGGTGTGGCTTCCGATGGTCACCCGTGCAGGCGAGCGGATGGATAAAATGCTTGATCATGGATTGGTTTGTTTTGGTGTTTCCAGATTCTTCAGCACGCCTGTGCCCTTGATGAACCGGGGCGCGCGTTTTCCGTTGTAGATTCCGGAAGGTTGTGGCTCGCCGTCAAAACTAAGATTGCTGACGCACATTTCTCCACGGAACTTGAGTTCCAGCATGGCGCCTTCGGAGATGTCGATTTCGGTCTTTTCGCCCAGACTCCGGGCATGGGTGAGTGAGAGCGTGCCTTGGCTTACCATCGTCGGGCCGCGGTAACTGTTCGTGCCGGTAAGGGTCCATCTGCCGGTGCCGGATTTGGTGAGGGCGGTCACCGCTTTGCCATGACGGTCATGGGGATCGGCGATGGCACCCGCGAACTCGCCGCTGCCAGAGGTGTCGCCCTTGAGCGCGATGGTTTTGTTTGCCCCAAAACCGGAAATCAGGAGGTCACTGGTGAGCTTGAGCAGGCCGGTACCGGATTGGTCGAAGGTGACGGTGGCCTTTTTTCCCATCAGATTCATCACGCGGTCGGTGGTTTCGCCGGGGCCGGTATAAATGAGCGCATAGTCGCCATCCTTGCCTTCCTCACCGAAGACGATCTCGCCGGCCTCTATGTCCATGGGCACTCCCAGGCTGCTGCTGGCTTTGCCCGTTCCCTGGGCGTAACTGTTCAGCGAAGAAACCATCAAGGTTCCGCTCTCAAGAATCGTCTGGCCGGTATAGGTGTTGTTGCCCGAAAGCTGCATCGCACCGGCTCCACATTTGCGCAGCAGAAACGAGCCACCGCCCGGTCCTTGGGAATCGGAGAGCTTGGCGGAAATGGTGACCGGCTGGGTGGCGTTGGCGGTGTCGAGCGAGAGAAAGGAACCGCCCATCATTCCATTGTGGTCGATGGCCGCGGTGAGATTCCCGAGCAGGGTGCCGACCTGTTCGCCGGTGAACTCTCCGGGACCGCCGACGTTAAGGCGGAGTGTCGCGGCTTTGTGGATCGTAATGTTCGACGGCGTCCATTTTGCGGCGTCCGCCTGGTAAAGTCCTGCGGCCTTTTTCACGATCAGCGTGCCGGGAAAGACGGTGGTCGGTCCGGTGTAACTGTTTGCTCCGTCGAGGGTCACCGTACCGCCAGGAACCATGCTGAGGTAGGTGCCATTCCGCCCATACATGGTAAAGCCACCGGGGCCGCTCATCCCGCCGGTGATCGTGCAATTGCTGATGAAACCCGCGATGCCGTTAAGCGTAACCGGACCGCTCAGGGTGCAATTGAAGAGGGTGCCCTGGTTGATGATTACCGGGTTGGCGAGCTCGCGCTGGTTGGACAAGGTGCCGAAGTTGTCCAGGGTGACCGGGCCGGTACCGAGACCGCCGGTCTGTCTGACGTTGATCTTGCCCCCGCGGATGACGGTGCCGCCGCTGTAGGTGTTTTCGTTGTTGATTTGCAGGATGCCGAAGTGGACGTCGTGAAAGTTGATGCCCGCGACGTTGGGATCGCCGGAACTTTGCAAAATGAGTGCGTGCGGGCCGGAGATGGGTTCGTTGAAGTTGATAAAGCAGTTGGGGTCTTTGCCGGATCCGGTGTTCACGGTGAGATCGTCCCGGAGCGTGATGGGCACGCTGATGTTTGCGATCCGACATTTCGATGCGTGGATCGCCGGAGGAATTTGATTTGCAGGCTCTGTTGCAAAGGTCAGACCGTTGCCGCTGACGATCAATCCACCGGAGCGCTCTCCGAGGATAAGCTGGTTCAGCAGAAATCCCGCGTTCAGATCATTGTTTGCGGTGCAGGCACCGCCCTGGTTGAAGCTCAGTATGTAGTCCTCTTGACCGGCACGCACGAGTGCAGGATCGCCCGACCACTTTGTGGCATCACTCCAATTGCCATCCTCCGCTTTGCTCCACTCAAAGCCGTTCGCCTGGTCGCTCTTCATCACGGTGACGGTGACGCGCTGAGACGAGCCATCCTGTGCGGTGATGGTGTACGATTGCCGACTGGAAAAATCGCGTGCGACTCCAGAAGCGGGATGCGCCACCGCGAAGGGTGAGATTGTGAAGGTGGGAGCCAGCGACGTTACATCAGTACTCGTCGGAACCTGCACGGCAATGCGGTTCCGGGACATGGCGGTGGCTCGCGCTCCCGGCAGGGCAAAGGCCAACAGGTCCTTCGCCCCACTGATCGCCGTTTTTTCCACGGTGACGACGTAGCGTTTGGCCGAGCCGTCCCGCGCGGTGACGGTGTAGATCTGCGGGGTGGAAAAGTCACGGCGGGTGCCGGAAACCGGGACAACCGTGGCATCCTCGGACACCTTGATGTTCGGCGCGAGCGCGGTGATATCCAATTCGTAAGGAACCGTGAGGCGGATACGGGTCTCGGAAATACGCGCCGGGTGCAGGTCGGGAAAACGGAATTCGCGGATGTCATTCGCGGAAGGGGGAACGAAGGGCTTTTTGTCCTGGAGGCGCTCGGTCGGCGACGCGCCCTTCGCATCGTTGGACGTGCGCGGGAGGTTTGCTGCTTTGATCGGGTCCATGTACTCCTCCAAGTCGCGCATGGCGATGCACTGGTAGTTGTTGACCTTCAAATACTGCATCATCGCCTTGAAGGTCGCTGGCTTCAGGCTGACCGGCGGATGCTCCATGTCCGGCACCCCGTGAAAGGTGAGCACCACCACTCGTCCCTCGCAGGCCTGCTGCACTAATTCGATGAAGTGCTCGATCGGTGTCCCATCCGTGATGGAGAAGGACGGTACGTCAAAAGGATGGTCCACCGTCGGACGGTAAGGGCGTTCATGGCCACCGCGGCCGAAGGTGTAACCCTGGGTCATCAGACTCGGATAAATATCCCAGACCACCTGATAGAGCGGCCAGCAGACCGTCGTCATTTTCGGCCCTTGGTTCGCAATCACTTCATCCTGCAGCCACTCATATCGGTCCAGGCCTCCGCCATGCCCGTGGGTATGGTTGCCAATCTCCAGGCCGTCTTTATCCATGGCGATCATCTGCCGGTAGGTCAGATACCAGTCCTTGCGCGTTCTGAATGAATCGAAGTTGCAGACATAAAACGAACCGCCGAAGTCCAGGGGTTTTAGAATCGGGGCAACCACTGTCGCATGGCTCGCGGGGGCGTCGTCAAAGGTCAGCACGATGAGCCGCTCGGGAATCGGCTTGCGCAAAATGCCGGTGGGATCGGGTTCAGCGGCGGAGCGGAGCGGCAGCATGAGGGCGGCACAAAAAAACAGGTAGGGCAGGAGTCGGTTCATAGGTATGCTTATCGGAGGGATTCTTCGTTTTCAATTGGCACGTCACAAAAGGTAAGCGCGGCAATGCCGTTGGCACCGATCACCAGATGATCCGGACTCCAGCTCAGCTCTTTGATATAGGCGATGGTCTTCGCGGTGGAGGGTTCTTTCAACTTGAGGGTCAGCACGCTTCCATTCACCGCGCCCGAAGCCACCTTGCCCTTCTCGTTATCCAGAAAAAACTGATCGGCCATGGCGTCGTTCCAGGTGATGGGTTGGTCAAACCGCAGCGCGATAGCATCCTTCGCCGGACGGGTGTAAACGGCCTGCTGGAGGTTGGGCGCGGTGATGGATTCGGTTACCTTGCGTCCGTAGGTGTCCCGTTCGATCAGGGGCTGCATCAAGCGCGCGAACTCCGTCCAGCCGATCAGCGGATAGTGGCAACTGCCCGGCGGTTGAATGCCCAGGGTGGGCATGATGTCCATGTTGGAATACAGACGCGGAAGGTTCCGCTGAACTTCGCGCAAGCGATCGCCATGCCCACCGCCCTGACTGCAGGCGTTGGGCCAGATCTGAAAGAGATAGTAGTGCCGGAGATTGGGCATATCCTGTTTCCAGTCCGCCGACATTTCCAGGAAGTACGGCTGATAGAATTCCCAGCCATAGCCGCCATCGGGACCATCCAGTCCCTGGTCGGCCTCGCCCTGATGCCATAGGACGCCGCGGATGCCGTGCGTCAGCTTGGCCTGCTGCACGCGCCAGAGCATGCGCCCGTAGATGGATTTCAAGTCGGTGGGATCGGTATCGTTCCGCTGGTGTTGGTCGATGCGGGTTCCGCCGACCGCTCCGTTGACGATGAAGAGGGGAATCTTCTGGCTTTCAACTAACTGCCTGGCGAGCTCCATACCCCACCAGCCAAGCTCCGCTTTCTCGCCTTTCTGGGCTTTCCATACCGGGGAACACCATAGGTTGCCCGGTGTGTCCGTGATGTTCCCCGGCGCGCGGCCGTAGCTCCGAATCCATTCGCTGGTGACCGGGGGGGATTGCTCTCCGGTATCGGTCGCCAGGGCATTGGACTGCCCTTCAATCAGGAAGGCATCGCCACACACCAGGTTGGTTACGGTGTGTACGACTTTTTCTGCGCCGCCGGTTTGGGTGCCGAACGCGACCTTGTATTTGATCAGCCCCGACTGGAGTCGAACGGTGAACGCATAGGCCTTGTCCGCAGGGATCGCCTGGGTGTCGGTCTTGATCAGCTGGTCATCCGCATAGAGCTTCAGGAACACCGCGTCGGCCGGCTGGTCCAGGCTTCCACGGTAATAAAGCGTGCCTTCATTTTTATCGTCGCGCGCAAAGAACTGACCGTCCACGGGTTTCTCATCCATCTCGGGAATCCGTTCCACCCATGCATCGCGTTT
>JBLIND010000174.1:0-12904 GCA_047639095.1 Candidatus Omnitrophota bacterium | reverse complement strand
TGGCCTGCGTGATCCTCAGGACGCTGCCGCATGGCCGCCAGGCGTTCCGTGTATTCCGCGCGAATATCATTCTGTGCCGCTTCCGTTTCCCTGGCCATACGCTCCAGGGCGAGGACGGCCCGCTGCGGCTCGGCAGCCTGTGCCTCCGCAAGTTCATTTGTCTTCGCCGGGGCGGGCGTTTGAGGGGTCGGGTTGGCCGAGGGGAGGGAGGCGATCGTATTCGTCGGTGCAACGCTCGGCGTGACCGGGGCGTGGCTGGCGACCTGCGTGTCGGCTTCGTTTACCCGAGGCGGCAGCTTCAGCAGGGCAACGAGACCGGTAATCAACGCCAAGGCTACGACACCCAGTGCTACCAGGTAAACCTGAATCATGGGATTGGGTTTTTGTTCCGTCGGTGCATGCATGGTTGGGACCACACGCGGGAGTTCTTTTTTTACGGGCTGCTGGTCCGCTGCGGGCTGATCGGGAATGCCTGTTATTAGACTCGTCGATGCATTCTGGTGACCACTCAGGGCCTGGGTAATGCCCGCGATGGCGGTGGCCCAGTCGGAGAACCTTTGCGCCGGGTCACGCGCGAGCATGGTATGAACAACCGCAGCACAGGTTTCCGATATGGCCGGGTTTACTTCACGAATATGGACGGGCTCCCGGAGTGCGCGTGCGGCCAGGATCTGGGCAACCGTTTTCCCTTCGTACGGCGTCTTTCCGCAAAGCATGTGATAGAGCGTGGATCCCAGCGAGTACATGTCGCTGCGGAAATCGAGTTGCGCATCGGGATCGGTCTGCTCCGGTGACATGTACAGCGGGGTGCCGATGATGAAGTTCGTGTCCGAAAGGTCCATATCCCCCATGGATCGCGACAGCCCCATATCCAGGAGTTGGACGTCTGCATCCTTGCTGATCATGATGTTGGCGGGTTTGACGTCGCGATGGATAATCTTTTTGCGATACCAGGCATAGTCCAGGCCCCGCGCAACCTCCAGGGCAACGCGGAGCGATTCCCGTTCGGGCATGATCGATTTTTTGGAGAGGATGCGTTGAATATCCACGCCCTCGACGTATTCCATGGCGAGGTAAAAGATTTCGCGGTCACGCCCGGCATCATACGCGGTGGCGATATTCGGGTGGTTCAGCGCAGCCTGGTTGCGTACCTCCTGCAGGAAGCGTTCGGCTGCGTTGCGGTCACGCGTCATGGCCGGTGGGAGCACCTTCAAGGCAACCCGACGCTGCATGGTCGCGTGTTCTGCCAGATAGACGTCTCCCATGCCGCCGGTGCCCAGCTTGGAAAGCACCTTGTAGCCCCCAACAATCATGCCACTACCTACGACATCCATCGGTACCATGATGGTCGCACCGCATTCGGGACAATCGACAAGGTCCCCCCCCAACTCACTGTCGGCTTCGACAATGACTCCACATGTTTGACATAAAAATTCTAAGCGCATGACTTTCTCGGGCGACCCTAATCCGCTTTTACGTAAATACAATCGTTAGCAGGTGTGCATTGTATGATGCGGTGGACGTGATGCGTATGTATTGGATCGCCGCTTTGGGACCCGATGGCCGCTTCATATGGAGGCTGTCGAACAGATTCAGGCTGCGAGCCCTTTGCACGGCCGTCGAAATGCTGGATTTTGCCGGTTCCCTGGCCGCCCAGCATCGATCTGCTGGTGGAATCGGCTTCGAGACCCTGGTGTGGCACCGCGCGTCATTCGCTCATGCAACCTTCCATACGTTCGGCCGTCAGGTTGTTTTGGCCGTCTACCTAACCCTGCCACATGCAGCTACTTAACAACAGGAGGCGTGGGGTAGCGTACATCAGAGACCCCTGGGGAAACCGGACCTGAATCAGGTGTTCCGCCACGATTTTGCGGCGGTTTTCTACTTGTAATGGCCTGCAAATTGCATACTTACAGCCGCTCAACCATGGTTAAGGTAAGCGAAACAATGATCAGCCCTCCGGGCGTTATGCGCTGAATGATATACACATTCGGATCGTAACGCCCTTCACTATGAAGGGCATTTTTTTTACCCCGACAGGATGTTTCAAGCATGAAAGAAATCGGAATAGGTGTACTCGGATTCGGCACCGTAGGGGCAGGCGTTGTCCAGGCCCTGATTCAGAACGCAGACTTACTGGCGGACCGTTCCGGTGTGCGGCTCGTTTTGCGTAAGGTGGTCGATCGCGATATAACCACGGATCGAGGCGTGGCGTTGCAGCCAGGCATCCTGAGTACCAATGTTTCAGACGTTCTGGATGCTGCAGATATTGATATCGTTGTCGAGCTGATCGGCGGAACCACCATCGCCAAAGAGTTCATGATCAAGGCGCTGAGTAATGGTAAATCCGTGGTCACGGCCAATAAAGCCCTGCTCGCGGAGTGTGGCGAAGAGGTTTTCAAAGCCGCCGAGGAGCACCATACCGATCTGTTTTACGAAGCCAGTGTAGGCGGGGGCATTCCGGTGATCAAAGCCCTGCGCGAAGGCCTGGTCGCCAACCATATCGATAGTATTTACGGTATCTTGAATGGTACCTGTAACTATATACTGACCCGCATGGAGCGCGACGGAGACGCTTTTGACGACGTGCTCAAGGATGCCCAGGCGCTCGGCTTTGCCGAGGCTGAGCCCGGCCTGGATATCGATGGGGTGGATACCGCGCATAAAGCGGTTTTACTCGCAAGCATCGCCTTCGGACGCACGGTTACCATGGATGAGGTGTACACAGAAGGCATTCGCGGTCTATCTACGATCGACATTCGTTACGCCCTCGAACTGGGCTATCGCATCAAGCTGCTGGGTGTGATTCGGCGGCACAACGACGCCTTGGATGTGCGGGTGCATCCCACGCTGGTGCCGGTCGACCACATGCTGGCCAAAGTGGACGGCGTCTATAATGCCGTACTCGTCAACGGGGATATCGTCGGTCAAACGCTCTACTACGGACGGGGCGCCGGGCGTGAGCCCACCGCCAGTGCGGTGGTCGCTGACATTGTCGACATCGCTCGGAATATTGCGCTTGATGCGCCCCACCGTCTGGCGCCTCAACACGCCCAGAGCAACCCCCTGCGGATCTGCCCGGTCGAGGAAATCGAAGCACGCTATTACCTGCGTCTAAGCCTCCTGGACCGTCCGGGAACGCTCGCAGCGGTGGCGAAAACCCTGGGCGATCATGGGATCAGTATCGCTTCCGTTATTCAGAAAACCGCAACCGTGGGCGATTACGTGCCTGCAATCATCCTGACCCGGTCCTCCGAGGTGCGCAATGTGCTGAACGCCATCGCCGATCTCGAGAAAATGGATGTGGTCGGCCCCGAAATTGTCCGCTTCATGGTCCATGACCTGGACTACGCCTGATATTCATTGAAAACGATTATGTTAGTGTTCGAGGGAGCCTCGGCATCCGTGAGCGGCCTGTTAGATGGCCGAACGCCGTTGGAAACCGCTCGCTGCAGCGCGTCCGCTTACGTCGCGGAACGCGGGCGCAGCGGTCTGCTCAAACCGTATCCGGATATGGCGCGAGCGCGCAGTGTAATCGGGCTCGCTACTTTGCTGGGCTTTTCCTCGAAAGAAGCCAAAACCCTGCAGCCCGGGCCGCTGAGCCTCGCGGATTCCAC
Source organism: Candidatus Omnitrophota bacterium (assembly GCA_047639095.1). Classification (GTDB taxonomy): domain Bacteria; phylum Verrucomicrobiota; class Kiritimatiellia; order SS1-B-03-39; family UBA6053; genus JAPYUI01. The sequence goes on along the minus strand of JBLIND010000174.1, from coordinate 9,287 downwards.
GGATGCGGATCCCTACGACCTCGTGTTCTGCGCCTGTTTTGTAAACACCGATGGCGAACACCTGCTGGCCCCCCGCATCGCCCTGAGTCTGGATGAAACCCGCGAGCTGGTAGACGCCCTCCAACGCAGTTGTGGTGACCTGGAGGTGACCTTGAAGGTCACGTCACCCGGACAGTTCCTGGTGGTCATGCACCACTTTCGCGTAAGTGCGACGGAAGGCCAGCCGCCCTGGCATCCGGCGAGCACACGGATCGACGCCAACTGGCCCTACGCCCGAGATGATCGACGGCTGGAGAGCTTCCGCAACATCACGGAAGAGGTCCTTGCGTCTCATGCGGTCAACGAAGTCCGCATCGACCTCGGCGAGATTCCCGCAAACGGTGTCTGGCTTTGGGGAGGGGGGCATATGCCGGGCGACTTTTCCGGACGACCGTTCCCGGACCGCACCGCCTGTATCAGCGATTCACCGATGGCCCGTGGCCTCGCACGCAAGTTGGACATGGAAGTCGAATCGTTCACGAGCAGTAGCTTTGCGGAGGTGTTCGAGCGCAACATCATTGGTCGTAACCATTTGCTGATCGTGTCTTCAGCCGAGGCCCAGGGCAATGCCCGTTCCCGGGTGCAACATCTCGACCATGTGGATTTTCATATCATCCGCCCGGTCGTGGAGTATCTCAAGGCGTGGAAGGATCTGCGCATCGCCCTGGTCTCCAATGGCGCGGTTGATGCCGATACCGGTAAACCCCTTGCGACGAAGACCCCGGTCGTGCTTTACGAGCCCTCGGCGGACGCCGATGCGAGCCGTCGGTGGAGCGAAGGCGAAGCCCGGCAGGGCAAAGCCGGCTCATTAACCGCAAGCAACCTCTTTGAGTTTTTTCGGAAAGGATAATTATGGCACTGCTCGTACAAAAATTTGGTGGATCTTCCGTGGCGGATGCAGAATGCATCCAGCGCGTGGCCCAGCGGATTTATGATACCGTTCAAGAGGGAAACCAGGTCCTTGCCGTGGTGTCCGCCATGGGGAAAACAACCGATGAACTGATCAAACTCGCCCGGGCCGTACACGGGGATCCCAGTGATCGCGAATTCGACATGCTCCTTTCCACCGGCGAGCAGATTTCGATTTCACTCCTCGCCATGGCGCTGCATGCGCTGGGCGCCGAGGCCGTCTCCATGACCGGTCCCCAGGCCGGCATTTTCACCGATGACAGCCACATGAAGGCGAAGATCAAAGAGATTCAGCCGGAACGCGTGCTCAATGAGCTCAAAAAGGGCCGCGTGGTTATCGTAGCGGGCTTCCAGGGGCTGACCGCCGAACAGAATATCGCCACCCTGGGCCGCGGCGGGTCGGATTTAACCGCCGTCGCCATGGCTGCGGCCGTGAACGCGGATCGTTGCCAGATTTTCACCGATGTGGACGGGGTCTACACCACCGATCCACGGATTGTTGCCTCTGCCCAGAAGCTCGACGAGATTGCATACGATGAAATGCTTGAGCTTGCGAGCATGGGAGCCAAAGTGTTGCAGTCCCGTTCGGTCGAATTTGCAAAGAAATATGGAGTCGAGCTGGAAGTGCTCAGTAGTTTCTGGCGCAAGCCAGGCACAGTTGTAAAAGAAGAGGTTGCAGGCATGGAAGACGTCGTTGTTCGCGGAATCGCAGTAGATAAAAATCAGTGCAAGATCACCATTACCGATGTGGTGGACAAGCCCGGCGTTGCCGCTGAAATTTTTCAAGATGTGGCCTTGGCGGACATCAATGTCGATGTGATCGTACAGAGCGATAGTAAACAGGGCCGGAATGACATTTCATTTACCGCCAATGTTGACGAGCTGAACAAGGTCAAGGCGGTGCTGACGGCGTGCTTGAGCACCATCGAGTACGGCGAAGTCATGTACGACGAGCATGTGGCCAAGGTTAGCATCGTTGGTGTGGGCATGCGCAGTCACACCGGCATCGCCTATCGCATGTTTTCCGCGCTCGCCGAAAACAAAATCAACATCCATATGATTTCCACCAGCGAGATTCGCGTATCCGTGATTATACGGGCCGAGAAAGCCGATAAAGCGGTTCAGGTACTCCATACCGCCTTTGGTCTCGATAAGAAAGAAAGCTGAGACCCCAAATGAAACGCATAGCCATTTACGACACGACACTGCGCGACGGCGCGCAAGGGCAGGGGATCTCCTTCTCGCCGGCGGGTAAGTTGCGGGTTGCAAAGCGCCTCGACGAGTTCGGGGTCGATTATATCGAAGGCGGTTACGCGGCGTCCAATCCCAAGGACATGGCATTCTTCGCGGACGTGAAAAAGCTGGGTCTTACCCACGCAAAAATTGCAGCCTTCGGGAGTACCCGTCGGGCCAAGATCCATCCCAAGGACGATCTGGGATGCCAGGCCCTGATCGAGGCCGACACCCCGGTCGTCACCATTTTCGGGAAGAGCTGGAAGCTGCACGTGCGCGATGTCCTGCGCACGACCGAGGACGAAAACCGGGCCATGATCGCCGATACAGTGGCCTTCCTCAAATCGCACGGGAAAGAGGTGGTGTACGACGCGGAACATTTCTTTGATGGGTATAAGGATGATCCCGACCATGCCATCTCGACCCTGATGGCGGCGGCCGATGCGGGCGCAGATATCCTCGTGTTGTGCGACACCAACGGCGGCACCATGTCGCATGAAGTCGCCGAACTGACCCAGGTGGTGGTCGCTGCCATTGGGATTCCGGTCGGCATTCACGCACACAACGACGCCGAGCTCGGGGTCGCTAACTCGCTGGAGTCCATTCGCGCGGGGGCCATCCACGTACAAGGCACTATCAATGGCTTCGGGGAGCGGACCGGAAACGCCAATCTGAATTCGGTTATCGCCAACCTGAAACTGAAACTGGGCTACGACTGCCTGCATGAGGAGAGCCTCAAGCAGTTGCATGATGTCGCCGAATTTGTATGCGAACTCGCGAATGTGCGTCCGAATTCGAAGCAGCCCTACGTCGGCGAAAGCGCGTTTGCCCATAAAGCCGGTATGCATGTGGACGGTGTCCGCAAGAATCCGGCAAGTTTTGAGCATATCGATCCTTCCGAGGTCGGGAATGATCGCCACATCCTCATGTCCGAACTCTCCGGGGCCAGTAACGTTTTCCTGAAGCTCGTTGAAATGGGGCTGCACTACGACAAGTCCGCTCCCGAAGTGAAGGAGATCCGGGGCGAGCTGGAGCGGCTGGAGCAGGCGGGTTATGAATACGAAGCAGCGGATGCCTCCTTCCAGTTGCTCATTCAGAAAACGCTCAAGCAGCACCAATCCTTTTTCTCCGTGGAGATGTTCCGCGCCATCGCGGAAAAGCGGGGCGCATTGGGCAAAACGATTTCCGAGGCCTCCATCAAGGTCGATGTAAACGGGGAAACCGAATACACGGTGGCTGAAGGCGACGGTCCCGTCGACGCATTGGATCACGCCTTGCGCAAAGCGCTCATTCGATTTTATCCCGTTCTGGCAGACGTGAACCTGACTGACTATCGGGTGCGCATTCTGGACCCCGAAGAGCATACCGCGGCCAAGACGCGGGTGCTGATCGAATCCACCGACGGACACAACACCTGGAACACGGTGGGCGTTTCCGAAAACATCATCGAGGCCTCCCTGGAGGCCCTCATCGACAGCATGGAATATAAGCTATTGTTGGAAGAGAAAAATAATGTCTGAACTTGATAAGCACCTAGATCCCGCCGCCATCGAGGCCAAGTGGTATGCCAAATGGGAAGCCGATAAGGCGTTCTCATCCGACCACACCCAGGGTGGGGAGTCGTACAGCATTGTCATCCCTCCACCCAACGTCACCGGTGTGCTGCACATGGGCCACGCCCTGAATAATACCGTGCAGGACGTGCTGATTCGCTGGAAACGCATGCAGGGCTTTAACACGGTCTGGATTCCCGGTACGGACCATGCTGGCATCGCCACCCAGAACGTGGTCGAACGCGACCTGAAGAAGCAGGGCCTGACCCGGGATGATCTCGGTCGGGAAAAGTTTCTCGAAAAGGTCTGGGAGTACAAGGAGCAGAACGGTTCGACGATTACGCATCAGCTGCGCAAGCTGGGGTGTTCCTGCGATTGGGAACGCGAAGCCTTCACCATGAGCCCGGGTTTAAGCCGTGCGGTGCGCGAGGTCTTCTGCCGCTTGTATGAAAAGGAACTGATCTACCGCGGCAATCGCATCATCAACTGGTGCAGTCGTTGTCATACTGCGCTCTCCGACGAGGAAAGCGAGCACCAGAAAGAGCAGGGGAAGTTTTATCATATTCGTTACATGGTAAAGGGCGGTACCAAGAAGCAGGCGGTCATCGTCGCGACCACCCGTCCTGAAACCCTGCTCGGCGACACCGGTATCGCGATCAACCCGCGGGATGAACGCTACGCGCATCTCAAGGAGAAGACCCCCATTCTGCCGATCCTCGGCCGCGAACTGATCGTCATCGAAGATGATTATGTCGATCCGGAGTTTGGTACCGGCGTCGTCAAGGTGACGCCCGCCCATGATCCCAACGATTACGATATGGGGATGCGGCACGATTTGCCGTCCATCAACGTCATGAATGATGACGGGACCATGAACGAGAATGCGGGCCCCTATGCCGGCCAGGATCGCTTTGAGTGCCGGAAAAATATTGTTGCCGATCTCGAGGCGGCCGGGCTTCTGGTTAAAGTGGAGGATCATGAACATCAGGTCGGCCATTGCTATCGTTGTGACACCGTCGTGGAGCCGCGCCTGTCGCCCCAATGGTTCGTCAAGATGAAGCCGCTGGCGCGCCCGGCGATCAATGTGGTGAAGGACGGACAGGTTAAGTTCGTGCCCGAGCGCTGGAATAAAACGTATTTGAACTGGATGGAAAACATCCGCGACTGGTGCATTTCGCGCCAGATCTGGTGGGGCCATCGCATTCCGGTTTTTTATTGTAATGCCTGCGAACACGAATGGGCGGATCGCGAAGATGCGCATACCTGTCCGAGTTGCTCATCCAACAAAATCCGCCAGGACGAAGATGTCCTGGATACCTGGTTCAGCTCTTGGCTCTGGCCCTTCAGCACCCTGGGCTGGCCGGAAGAGAGCGCGGATATGAAGTGCTACTATCCGACCAACGCGCTGAGTACCGCGCCGGAGATTATTTTCTTCTGGGTGGCTCGGATGATCATGGCGGGGCTTGAGTTCATGGGCGATGTCCCGTTCACGGAAGTCTATCTGCACGGAACCGTGCGCGACGAGCTGGGTCGCAAGATGAGTAAAAGCCCACTGCCCGGGAAGTCGTACAACAACTCGATCGACCCCCTGGATGTGATCGAAAAATACAGTGCGGATTCGTTGCGCTTTACCCTGATCATGCTCACTGCGACGGGGCAGGACGTGCAGCTCACCGTGGGCTTTGACAAGGACGGCGAACTCAATGACAAACTCCGCGATGAGTTCAAGGACTTTGAAATCGGACGAAATTTCGCCACCAAGATCTGGAACGCCGCCCGCTTTATGCAGATGCAGGGTGAAACTCCGGCGGACTTCGCTTCGCCCAAGTTGAAAAAATCGCTGCTCAGCAGTGACGACAAGCACATCCTCTTCAAGTTGCAGAATACGATTAACACCTGCACCGAAAATCTGGAGAAGTACCGATTCAATGACTACGCCAAGGAGCTCTACGATTTCCTCTGGCACAACTTCTGTGATTGGTATCTCGAGTCCAGCAAAGAGGCCTTCTTCGGAGAAGACGCCGCCCGCAAGCATGCGGTACTTCAGGTGATGCATCACGTCTTTCATCAGGCCATGCGTCTCCTGCATCCCCTGATGCCCTTCGTTACCGAGGAGCTCTGGCACGCCATGGGATACAATGGCGAGTATGAGAGCATCATGACCGCCCCCTGGCCCGTGGCCCTCGAAGTGGATGAGCTCAAGCCCTGGGGTGCAACCCAGGTTGCGTTCGCCTATGTGGAAGACAAGCGCGACCTCATCCGGGCGGGCCGGCTCTTGAAGTCAGACTACAACCTCGCCGCAAAACGGGTGAATTTTACTATCAAACCCAATAGCGAAAAGGCCAGTAACCGACTGGAGAAGGACCTGGCATCTGTGGTCTCGCTGTTGAAAGCGGACCTCATCACGATCGACCCGTCCTACGAGCCGGCCAGCGCGATCCCCAGTGCCTTGACCAAGCTGGGCTCGCTTTACATGCCGGTTGAAAACCTCATCGACAAAGACGCCGAGGTTGAGCGTTTGATGAAGGAGTTGAACAAGGTCCAGGGTAATCTCGAGAAGGTCACCCAAAAGCTGGAGAACGAGAAGTTCGTATCGAATGCCCCTAAAGAGGTGATTGCCCGGCAGAAGGAACTGAAGAAGGAATTGCTCGAGCAGTCCGAGAAGTTGAACAAGCTCGTCTCGACTTTGTCAGACTAGGTGCTGCGGAGCGGCCGGCGGGTGTTCGTTACAGGCGTTCGACCTTGGCTGCAGTAACCAGTTCTTTCAGAACACGTTCACGTTCCGCCTGTTGGTAACGGCGTTTCAGGAACGTTTTGATCTGCTCCTGGCATTGATCAAGACGCAGGGGAACCGCCTCGCGGCGACCGAGTAGCTTGAAGATGTGCAAGCCCTCCTTGGAGGTGAGGATTTCCGTAAACGAACCGATCTCTTTCATCTTGAACACCTCACCACGCAGCTCGTCGCTGAAGGACTCGCGACCCAGGTAACCCAGGCGGCCGCCTTCACTCGCCTTGGGACCTTCAGAAAACAGCGTGGCCAGATCGTCAAAAGACTCCCCTTGCTGGATCTGCTCAAGATAACGCGTCAGCTGCTGGCGCTTTTTCGCGATGGCTTCACCCGGGGTGTTGTCATTCACGGAAATCATGAAGTGCTGGACGTCGACGGCCGCGGGCACGAAGAAGGCATCCTTGTTTCCCGTGTAATAGTCGCCGATCTCTTTCGCGGAGGGCTCGTAAGGCTTTATCCGTTTCTGGAAGTATTTGTTGATCTGCAGAGAAGCCGCGAGCTGTTGGATCAACTGCCCCTTGTCCATGCCGCGCTGGGAGAGAAATCCGTTGAGCGACAGGTTGTCTGGAAGCAGGCCCTTCGTCTCCCGAACCTGCTGCTCGACCTCCGCATTGGTCACCGTAATGTTGGCTTCGACTACCGCATGGTTCAAGGCCAGGCGTTGAGTCAAATTGGATACCGCGCTTTTCATGACAAAAACTTCCGTCGCGGTTGGCAGGGCCTGTTGAATCATGGCCCGTTCACTGTCGATCATGTTGCGGGTAATCGACAGACCGTTCACGCGCATCACCGCATTCGTTCCGGGATCACTTGCCGCAGATGCATTCTGGGCATGCGCGGAAGAAAAAGTTGTAACGAAGGTGAGGAACACGAGGGGAATGAGAATGGATTTATTCATAGCTTAAAGGGGGTTACCGTTAAGTGGAAGATGTCAGAAATTTAGAAGGGGTAAAGGCTTAATCCGTCGCTTGTTCATCACCGTGTCCTTGAGATGTTTAAAAGGTTCACCTTCGATGAAGTTCCAGCCTGCAGCACGGCTTTTTCAAGCGTTCCGATCATCGGAACGCCGTGACGGTTGGACATTAATGCGGTCAAACGTTCTCCGTTTAGCTTCCGGTAGGGCAGGCAGTCCTCGAGGTCGTCGGCTTTTTTCGTCCGAAATACCGTCCACTTGTCTGTGTATATAGATATTTTCAATTATTTTTAAAATAACTATAAATTATTCTTGAGATCTATTCGCCGCAGATATAAAATGTAGATCAATCCGAAGGTTCGGTGATGTTCCTTATTTGTTGGGCCTGGTTCTTATTTTGTTACAGAAGGCCGCTTAAATGGATGCACTTCTTCGATGGTCAAAACATCACATTTGACAATACCTCTCTGCAGACGATTGACCGACTGCGAGGGGAAGGCTTTGTGGTTTTCCCACCTTGATCTTCCCCATCGCAACCCCAAGCCCGCCGCTTCGTGCATCAGTGCGAAAAACAATTTCCTATCCATATATTCATTTATCTGTGTGTATCAAAAAGATACACCATTAAGGTGTTTAACACCTTCGCCTGATTATAAAATAAACAATTAATTTTCGATCCCTACCCATTCATCCGTATGTATCAAAAAGATACATCTTTTAAGTGTTTAACACCTCCGCATGTTTACAAAATGCGCAAATAATTTCCTTTCCATACCGTGTTGAATCTCAGCGGAAGCTGTCCCTGCAGGGCGTGAGGTCGTTGACTACTTTGAGAGAGCCGGAAATCAAATCTGCTATTGCCTATTTGTTGCAGCAAGGTGAATTCGGACCGTTTCGTCATATAAGTAAGGCGTTCTGTCATCGTTGATCCTACGGCAGGTCATTAGTTTCCTCTATTAAAGAGGCGGCGCCCAACTTGGCATACGCGCTGCTTAAACACTTATCATAAGTGCGAAAAGAAATTTCCTATCCCTCAGTTGTGTGAGTGATAGGGCGAAAGGATAACTGAAATGAATAAATGCTTATTTTCTGTATTGTTAACCTGTTTTGCTACAACAGGTTTCGTGAGGGGGAGCCTCATCGATGTCATCGGGAATCCGATCATCACCAGTGATCCGGCGGTGACGGTGATCGGTCTGGGGGGCGCCAATGCTCGGATCTTCGTTTCAAAGACGCATACCTTCGGCGGGGCGGATGTGCCTAACTCGGTGCTCCGGACGGTCAATGGCGGACTCACGTCTTCCTCCCTGTTGGCGATCACCGGTTGGCGCTGGTCCGGTAATGATCCCGCAGCTAATGCGCCGGATCCGATCGATGGCCACATTCCAGCGGTCACCCCGCTGCTGCTCAAGCGCAACGGAGCAAGTTACGATATCGTGGGTATCGGCACGAGCCGTACGCAGGACAATCGAAGCATTACGCTCGCCAACGGGGAGATCGCGACCTTGTACCCCTTTGGCCTCACCGCAGGGCAGAACAAGTTCGAGAACGATGGGTCCTTTTTCTTTGGTTGGTGGAATGGGGATACGGCGAGTTCCTCCAATGTCTCCATTCTTCCCCATTTCAATCACACAGGACTAACGGGAACGGTGGAGCAATTTGGTACGTACCTGAGTGTAAGTGCGGGACAAAGCATTGGGACGCTTAGCCAGGTGGCCAACAGTCGATATTCATTTTCGGTGGAGTACGACGAATTTATGGCGATACCGGAACCGCAGTCATTTGGACTGATGGTTTTGGGCTTGGGAGTCGTTTTGGGGCGGGGTCGGTTGCGGGGGCCGTGTTTGTTAAG
>JBLIND010000173.1:0-12912 GCA_047639095.1 Candidatus Omnitrophota bacterium | reverse complement strand
CAACCATGCGATACGCTCTACTTACCCTCTTCAGCCTCACCCTCCACGCCGGAGAGCCGGAAATCGTGGATGGCTTCGACATCGCGATCTTTGCGCAACCACCGGAGGTCAACTATCCTGTCTGCCTGACCGCCGCACCCAATGGCGACGTCTACGTCGGCGTCGACAAACAGGGCTCGCTGGGCAAAACGCCGGGCATGGGCAAGGTCGTCCGCTGCCGGGATACGGATAACGATGGCAAGGCGGATCAGTTCACGGACTTCGCGGTGATGGACCACCCGCGCGGCCTCGTGGTGATCGGCCATCAGCTCTGGGTGCTGCATCCACCGGAGGTTACGCTGTACACGGACAGCGACGGCGATGGCGTGTCCGATGAGTCGAAGCAGCTCATCACCGGCATCAGCACCGACTATGTATTAAAACGCGGCGCCGACCATACCACCAACGGCATTCGCATGGGCATCGATGGCTGGATCTACGTCGCGGTCGGCGATTTCGGAATCGTACATGCCGTCGGCACCGATGGCTCGGCGGTGACCCGCAAGGGCGGCGGCATCCTGCGCTTTCAACCCGACGGAACGGAACTCGAACGCTATGCCACGGGCACGCGCAACATCTGCGACATGGCGATCGACCCGTTCATGAACATCTTCACCCGCGACAACACCAACGATGGCGGCGGATGGGACGTCCGCCTCAATCACATCATCCAGACCGCCGAGTACGGTTATCCGAATCTCTACAAGTACTTCGGCACGGAGCTGATGCCGCCCCTGGCCGACTACGGCGGCGGCTCCGGCACGGGCGCGCTTTACCTCAACGAACCCGGATTCCCCAAGCCGTACGATCATGCGCTGATCACAATGGACTGGGGGAAAAGCCAGGCCTACTACCATGCCCTGAAACCCGACGGGGCGAGCTTTCACGCCGACCAGGCGAACTTCGCCAGCGTGGAGCGGATCACGGATGGCGATGTGGATGGATCTGAACGCCTCTACCTCGCTTCCTGGCGCGGAGGAAAATTCAAATACGATGGTGAGGAGATCGGCTACGTGGCTATCGCGAAACCGAAGGGTTGGATCTACCGCCCGTTTGAAAACCTGGGTGACCTCGACGAAGGACTGGTCGCGATGCTGGCCTCGCCCAGTGCGACCCGACGCTTTTACGCCTCACGTGAAATCATCCGCCGCGGCGTGTATGCAAGCCCGGGCGAACTGACCGACCTCGCCATGAATCAACAACTCCCGCTGGAAGGCCGGGTCGCGGCGATCTTCACCTTGAAACAACAATGCGGCCGGCATGCCACGCACCACCTCGTACAGATTGCGGAGCAGGACGCCGTCCGCGAATGGGCGCTGCGGGCGCTCACCGATCGCAAAGGCGAATTCGAAGGCGTTCCCGTGACCTTACTGGTGAAATCGCTGAACGATCCCAATCCGCGTGTCCGCGCGGCAGCTATCATCGGCATCGGCCGGCTCGGCGAGCTGGCGGGCGCCCAGGCCCTGGTGCCGCTGACCACCTACACCGGCACCGCCCCCCTCCCCCCCGCGCCCGCCCCTCCCGCGATCAACAAAAAGGGTAAGGCCAGCAAGCCCGGGAACGTGAAGACCCCGCCCTTCGATAGCGCGCGCGTGCTGCCGCATCTCGCGGTCAAGGCACTCGCCGCCCTGGATGCCTGGGAGGTCTGCGTCGCCTCGCTCAATGGCCCGCATCGCGACGGCGCACTCCTCGCGCTCTCGCACATGCATAACGAACGCGCAGTGGGTGCGCTTATCAAGGCCTTCGATAAGACCTCGGATCTGGATACCCGGAAGGCGATCCTGGTTGCCCTCATGCGCTTGTATCATCAGGAGAAGGCGTACACCGACGGCAGCTGGTGGGGCACCCGGCCGGATACGCGCGGACCGTATTATCACCCGGTGATCTGGAGCGCGAGCGCGCCGATCGAAGCCACCATCCGCAAGGCGGCAAAGGACCCGAACCTGCTCGGGCATATCCAGGCTCAACTTCCTCGTCATCGCATGGATCTGAAAGGCCTGACCGTGGTCGTGCTCAACACCGAATCCAACAGCTCCAAGGATGCGGCGATGATTGCCCAGGCGCTCGAGGCCTCAAAGGCCGACGGCATCGGCAGCGTCGGCAACATGAGCGTGGAAGACCTGAGCCTGTACCTGGAAAAAGAGAAAGGCAGCACCAAGGTCGGCAAGTTGCTCTTCCTGCGCCAGGCCTGCATCAGTTGTCACACCACCGAAGCCGGACAGGCGCTGAAGGGTCCTCACCTGGTCGGTATCGGCCAGCGTTATAATCGCGACGAGTTGGCGGAATCGATGCTGCATCCGAACGCCAAGATCAGTCAGGGGTTTGCGACCCAGTGGTTTAAAACCAAAGACGGCACGACCCACATGGGCTTTGTCACGAATGAGGCCAGCGATGTGATTGAGCTTCGCAACATTGCCGGCGTGGCGAGCGCGATTAAGACCTCCGAAATTGCGGAGCGCGGCACGAACGAACAATCGATGATGCCGCCGGGGCTGACGAACAGCCTTTCGCCGAAAGAGTTTGCCTCGCTGATCGCGTATCTTGAGTCGCTGAAGGAATAGGTCCTATGGGGCGTATAGATAGTTCGTATAAGCCCTATAGGGCTTATTTTATAGGCCGTATAGATCCTATAAAACCTTCGGCTTCGCCACCCGGTGAATCCGCAGGGTGTACCCGCGGCCGTTATCAAAAGGCTCGACGCTGGCGGTGACCTCAAGCACGGGATACCGCACGGTCTCGAGGCCATACTTCTTGTAGCCCTTGGCAAACAATTCGGTTTCGATCATTCCGGAGTAATCGGCGATGGTCATGAACTTCATCAACTCGCCGGTGACCTGGTTCGCGGTCCGTTGCATGACGACCAAGCCACAACAGGTGACGACCTGCTTCACGTGCTTACCCAACTGGTCAATCGGCAGATAATGGTTCCAGTCGATGTCGCCGTACAGCGCCAGCGGATGGGCGCTCGCGGTGAAGTTCATCAGCTCCATTTCCCAGTTCAGCTTCTGTTGCTCATCCGGCTCGCTGAGCTGGGTATCCGGGCGGCGCTGGGTGTCGGGATCGGGCAGCAACCAGCCCTGGCCGGGCTCGAGATCACGGTCGTAGGTCTGGCTCAGCCATTGAATCTCCCAGAACTGCTCCGTGCGGGTGCGACCAAACGCGTCGAAGGCCCCGACGCGCTGGAGCAGTTCGGTATCCTCTTTTCCCGGACCGACCCGCCGATAAAAATCGCCGAGGGTCTTAAACGGACGACGGGCGGATTCGGTCACGATGCGATCGATGGTGGCGGCGGACAGTCCCTTGATGCAGCTGAGGGGAGCCTGTATCGCCGTGCCCGGCTGAGGGCCTGTTGCGGTGGGAGCATTTGGCTGGGGGTCTGTTGCCGTGGGGACGGAGCGGTGCTCCATGGTACGGACGTGATACGCGGGCCCGGGATGGTTGACGTCTGGCTTCAAGAGCGGGACGCCGAGTCGGTGACACTCCAGGATGTAGACCAACGTGTGATAAAATCCTTTTCCATTACTCAAAACCGCCGCCATGTATTCGGCGGGATGGTTGAGTTTGAGCCAGGCCGAGTGATAGGCCTCGACCCCGTACGCGGTGCTGTGCGCCTTGCAGAAGGCATAGCCGTTGAACCCGCAAAGCGCCTCCCAGACCGCTTCGGTCTCTTCGCTGGTGTGCCCGCATTGCTGGGCGAGCAGGACAAAGTTCTTGCCGATATCCAGAACGGTATCCCAGTCCTGTTTGACCAGGCTGCGGCGCAGACGATCGGCCTTGCCGGCATCGAAGCCGCAGAAATCCTCACAGATCTGGAGAATCTGCTCTTCGTAGATGATGATGCCGTAGGTCGATTTCAGACAGCCTTCCAGGCGCGGGTGCGGATAATCAACCGCCTGCATGCCCTGATGCCGCAAGGCGAAGTTGCGCTTCTTCTGCTCGTTGGCGGCACCGGGGCGAATGACGCTGACCATGGCGATGAGGGTGTCGATGTCACGCACGTTGAGCATGCGCGCGAGTGAAATCATCGCCGGGCTTTCGATGTGATGAACCGCCCGGCCGCGACCCGAGGAGATGAGCTCCCACACGCCCTCGTCATCGAAGCGATCGTTTTGCGGGAGACCGTGAATCGTCTCGGGACGGAGGAGCGTAAACTCCGCATCATGGGGCACCGCTCCGTCCCCGCGGCAACCAGTTGCAGCACCCACGGAGCGGTGCTCCACACTACGGACGACATCCCGCATCACCGCCAACCCGCCCTGGGCGAGAATATCGATCTTGATCAGGCCAACATCCTCGACCGCATCCATATCGAAATGGGTCGTCGGATAGCCTTTGGCGGAGGTGAAACAGGGCACGAGATCCGCCATGGGCACGCGGGAAATCACCACTCCGCAGGGATGCATCTTGGCGTAGCGGGGAAACCCATCGAGAAAGGCGGCGGTTTCGAATGCGGTTTTGTAGGGCTCTTCATCGAAGGGTAACTCCGCAAACTCCAGCGACTGCTTCGCGCCCTCGATCAGGTTCGCGGCACGCGTGTGCGGCAGGCGCTCGGTCACCCGCCGGATCTGGTATTCCGAAACGCCGAGCACCTTGCCGATTTCCGCGAAGGCACTGCGCGATTTAAACGTCGAAAACCCACCGACCACGGCGGTGTACTCCGCGCCGTACTTGGCGAAGATGAGATCAATTACGTCGTCTTTGCGGTCATGCGGAAAATCGACGTCGATGTCGGGCAGCTTGTTCATCAGCATGCGTTCACGATTCAGAAACCGACGGAAGTACAAATCAAAACGCACGGGACACACATCGCTGATGCCGAGGCAGTAACACACCAGCGAATCGGCGGCGCTCCCGCGGGTAATCCAGTCGATGCCTTCGCGCCGGCAATCCTGGAGCAGATCCCATACCGCGAGAAAATATTCTTCGTAGCCGACCTCGTGAATCATCGCCAGCTCCTCCTCCACCTGGTGGCTGACCCGAGCGAGTCGATCGCCATATCGCTCCCGCGCCCCACGCAAAACCAACTCGCGCAAAAAGTGCCCGGCAGAGGAACCGTCCGGCGGATCGTAGCCGGGGAAATGGAGGGTGCCGAAGTCGAAGGAGAAGTCGCATCGATCCGCAAGCTCGTGACTGCGTTCGAGCAGGTCGGGATAGTCCTCAAACCAGCCCTGCATGAACGCGGGATCGCGAAAATGAAAGTTGCCCACCTGCTTTTCCAGGTGCGGCTGCTCCAGCAGGGTCAGGGTGCGAATGCTCTGAACGATGTCATATTTTTTTCGATCTGCGGGATGCAGGTAATGAACCCCGGGGGCCGCGAGCACGGGGAGACGCGTGGGATTCCGCAGCGTTTTCGCGGCTTTGGGGCAGGAAACGCCGAGGTAGAACGCCTCGGGAAAGAGGAGTTCCAATCGGTAATCCGCCCCGATGGCGAGCAGACCGGAGGTATCGAAATCGAAGAGCGCAGGAGACGTACGGCCCGAATCTTTCGGGCTCAGGGAAAGTCCCGAAGGATTCGAGACATACGGCTTCACGGCATCACACACTGAAAACGATCGTCCGGCATTCAGGATCCGACACAGGTTTTGATAGCCCTGGGTGTTCTGGACATACACCAGCAGCGTCTTGCCATCGACCTTGAGCTCGGTGCCGATTAAGGGCTTCACCCCGGCCTTCGTCGCGGCCTGGAAAAAGGGAACCGCCCCGTGAAGATTCCCGGTGTCGGTGAGCCCGACCGCCGGCAGCTCGTGCGCGACCGCGAAGTCGACGATGGCCTGGGGAGAGAGCACGGAATCCATGAGCGAATAATAGCTATGGGTGTGGAGGGGAACAGACGGACGCGTTCCTCGCCGAACAGCGCTTGTGTCTCGCGGCTGACTTTCGACATCAGTCGGCGCCGCCTCCTGCTTCGGCTCCGCATCCCCGGCCTTCGCAGGGTATTTTTTTCCGCGTTCGAGAACCAGGTCATGCCCGCGCATGATCACGTAACGACCGCGTTTTTCACGAAGCGCGTCAACCGTCAGGGCGAGTCGGCGGCGGGCATCGTTGGAGCGGGTTGGCCCATCGAGGGGGAGATCGATCTGGAAAAGCGCGTCGTATACGTTCGAGACCTTGAGCGAGACCAGGCGCAGGCTCACCCGGCGCTTCCAGGCCTGGCGCAGCATGCTGTGCAGGTGGCCGTAGAGTTCGATCTCCAGATCGGTGGGTTCACTGAGGCTGCGGCTGCACTGATCCTCGGCGAAATCGTTGTAGCGCACCTTCACGGTCAGGGTTCGAATCATCTTCCGGTCGCCCCGCACGCTGGACATCAATTGATCCGCCATTCCGCGGAGCACGGCTTCGATGTACGCCTCGTCGGTCACGTCGGCATCGAAGGTGCGTTGATGGCTGTACGACTTTGCCGCCGGCTGTTCGGGAACGACGGGTCGGCTGTCCTCGCCAAAGGCAAAACGCCGCAACTGGGGCGCGCGGTTTCCGACCAGCAGGGCGAGCGAATCGACATCGGTCTCCGCAATCTGGCCGATCCGGGCGAGCCCGGCGGCGTTCATTCGCTGGGCGGTCGCCGGCCCGATGCCGGGCAGGCAGCGATTGGGCAGGGGCCGGAGAAAACTCCGCTCCTGGCCCGGGAGAACTTCGATAAAGCTCGCCGGTTTGCGCAGTTTCGACGCGATCTGGCTCACGAGCTTGTTGCTCGCAAGGCCTTCACTGACCGTAATTTTCAAGGACTGGAAAATGGCCCGGCGCACGGTCTCCGCCACCTCGCGCGGATTTTCACGACAGCCAGTCAGGTCGAAATAGCCTTCATCGATCGAGCAGACCTCAACCATCGGGGTGAAGTCGTAGATGTAGGAAAACATCCAGCGGGAAAAGCGTTCGTACTTTTCGTAGTCGCCCGGCACCACGATGAGCTGCGGGCAAAGCCGCCGCGCCCGCGCGGTGGGCATGGGGGTGTAGATCCCGAACTTCCGCGCCTCGTAAGAGGCGGACGCGATGATGCCCCGCTTTTCTCCGCCGACCGCCATGGGGCGCCCCCGGAGGTGGGTATCCGAGGCTTGTTCGACCGACGCGAAGAAGGCATCGGCATCTACGTGAATGAGGTTCATGATAGACCCCGCTCAGCACACTGTTTTTTTTGCCCGCGAAACACGCGAAAAGACGCGAAAAGCATCACAGATGCCGGATCATCGCCACCACCACCCCCTGGATCACCAGCTCATCCGCGGGGATCAAGCTCGGGCAATCCGGGTTCTCCGATTTCAGGTACGGCTTGCGGTTTTTGATCATGTAGGTCTTCAGGGTGCTCTCGTTATCGATGAGCGCGGCGACGATGTCGCCGGGTTTCGGGGTAAGACCGTGTTCGCAGACGACCTTATCGCCGTCACAGATATGCTTACCGATCATCGAATCCCCCCGGACCTGCAGGGCGAAGGTCCGGGAGGTTTGTTTGCCCAGCAGGGTTTCATCGAGATCGATAGACACGCAGACATCCACCTCCCCACGGGCGGTTTTCAGGTTTTCTTTCATGATGTTTTCTCGTTTAGGGATCCACACAACACCCCCTGTTCCGACCGTCTTTAAAGGGACCGAAAGGACGGAAGGGACCTAAGGGATGTGGGTAGTATTCCGCTGCAGAGAACACCTGTCAAGTGAGCGAGCACTTAAAAGTGAACTATTTTACACCGCTATTTAAAAGCCGTGATTATTCGGCTTTTTTCCGGAGGTCGAGGCAGAGGAATTTGCGCTCGCTGCGGATGTAGAGCAGACCGTTGGCGATGACCGGTGGAGCCCAGCACGGGGGCCGAAATCCGAAGACGTCGGGTTCCACTTTATGTTTAAGCACGTATTTCTCGGGGTTCACCTCGATCAGACCGAGCTCGCCGCGCTCGCCGAGGGTGACAAAGTGGCCCTCGACCTTGAGCATCGTGGCGCGACCGAATTCGCGGGAGCTGTTCTCCCACATGACCTTGCCCGTGGCGGCTTCAATGCAGCGAATGGTCGCCTCGCTCTGGTGGCGACCGCTGCAGCCGTAGTAGTAGCCCTCGTCATAGACACTGGTGCACCAGTGATTCTGCATGGCGTCGACGTCCCGCCATTTCTGTATGAGTGCGCCTTCGGTGAACTGCAACAGCGCCGCGCCGGTGCCGTAGGTGGCGGAGAGAAAAATCGTATCGTCGACCACCACCGGGGTCGCGCTGTTCACGGAATCCCGGAGGCGTGAGCGGAAGCTATACGGTGCATCTGTTTTTTGTGCGCCCGTAGCCGGATCGACCACATACAACCCTTCGCGGGAGAGCACCAGCGCGTAACGCTTGCCGCCAAACGGTTTCACCACGCAGGCGGAATAACTCGCGCCGAGGGTGTCGAACTGCCAGTTGGTTTTGCCCGTCGTTTTGTCGAGGCCGAGGATCCAGCCCTTTTCGTAGCCGCCGACGTTGAGCAGAAGGGTATCGCCTTCGATCACCGCCGGAAGACCGTTGCCGAAAAAGTTGGGCGGCTCGGCGGGCATTTCATCGTTCATCCGCCGCTCCCAGATCATTTTACCCGTGGCGAAATCGAGGCAGCTGAGCACGCCATCCGCGCCGTAGGCGTAGACGCGATCACCGTCGATAGTCGGGGTTGAACGCGGACCACCGTTATAGCCGTAGCGATCGCGGTAGGTCGTGGGATAGGTGTAGGTCCAGAGCGACGTGCCCGTGAGCGCATCGAAACAGCCGACTACGGCCTGGTTTTTCAGCCGGTCGAAATGGATCAGCTTGCCATCGCGCACTGCGGGGGCACTGTAGGACTCGCCGCATTCGAGCGACCATAGGACCGGCGGTCCGTTTTCCGGCCAGTCCCAGTTGAGACCGGTTTCGGTGCAGATGTTATCGGTATTGGGGCCCATGAATTGGGGCCAGTCGCCAGCGAGGAGGAGGGCGGGGAAGAGGAGGAACGAGGTGAGGAGGTGGCGGAAGGTGTGCATGTTGATCGCCCCCTATTCCTGGCTCATGTAGTCAACGACCTTGAGTAGCTCGATCTCGGGTTTGAAGACGGCGACAAAGTCCTGATGTGCGGGATGCGGGAGATAGGCGGCCAAGCCCGCCGGGTCGGCGAAGGTCACAAGAAAACAGTGGGTGACGCCATCGGCGCGCGCGCCGTCGTTGAGCTCGGTGCCGTATTCGAAATCCTTGATGGTCTCGATCTTTTCCGGGAGGGCGCGGAACTGGCTCACGAGGGCTGCGATGGCTTCTTCGCTGGTGGACTTCTTGAATTTCACCATGACCATGTGGCGGAGAACGGAGGGTTTCTCTTCGGCGTACAGGCCGGTGCAGAGGGCGAAGGCAAGGGTGAGGTAGATCAGATGTTTCATCGATGGATTCCGGTTAATGACTGGAGCCTAGCAGGTCGGCGGGGCGGGGGCAAGGGGAGGAAAGGGACGGAAGGGAAGAAAGGGGCCAGAGGGACGGAAGGAGCCTAAGGGGAACGATCGAGCTTTTCTTTGGTCCTTTTAGTCCCTTCACAAAATCAGGGATCATCATCCAGAGTTTCGAGGCCGATCAGGTGATCGACATTGTCCCATGCGGGGCAGTGCCAGTCGGGCGGGGCAATCTCGACCGTGGTAATTCCGGCATTGCGCAGGGTGTAATCGCGGGGCAGTTCCAGGGGCAGGTCGTCCAGGTGTCGCTTCACGCTGTCCACGACGCCGCCGTGGGCGACGATGAGGATCGTCTCGCCGGGATGGCGGCGGGCGATGTCTTCGAGCCCCTGGACCACGCGTTCATGCCGCTGGCGAATGCTCTCGCCTTCGGGAAGCACGAACTCCGGATCGCGGTACACCCGCTCCTTGATCTCCGGGTGCCGGGTCTCGATTTCCTCGCGGGTCAGATTCTGGAAGATGCCCATGTGCTTTTCCCGCAGGCGGGCATCCTGGATGATCGTCAGGCCGGTGACCTCCTGCAGGTACGCCGCGGTCTGCAGGGCGCGACCGAGATCGCTGCTGTACAAGGCCTGAAAGGTCTTCCCGCGCATGGCCTCAGCGGCCGCACGAGCCTGGGCATGGCCGCGTTCGGTCAGCGGACTGTCCAGGTGTCCCTGCATCCGGTCGGCGACATTCCATTCGGTCTCGCCGTGGCGGACAATCACACAATGCGCGGGCTGGCTCATGCGTCGGTCTCGATCCATTGAACACGATCGGTCACGGGTTCGCGGGCCCCGGGCGGGAAAAAATGTTTCGGATACCCGAGATACAACACGCCGAGAAACGTGATCCCCTCCTCCAGGTCCAACACCGCATTGGCCTGCGAATCATAACACTGGATGCCGGTACTCCAGAAGGCGCCGATGCCATAGGCCCGGGCGGTCAGTTGCATATTCTGAACCGCACAGGCGAGCGCTTCAACATCCTCGAGCGCAGGAATCTTGGGCGAGAGACCCGTTTGCACACCGAGCAGAATGGCATGCGATGCCTGCAAGGACTGCGCTGCGAGCTTTTCCAGCTTACCCGGCTTCTGTTCCGCTGCGGGAATCACGGCATCGTACAAGGCGGGGAGCGAGCACGACAGACGCTTTAAACCGTCGCCGGTGAACACGGTGAAACGCCAGGGTTGCGTCAGGCCATGGGTGGGCGCCCAGTTGGCATTTTCGAGGATCGCCTCGATGATCGATCGATCGATGAGGCGGTCGCTGTATTGCGGTGGCTTGACGGTTCGGCGCCCGCGAATCAGGCGGTGAACCATGGGCACGTCAAAAGCATTTTCGGGCTCGTTCATATCGGGCGCGAATATAACGGGAGCCCCGCGCAATAGCGAAGACAACCGAGGCCTTTTTCTTAGGAAATGACCCACACGCAGGGCCGCAATCCGGGATTTCTCTTTGACTTCTCGCGACTATTTAGGGCAAGTAAGATGATTGACTGACGATTAACTTGGGGTCTCCAACATGACATTTTCGAAAAAACGTATGAGTTACCTGGCGGGTTGCCTGACCGCTCTGGCCGTAATCACCTCCTGCACCCAGGTGGGGAGCCCCAACCGCCGCCCGGTTACCGGCCAGAAGCCCGCGACACCGAGTAAGGCGACGCCGGGCAAGGCGCAGAGCGAAGTCGGATCCTACCTCGCAAAAAGCGATGAGATTTCCTTCGAGCTCAGTGCGGTAAACCCGGATGCCGCCACGGCGGGCATTCAAGCGGTTAAAGGCCAGGCCTTCCAGCAGGCCCTGCAAGCGAAGTACACCCAGGACGATCACGGCCCTTGGATGGCCGTCCTCAAGACCACCGACACCCAGGCGATTCCGATGCACACAGCGGTCATCGCGACCTTTCATGCGCGCTCTGCCCCTCCCTACAACAGCGACCGCGATGCAGTCGTTGGATTTTATGTCTATCGCGAAGACCCCTGGCGTCAACTGACCGCCAACCGCATCGTGGTCGATGACCAGTGGCGGGAGTACTCGGTGATTTTCACCCTGGATGAAAGCTACCAGGCCGGAGAACTCAGCGTCGCCTTTGATGTCGGCCAAAAGAAACAGACGGTCGAGATCGGCAACATTCGCCTCCGCGATCTCGCGATCGAGCCCGAGGCGGATAAAGCCGCAACCTCCTCAACCTACGCGGGACGCAGCGCCAATGCCGGGTGGCGGAAAGATGCAGCCAAACGCATCGAAGACATTCGCAAGGGACCGATGAGCATCAAGGTCGTCGATACTTCAGGCAAACCCGCCCAAGCAACGGTCAGCTACACCTTGAAGAAACACGCCTTCGGTCTCGGTACCGCCGTGAACAAACGCCTGGTCGCTCACCAGGACACACCCGACCACCAGCGCTATGCCAAACAGGTCACCGGCCTCTTCAACAAGGCCGTCCTGGAAAATGGTATGAAGTGGAACCAGTGGGAAAGCAGCTATGCTCCCTTCCTGAAAGAAGACACCTTGAAGGCGGTTGACTGGCTGACCGAGAACCACATCGCCATCCGTGGAACCGCCCTCGTCTGGCCGGGCTGGGACAAGCAGAATCCGGCGGGCTTGAAGGATTTGAAACCTGCCGAGCTGCAGAAACGAATCGATGATCACCTCCGCGACCTCGTGGGCACCTTCAAGGGGCGGGTTAGCGAATGGGACGTCGTCAACGAATCACGCACCAACAAAGACTTTACCCGCGCCCTCGGCGCGAATGCGATTCCGGGCTGGTTCAAACTCGCGGGCAGCATCGATCCGGCAGCCCGTTTGTACCTGAATGATTTCGGCATCCTGAACGGTTCGGATACCGCGATCGGCCAGCTGGAAGAAACGGTTAAGGCCATTCAGAAAGCGGGCGCCCCCATCCACGGCATTGGCCTGCAATCCCATTTTGACAGCTACCTGCCCTCCCCCGAGCGCATGCAGGAAATTCTGGATCGCCTCGGCAAACTCGGCCTCGACATTCAGGCCACCGAGTTTGACGTGAACCTCTCAGACGAATCCACCCAGGCGGATTTCACCCGCGACTTTGTGACCGTCCTGTTCAGCCACCCGAACGTCACGGGCATTACGCTGTGGGGCTTCTGGGAAGGTCAGCATTGGAAACCGGATTGCGCCCTCTTCCGTCAGGATTGGTCGATCAAGCCCAACGGCCAGGTGCTCCTCGACCTGTTCAACAAGGAATGGACCAGCGCAGGCAAGCTCGCCGGGGGCACGGCGAACGCCTTCTATGGCGACTACGAAGTTCAAGTGACCCACGCGGGCAAAACCAGCACCCATACGATCTCGCATCGCACGAATGTTAAAGAGCACATCATCGACCTTCGCAAGGCGGGTACGGTTCAGACGATTGCCGGACCGTCGGCACCCAAACCGGCACCCAAACCGGCAGTTAAACCGGAACCGCCCAAGGGGGTTCCGCCGTTTGTCGCACCGAAAGTCGTC
>JBLIND010000172.1:0-12995 GCA_047639095.1 Candidatus Omnitrophota bacterium | reverse complement strand
ATCGTGCACGATCCATTCCACCTGGTGCAGCACATGAACAAGGCCGTCGACGCCGTACGCCGACACGAGGTGAATTTACTTTCGAGTAAGGACGCGAAGCCCTTGAAGGGCACGCGTCAGATGTGGCTGTACGGCATGGAGAATCTCCCCAAAAAATGGGCTTCGAGTCTAAAAGCCTTCAAAGAGAGCAAATTCAAAACGGCCCGGGCCTGGCACCTGAAAGAGGTGTTTCGAGGCTTGTATCAATGCGAGAATCCGATCCAGACGCAGGCCTATTGGAAGGATTGGAACCTGAGCGCCATGAAGAGCAAATTGGAACCCGTGAAGAATGTCGCTCGCATGATCAAGGAACGCATTGATCAGGTGCTCACGTTCTTTGTTCATCGCCACACCAACGCCCATGCTGAAAGCATGAACAGCCGCATTCAGGCAATGATTAAGAAGGCGAACGGCTACCGAAACAGAGAGCGGCTATGCACCGACATGTTCTTCCATTTTGGCGCATTGAACCTGCACCCTTGATGGCCAATGAGTTTCCCCACCCTTTTCCCGGAAGCGCCACATTTCAGGGGACACAGCAAAGAAGCCCTGAGCTGAAAACCATGTCCACTTCATGGACAGAGATCCCCGTTATGCTGTTAGAACCCTTGGTCCCCCTGCTCCTTGCCACGGAGTGGCGGAATTCTATAACCGGGTTATTACACCGTCTCTTGCGAGCGCAGCTAGGGGCTCTTTTTACTGAAAAGCCGTTCGCGCACGCGGGCTTCATTCACGGTGTCGCCCTGTCGTCGATAGGCCAATGCAAGGGTTTGCACGTAAGCAGGGTGTTCATATTGGTTCGCTTCGCAAAGCGCCGTAAGCGCCTGTACCGCCTGCTCGATCTCCGCTGGGGTTACCTGCTCTCGATGCAGGTTTAACCAGGCGCGCCGATGCACCACCTCCCGGTCGCCAGGCTCGCGCTGCAACACGACATCCAACTGTTGAATGGCGTTATCCATGCGACCCATGCGAGCGAGCGCCTGCGCCAGGGCAATGCGATACGCATGGTGTTCCGGCGCCCGCTTCACAGCCTGGATCAGCGCGCTCACGGCTTCTTTCAGCATCCCCTGCTCCGCATAGCGAACACCCAACTGATACCGATACCGATCATTCTCTGGTTCAGCTTCAACCCGCTCACGCGCAAGCACCAGCGCACGACTCAGCGAACGCTTTCGCAACGCCAGGGTGACCTGTTCAAGATTCTGTTTCGCGGTCAAGGATTCGGGATCCAGTTCCAGCGCCGCTTGAAGAAAGGGTAGAGCCACGTCGGGGCGCCCCATCACCGCAAGCGTTGACCCCATATCGTGATGGTAGCTCGCCTGATTCAACTCGTCGCGCAGCGCCTTGACGAAATACCCAAGCGCCTCCGCCGCACGACCGGCAGCGAGGACCTTCATGGCCCGCTGGTAATTCCAGCGATGCGGCTCGATATCCAGCGGTGGCACCCCATCAGGATCCTGATCTTTTACCGCGAGGCGCACCTCAATGGCCGCGAGCAGGTTCTGCCAGTCGCGTTCATGCGTGTGATCCACCCGCAAGGTATTCACGAGCACCGACATCGCTTCCTCCAACTCATACTGAACCACCAACAAACTCCCCAGGCTCGACAGGCTGAAGTAATACCCAGGATCCGCCTCCGCACCGGCCCGGAACAAACCCTCCGCCTCCGAAATCTCTCCCAGGTGTCGATGCAGCATGCCCATGGCCTGATACGCCGAGGCATCCGCGGGATCCATGCGGGTCACGGTTCGATAATATTCGATCGCCTCCCGCCAACGACTTTCGCGCATGGCACAGAAGCCGAGAATCTTGATCGGCGCGGTCGGCGTCGGATCGAGCTCACTCGCGCGCCGGGCCAGGGCCTCGGCGGCCGCATAATTTTGTAAACCGATTTCCGCGCGCGCGCGGAGGGTCAGGATATCAGCCTGTTCGGGCATCATCTTAGCGAGGCGACGCAGAAGCTCCGCGGCATGCTTGTACGCGCCCTCCTGAAACGCGGTATCGGCATCGCCCAGAAGCTTTGCCGCCATCTCCAGATTCAACACCACGTCGCCGAGCGCGACGCGTGCGGTCATGAATTCAGGAGGTGAAACCGCCGGGGCATGGGTGGCTTCCGGGGCCTCATCCGGAAAAATAATCATGTTGGCCCGGCTGACGTGAATCAGCCCGAAGACCAGCAGGATAAGCCATCGCCACGGCATGTTAATCCCGATGCAACACCGTGGCGGGATCTTTTTGCGCGGCCTGCAGGGAAGGCAGCCACGCCGCGAGCCCGGACAACAGGGGCGCCAGCAGAATCAGCAGAACCAACTCTTCACGCGTGAACAGGGAACGCAAGGCGAAGCCGTGCAGGTACCCCTCCTTCACCACACCAGCCAGGCCCACCGTCACCAACATCGCAAGGGCTACCCCGATGATGCCGGCAATGAACGCACGGGCCATGAAGCTCCACAGGATCACTCCACTCTTCACGCCGATCGCCCGCAGGATACCAATCTCGGGAAGGCGCTCCCGGACGTTCATAAAGGTGAGCAAGGCCATCAGGCCGATGCAGAAAACCAGGATCAAGGGCAACAGCACCGAGGCCAGCTGCTCGCGTTCGGCTTTCTGCTGATCCCTTCGCGCCTGAACCGCCGCCAGCTCGCGTTTGGCCGCCTGTTCCGTCTTTACCCGTGCCTCCGCGCGCGCCAAAGCCGTACTTTCGGTTTCGATGATTTTCGTGCCCGGCAAAATGGCCAGCAGCTCGGCCCGGATCTCGCCCAGTCGGTCAATCGTCGCACAATTGCACTCGAGCGCTTGAATCGCATTGATCCGCCCCGCCTGATCCAGCCACGCCTGCGCCTCATGCAGATTCACCCACAAGGTAATATCGTCCTTGGAGCCTCGCTCCGGATGGGCGACATCGATGACCAGCTCATGCCCCATGAACGTCACCGAATCCCCGACCTTCAAGCCGAGGCTCTTGTGCAGCTCGTAGCCCATGACCATATGGCCGGCCTGCACCTGATCCAGCAAGGGCTTCTTGGGATCGCGGTGCGCCAGCGGCACCTCTCCTTTGGTGCCGATCAGGATCACCGTCCGCTCGCGCTCAGGCCACTTCACCTGGCGGGTCAGCGTCGGAAGCAAATGATTCACGGTGACAATTTTGCTTTCGGCCAGGCGTTTTACGTATTCCTCCGGCATGGTTTTCGAGGCGTATCCCTTTTCGTAGACCTCGCTCATGTCCTGGCCTTCCGGGAAGATGTAAATATTGAACCCAAGGCCTTTCATGGATTTGCGAATGTCATCTTCAAGTGTCTTCAGATTGATTTTGGTCGCGGCCTGCATATCCGCCACCACTTTTTCGGTATGCAGATCAAACGCACGGAACAAAGCCACCGTTGAGGCCACACAGAAGACGGCAAACACCACGGCAATCAGAGAGAGAAAGAAGTTCAGCTTGCGATGGGTGATCTCACGCAGAATAAGTCGATTCACTTTCATGCCGACTTCCTCATCATGGTAAAGATGGATCCGAACACGACCAGACCCAGCACACTGGCCACCGCAATAATCAAATTAGACGTCAACTTGGAGCCGCCTGGCGATACTGACGCGGGAGCAGGTGGCGGTGTGACGGCTTCCGGCTCGACCACTGCGGCTTCGACCGGGTTTTCCCCTGCGGGCTCGATCGATTGCTTACCAATCAAATCCGCCACGCCCATCAACGGCGGAAGGGCTTTATCAATGATGGTGGCGTTTCCTTCCATGAGATCATCCCAGTTGATGGAAAACACAAGGTCGATGCCCGGGTTCTCCCGTTTGACCTCACAGGAGCAGGCCCCACAGAGATAGGACGAATAGTCGGCCACGTTATCCTCCGTAATACCATCCCCCAGGATGGGCGGCAACGCGCGCCCGCGCCCGAACACCGGAAACAACATCGTCTTGTCCGCCAGCTCATGCAGATCGTCTTCCATATTCAGCAGCATGGCGAGAAAGGCCGACTCAGCCACATCCGACCGCGAAACCCTCAGCAACGAAAAACCGATCTTCAAGGGAATCTGCGAACGCAGAATATTCGCCGGATCGAATCCAGGATTCTTCAACGCCTCTTCCGCCTGTTCGCGGCCGACCACACCTTCGGGCAAAGTCAGCTCCTTCGAGATGCTGGCCAGCCAACCCTTCACATCGGACTCCGCCTTGTCATCCTGCGCCGCATCGCCGCTTTCGAGCAGAATCCACACCCCGGATTCGCCCTGCACGATATGCTCAAGCAAGGCGCGACGCACCGGCGAGTCGACCAGCCCCTGGGCATTCACCGGCGTCAACGGCGCCCGCCAGATCGGCGCATCGTTGTTCATCTCGTAGGGATACAGCAAATGAATCTCCGGCTCATCCCCCGCCGGATGAGTCTCAAGATATTTTTTCCAGAAGGGGTCGGTGACCGCGTCGACGTTCACCACTTCCAGCGCGAGGTTTGCATATCGCTCGGGATCGTCGATGGCCCGCTCAATCTGCTTGAGCGCTCCCTGGTGATTTTCGGTGAGGTCATCCCGATGAAAGACCGCCACGCGGTAGACATCAGATTGCCAGCGCTCGAGGGCGTAGCGAAAAACCGGGACCTGGCAGGCCTGGACGGAACCGAAGAGGCTTCCGAGCCCCGCCATCGTGAAATACATCAAGCGTTTGAACTTCATAGGAGAAGAATGTGACCTCCTCGGCGTTTTTCGTCGAACGGAAACGGTCAGGAATATCTCCAAGCGCCACGCGGGAGCCCAGATAGCCCCTCCCCCGATGGCCGCAAAGGCGAGTGACCGGTTCCGATCACAGAAACGGCGTTTTGCGAACGTTCCTATGATCGGAAAACCGTTCGCCCCCTGCTTCGACCCGAAAACGGCTCTAAAACCGCCCATCTGGCGGATATTTTCGACCAATTTAGCCGGAAGAACCGTTTGACATGCCGAAATGCCTTCCCTAATGTTCGCGGCTCGTTGTTCGCAACGTAGCAGAAAATCAAAGGCTTACAGAAGTTCGTAAGCGCCCGAAGGGAGTGAATCTAAAATACTATGACTGAAGTACGACTTAAAAAAGGCGAGTCCGTTGACCGGGCCCTTCGCCGTTTAAAAAAGAAGCTGGATAAGGAAGGCACGATGCGTGAACTCCGCGCTCGCCGCCATTACGAAAAACCCAGCGAAAAGAAGCGTCGCAAATCGGCACGTGCCCGCTCCCGGGTGGTCCGCGTTGTTCGCTTCGACTAGTCGGGTCACCGATTCGTAGATTCACTCACCTAAACCGGAACGTTTAAAAATGCCCGGCTTGTAAAAGCTCGGGCATTTTTTTGCGTGAATCGGACCTGATTATCCTTAAAACGTTTCAGTGGACGCACTGTATATCTGAACATTAGATCGCTGAATGGAATTCGCCCTTACAACTCGATGGAATGCTGGCCGCCATACCACAGGCGAGGCCATGATCGAGGAAATCCTCGAACTGGGCTTCACCCACGTCGAGCTCGGCTATGACACCCGTCTCGACCTCGTCCCGGGCATCGAGCGCATGGTGAACGAAGGCGCGGTCACCGTAACCAGCCTGCACAATTTCTGTCCCCTGCCCATGGGTGCGCCTCGCGGCCATCCCGAACTCTATACCTTTGCGAATTCCGACCGCAACGTGCGGCAGAACGCCATCCACTATACCAAGCAGACGGTTGAATTTGCCGCGCGCCTGGGTGCGAAAGCCATCGTGGTGCACGCCGGCTATGTCGAAACACGCAAGAGCACCAGCCAACTCCTGGATCTCATCGTAACCGGAAAACTCTACACCCCGGCCTATGACAAGCTGAAGATGAAGCTGGCCATGGAGCGCGACAAGAAGGCCCCGAAATTTGTGGCCTGGATGTACGAAGGCATGGAAGCGATGCTCCCGACCCTTGAGGAGCACAAAGTGGCGATCGGCCTCGAAAACCTCCCCACCTGGGAAGCGGTGCCGACCGAAACCGAGGTCGAAGGCCTCTGCAAACATTTTAACTCCCCGTATGTGCGGGCCTGGTGGGATATGGGTCATGCACAGATTCGCGAGAACCTGGGTTACATCAACCACGAACGCTGGTTGGAAAAGCTCCATCCATATGTAGTCGGCATGCACGTGCACGACGTCAGTCACAAGATCGCCGATCATACCATGCCGCCCCTGGGAGAGATCGACTTCAGTCGCTTTGCCACCCTGGGCACTCGCCCGGATCTCATACGGGTCATCGAACCGACCACCAAGACGCCGGCGAATGAAATTGCCGATGCACACCAATTTTTAAAAACCACCTGGTTTAATAACGCCCAAGCGGAAGAGTCCGCATCCGACAACCCAACTGACACGGAACAAGCATGAGCACGAAAAACGCATTAATCACCGGCATTACCGGGCAGGACGGATCCTATCTCGCAGAATTGTTACTGGATAAAGGCTACAATGTCTTCGGCATGGTTCGCCGCGCAAGTACGGAAAATTTTGAACGCATCGAACATATTCGCGACCAGCTTACGCTCATCCAGGGCGACCTGCTCGATCAAACCTCGCTGATGCATGCCGTAAAGGACAGCCAGCCCGATGAAATCTACAACCTCGCGGCACAATCGTTTGTCCCCACGTCGTGGAACCAGCCGGTCTTGACCGGAGAGTTCACCGGCCTTGGCGTCGCCCGCCTCCTCGATGCGATGCGGATGGAAAAACCCGATGCGCGTTTTTACCAGGCCTCGAGCAGTGAAATGTTCGGCAAGGTCATGGAAGTTCCCCAGAAGGAATCCACCCCTTTCTACCCCCGCAGTCCCTATGGAGTCGCCAAGGTGTATGGCCACTACATTACGGTCAACCTGCGTGAGAGCTACGATCTCTTCGCCGTCTCCGGCATTCTCTTTAATCACGAATCCCCCCGCCGCGGTCTGGAATTCGTGACCCGCAAAATTACCGACGGTGTGGCCCGGATTAAAATGGGTGTCTCTAAGGAGCTGCGTCTCGGCAACCTCGACGCGGAACGCGACTGGGGCTTCGCCGGGGATTACGTCAACGCGATGTGGCTGATGCTCCAGCAGGAGAAGCCCGACGACTACGTGATCGCAACCGGCGAAACCCACTCGGTGAAAACCTTCGTCGAGAAGGCCTTCGGTGCGGCGGATCTCAAGTGGGAAGACTATGTCGTGATGGATCCCCGCTTTGTGCGTCCGGCCGAAGTGGACCAGCTGCTGGGCGACCCGAGCCGCGCGAAAGCGGAACTCGGCTGGGAGTTGAAGACCTCCTTCGACCAATTGGTGCAGTCCATGGTCGAATCCGATCTTGAACGTTGGAAAAAGCGAGTGGGCTAATACATGCATGTGCTGGTAACGGGAGCGAGCGGGTTTGCTGGCAGGTATCTCGTCCGTGAGCTGATCGCTAACGGATATCAGGTCACCGGGCTGGATGCGCATGCCCCGACGGGCGATCTCGGCATCCCTATGCGGGTCGTGGACATCACCAATCCCGACCAGCTGGATGCCACGATTGCCGAATTGAAACCGGAAGGCTGCATCCACCTCGCGGGCATGGCCTTCGTCCCCCACGCATGGGAAAAGCCCGCGCTAGCCGTCCAGGTAAATTTCGGTGGCGTCATCCATCTCATGGAAGGCTTTCGCAAGCATGCACCCGAGGCGCGGATCGTGGTCGTCAGCTCCTCCGAAGTCTACGGGCGCAGCTCACGTGAGAGCCGCATCGATGAAAACGATGCCCTGGAACCCTCCAACCTCTACGGCGTGACCAAAGTGGCCGCCGACCAGGGCGCCCGCGCCTATGCGCACCAGTATGGCATGCAGGTCTGTACAGCCCGCCCGCAAAATCATGTCGGCGCCGGCCAATCGGATCGCTTCGTCGTCTCCTCTTTCGCCGCTCAGCTCGCAGACTTTGCCCAGGGCCGCAGCAACGGAGAGATGTGCGTCGGCAACCTCGACAGCGAGCGCGATTTTACCGACGTCAGCGATGTCGCGCGCGCCTACCGCCTGCTGATGGAAAAAGGGGTCGCGGGTGAAGCGTACAATATCGCTTCCGGACGCAACGTAAAAATCCAACGTGTCCTGGAAACGCTCTGCAGCATTGCCGGCGTCAGCCCGAGCATTCGCATCGACAAATCGCTCTTCCGCCCGACCGACCGCCCCGCCCTGCTCTGTGTGGAGAAAATTCGCGCGGCCACGGGCTGGCAACCGGAAGTGCCGCTGGAGCAATCCCTGAAAGACCTCTACCACGACATCGCGGAGCGTAGCCACGCATGAAACGTAAGCTGATCACTCAGCTGATTCGTATTCTATTGTGTGCATGTATTCTGTGGTGGATTTCCACCCGTATGGATCTCGCCTCCCTGCGCGAGGCCCTGTCTGAAAGCGCGAGCAACGGACACCTCATCCTCGTAGGCGTTGCGTTTACGTTTCTCGGCCTCGTCGCCGGTGTCCTTCGCTGGTATCGCATGCTCATCGCCCACGGATTCAAGATCGGTTTCGGAAAAGTATTTCAGATCCTGTTCATCGGCCAGTTTTTCAACGCCTTCATGCCGGGGGCCTGCGGCGGCGACGTCATCCGGGCGTTTTACGTGACGCGCGAATCCGAAAAAGGGACCCGGGCAGAAACCGCAACCACCGCCATCGCCGATCGCCTGGTCGGGCTACTCATGTTGATGTTCTTCTGCTCGGCCATTATCGGCATCCGCCTCCGATTCTTCCTGGGACATCCCGAGACGAAGATCCCAGGGCTCATCATGCTGGCCTTCATGATCTGCGCCCTCGGCGGACTGTTCGTGTTTTTCAAGATCAACCTCTTTGAACGCATCCCCCTGTTCCGCCGCATGGAGGAACGCCTGCGCATCGGCCCGGTCATCCGACGCGCCTATGACACCCTATACGACTTCCGCAATCGTCCCGGCATGATCGCGGAAGCCTGCGTGTACTCCCTGCTGAACATGATCTTTCTCACCCTGGCCTGCATGGCCTTTGGAGCCAGCCTGGGCATCGACATAAAACCGATCGACTACTTCACGTTCTTCCCGATCATCACCGTCCTTTCATCGATCCCCATCACGCCCGGCGCCCTGGGCATTCGGGAGAGCTTGTTTGAACGCATGTTTGCCGTGGTCTACGTGGCGAGCACACCGGCCGTTCTGCTTTCGCTGCTCGTCTACTTTGGCGGCGTGGCCTGCAGTCTTTTTGGCGGACTGATGTTTATTTTTTACACGACCTCCGCAGGGAAAAGTGTAAAAGAGGAATGGGAAGCCCTGCGGGATCCCAAAGGCCAAACCGAGACCAACCGCGCATAACCCGCGCCTTGCATCAGGAATCATTTCATCATGGAAGCAGCCACCGCACCAACCCTCTACTTTTTCGGCGTCAACACCGCCGGATCCGCCATGATGCAGATCTTCCCCAAGTGGGCCAAAGCGCTTGAATTGGAGGATGCCCGCCTGGTTGGCTGGGACTTCGCCTTGAACGACAACCCAAAACGGTACCGCGAGGCGGTCCGCTTCATCAAACAGGATCCGCTTTCACGCGGCGCGCTGATCACCAGTCACAAATTAAACGTGGTAGAGGCCGCACGCGACCTGTTCGACGAGCTGGATGCCTTTGGCGACATGATGTCCGAGGTGAGTTGTATCTCCAAACACGGCCACGTCCTATCCGGTACGGCCGTGGATCCCATCACTTCGGGCATCGCGCTGCACACTTTTCTCCCCGCCGACCATTGGGAGACCACCGCAGCCGAGGTGCTCATTCTCGGGGCCGGAGGGGCCGCGGTGGCCTTGTCCTGGTTCCTTATGCACGAAGAACGTGGGTGCAACCATCCGCATCATATTCACATCACCGATATCGATGCCGGGCGCCTGGAACACATGCGCCGCATTCACGAGTCGTTTCCGATCCGGATTCCGGTGAGTTATCATCTGATGCAGCCCGAACAGACCGCCGACGAGCTGATCGCCGCCCTGCCGCCGCATTCGCTGGTGGTGAATGCCACGGGCATGGGCAAGGACCGACCGGGATCCCCCCTCTCCGACGCGGCACGCTGGCCGGAGTTCGGGTATGCCTGGGAGCTGAACTATCGCGGCGAACGTCATTTTTTAAAGCAGGCCGAAGCCCAACAGGAATCGAAGAGTCTGATCGTTCGCGATGGGTGGCTCTATTTTATCTATGGCTGGGCCCGTGTGATTTCGGAAGTGTTTCAGGTGAACATTCCATTTGAAAGCGATCGATTCGAACGCCTCTCTGAACTCGCGCTCGAAAACCGATGAGACCCGAACCATCGCAAGGTTGAAACCTGCGCCGCCATGCGGCTTAATGTACTGACATGAAAATTACTGAACTGAACATCCACTCCATTGCCATGGCCGATCCGCCCCTGCGGAGCTCCTACGGCTTACACCAGCCCTACGCCTTGCGCACGGTCATCGAGCTCATCAGCGATGATGGGATCGTGGGCATTTCCGAAACGTACGGGGGCGAAAAACCCGCCGCCGCCCTGGAAGCCCTGCGCCCGCGTATCATCGGGTCGAATCCCTACCGCTTGACGGGCAGCCTGGTCGATCTCATCGAAGGCGAAGGCGCCGGGATGGCCCGATCGCAGACCCACCTGGTCCCCGGCGAAAACCCCCTGGATGCCGACACCCGAACCTTCGCCGCTCTCGAAACCGCCTGCCTCGACCTGATCGGCAAATCGACCGGTCAACCGGTCTGCGACCTCATCGGCGGACGCGTGCGGGATGCGGTGCCCTTCTCGGCGTACCCGTTTTACAAACACACCGGCGGCGGTGGTGAAGGAGCCGATGCCCGGGAAGACGAATACGGAGAAGCGCTTTCACCCGAACAGCTGGTGACCCAGGTGGAACAAATGATCGCCCGCTACGGCTTTGGTTCCATCAAGTTCAAGGCTGGCGTGTTGGATCCCGATATTGAAATCGAAACCATCAAACAGTTGCGCCGGACCCTCGGGCCGGACGTTCCCTTGCGGATCGATCCGAATTGTGCCTGGTCGGTGGAGACCTCGGTCAAGGTCGGCATCGCGCTGGCTGAGGAGTTGTCGGGTGGCGGGTACCTGGAAGATCCTACCGCGAGCCTGGAAGGCATGGCGGAGGTCCGCAAACGCCTCCTGGCTGAAGGCATCGACACGCCGCTCGCGAGCAACGTAGCGGTGACCTCCTTTGCGGACTTGCCGAAATCGGTCGAACTGGATGCCGTGCAAATCGTGTTGTGCGACCATCATTACTGGGGCGGCATGCGCCAGGTACAACACCTGTCCAAAATCTGCCAGACCTTTGGGCTCGGCCTTTCCATGCATTCGAACAGCCACCTCGGCGCCTCGCTGATGGGCATGGCGCATGTGGCCGCGACCACGCCACACCTGACCTATGCCTGTGACACGCACTACCCCTGGCAATCAGCGGATGATGAAATCATACGCGGCGGGCGCGTACCCATTACCGGTGGTTGCGTCGTCATTCCAGATGCCCCCGGTCTCGGGGTCGAACTGGATATGGACCAGCTCGCGCGGGGCAAAGCCCTGTACCAGGCGATCCCCTATCGCAATCGCGATGACGAAGCCGAAATGCAGAAGCACATCGATCCGAGCTGGAAGCGTGTGCTTCCCCGCTGGTAACTTTCTAATCCGACAACAACGCAGGAATAATCTCATGGACCGTCAAGCATTACGCGCAAAGCTGGAAGGCGTCGTCGCCTTTCCGATCACCCCGTTCAACGCGGACTTATCACTCGACCTGGATGGCCTGAAACGAAACCTGGAGCCGCTGCTCGACCACCCCTTCTGCGCCATTGTCGCGGCCGGGGGTACGGGTGAGATGTATTCGTTAAATGCCGATGAATATGCGGCCGTGGTAAAAACCACGGTTGAGATCGTTGGTGGTCAAACGCCGGTCATCGCGGCCGCCGGGTTCAATTACGCCATCGCTCCACACATGGCGCAAACCGCAGCGGCACTCGGGGTCGACGGCATTCTCGCTTTTCCGCCCTACTACCCGAATGCCGGTTTCGAGGCCTTGAAAGCCTATTACCAGGCGATCGGCAGCGCGACCGAGCTCGGCATGCTCATCTACAGTCGCGACTGGGCCGTGTTTACCCCGGACCAGGTGGATGCGATGGCCGACATCGAACAGCTGATTGCGTGGAAGGATGGGCAGGCCGATATTCGGCGGTACCAGATGATCATGAATCAGGTCGGCGACAAACTGCGCTGGATCGGTGGCGCCGGCGATGATATCGTCCCGGCCTACTACGCAACCGGCATCC
Organism: Candidatus Omnitrophota bacterium; assembly: GCA_047639095.1. Taxonomy (GTDB): domain Bacteria; phylum Verrucomicrobiota; class Kiritimatiellia; order SS1-B-03-39; family UBA6053; genus JAPYUI01. The sequence goes on along the minus strand of JBLIND010000172.1, from coordinate 672 downwards.
GAACCTACACATCGAGTATCTCCAACGTTGATCCCGCCCTGTCCATCCACCTCCACGAATGGGCCGCGAATGGAGACACCGCCAAGCTGCAGGCAGCCATGGAACGATTCGTCATTCCGCTCTACAACTTTCGACGTCGTGGTAAAGGCTACGAAGTCTCGGTGATGAAACGCATGATGGACCTGCTCGGCCTGGTCGGCGGCCCCGTGCGCCCACCGCTGCAGGACGTAAAGGAATGCGATCAAGCCGAGTTGCAGAGGCTTACCGCGCTTATCCCACAAGTGTCCGCATCATAAGGTACGATTCACCGCCATGAAGCCTGAGCATATAAACACCCGCGCGATCAGATGACGAAAGTGTGGCGCGAGTCTATCTGATGTATTGATTCTAATTGCCATTGCGTCGATCGCAGCCGTTTGCATATTGATCAACGTTGGCAAAAACCTGGGGCCTTGTTGGCCGGATAGACAAGCCACCGCCGTGGAAGGAGGGACGGCCGAAACGGTGATATCATCCAACAAGACTGATTCAGTAATCGTGAATGAATCAAACACCCCTTCAACCGCGGGCGACAAGTAAGTCATTCGTCTCAGTGTGAGCACAGATAAGCGTCCAATCCTGAAACGACATTACACCAGTCCACAGAACAGCCCCTGCGCTTGACCCACTTCT
>JBLIND010000171.1:0-13027 GCA_047639095.1 Candidatus Omnitrophota bacterium | reverse complement strand
CCAGAGAACAAAAGATCCGGTAAGCAGGAGTCCAAGAATCACTAGACGGAAGATCCGATAGGCGAGATGAACAATACGCTGGTTTGTGATGAACATAAGCTGGATAAATTCTAAAAAAATTGCGGAAGAATCTGCAATGTAAAAACTTCAAAACATTACGTTAAGTGCGTTTAATACCGATTAAGCGTCACTAGATGTCACAAATACACCAGAGGCTCCAAAATCTCCAGATCCAGGGTTTGACAAAACATCAAACTACAGTATCTCTATTGGGCTAGTGTAGATTATGATTTCTAACCGATGTTTATACGCCTTAAAGGCGGTGGTGGAACTGGCGGAACAGGAAGGCCTGGGCCCGGTTACCATTGCTGAGATTGCCCGCAAGCAGGGGATTCCCTCACGCTTTCTGGAGGCGATTCTTCGGCAGCTTAAGCAAAACGGCGTCACCAGCTCGATCCGGGGCAAGGATGGCGGCTACACTCTGGCCCGGCCCGCACGTGAAATCACCGTGGGCGAGGTCATCCGTATTTTTGAAGGCCCCATGATTACAACCTCCGCGAAGGACGGGGAGGGTGGATGCAACGAAGTGCTGGAACCGGTCTGGGAGCAGGCCCGTGACGCACTTGCCGCCGTTTTCGACTCGTTTACTTTTGAAACGCTTTGCGAGGATGATCAAAAACTCCGCGCCAGCCAGGTATTAAACTACAGCATTTAACCGGAACCACTTATGACAAACGAAGAACTGAAAACAATCAACGCCGAGCTCAGCAAAAAGAGCCCTCTCGAAATCGTCGAATGGGCCATGGCCCAGTCCAATGGCCAGGCCATCGTCTCCACGAATTTCCGCCCCTTCGAAGGGGTGATCCTCCACATCGTCAGCCAGGTGAACCCGAACATCCCTGTCCTCTGGGTAGACCACGGCTACAATACACGCGACACCTACCTGGTGGCGGAAAAGCTCACGCAGCAACTTGGGCTGAACATCCATTTGTATATCCCCACGCGCACGGCCGCACATCGCGATACCCTGCTCGGCGGCATCCCGTCCATTGAAGACGAAGAGAAGCACAATCTGTTTACGGACGAGGTGAAACTAGAACCGTTTCAGCGCGGCATGGCCGAGTTAAAGCCGACGATCTGGTTTACGGCCCTGCGCAAGGTCCAGAACCCCAACCGGGAAACCATGGACATCGCTACGACCTCGGGCGAAGGCCTGTTGAAGATCAGCCCGGTGTTTTATTTTTCCGACGAGGAAATGGAAGCGTACTTGGCTGAGCACAATCTGCCCGACGAAAAGAATTATTACGACCCGACCAAGGTGTTGGAGAACCGTGAGTGCGGACTGCACCTGACCCAGTCAGGCCTGTAGCCGGACGAGTTCCCTCGCCGACCTTTGTTAATTTATAAACTGCTTAGAGTACCAAAACCATGTCCAGATACACCCTATCCAATCTCGATATGCTGGAGACGGAAGCCATCCACGTGATGCGCGAAGTCGCCGCTGAGTTCGAACGCCCCGCCCTGCTGTTCAGTGGAGGGAAAGATTCCATCTGCCTGCTTCGTCTGGCCGAAAAAGCTTTCCGGCCGGCCGCGATTCCGTTTCCCCTGCTCAACATCGATACCGGGCACAACTTTCCCGAACTCATCGAATTTCGCGATCGACGAGCCGATGAGCTCGGCGCGAAACTGATTGTGCGCACGGTGGAAGACGCCATCGCTAAAGGCATCGCCGTCCCTACCCCGGGCGAAGTCAGCCGGAATCGCCTGCAGATCCCCACCCTGCTCGCCTCCATCGAGGAGTTTAAATTCGATGCCTGCATCGGTGGCGCACGCCGCGATGAAGAAAAAGCACGAGCGAAAGAACGCTTCTTTTCCCACCGAGATGATTTCGGCCAGTGGGATCCGAAGAATCAACGCCCGGAACTCTGGAACCTGTACAATGCACGGGTCCAGCCCGGGGAAAACATGCGCATTTTTCCGCTCAGTAACTGGACGGAAACCGACGTCTGGGAATACATCGGTCGCGAGCACATCGAGATCCCGAACATCTATTACAGCCACGAACGCGAAGTCGTCCGCCGGAATGATCAGTGGCTACCGGTCTGCGACCTGCTCCCCTTGAAGGAAGGTGAAGAGACCCACCTGCTCAACGTCCGGGTTCGAACCATCGGTGACATCATGTGCACCGGCTGCATCGAATCTCCCGCGAGCAAGGTCGCAGATATCATCACCGAAATCTCCGGCGCTCGGGTGACCGAACGCGGCGGGCGGGCCGATGACAAAGTCTCCGAAGCCGCCATGGAAGACCGCAAGAAGGAAGGCTACTTCTAGGGATTCGCCCAGAAGTGCGGCCACTTGCTGCCGCCTACCTACGGCCCGCTTGCCGCCGCCCCCCTTTTTTATTTATTTGAGATCCGCACCATGAAAAAAGAAACCGAAATTCTCCGATTCACCACCGCTGGCAGCGTCGACGACGGCAAAAGCACCCTCATCGGCCGCCTCCTTCACGATTCGAAATCCATTTTTGAAGACCAGTGGGAGGAAATGCAACGCTCAGCGGACCTCGCGGGCGGGACCGAAGTCAACCTCGCCAATCTGACGGATGGCCTGCGCGCCGAACGCGAACAGGGCATTACGATCGATGTCGCCTACCGCTATTTCGCCACGCCCAAGCGGAAATTTATCATCGCTGACACCCCGGGGCACGTGCAGTACACGCGCAACATGGTCACCGGAGCATCATCGGCCAATCTCGCCCTGATCTTGATCGATGCACGCAATGGCGTGGTTGAGCAGAGCCGGCGTCATGCCTACATTTCCGCCTTGCTGGGCATTCCCCACATGGTCGTCTGCATCAACAAGATGGACCTCGTCGAATTCTCGGAAGAGCGCTACAACGAGATCCGCGCCCAGTTCAAGGAATTCGCTCCGCGATTGGATGTGAAGGACATCACCTTCATTCCGGTCAGCGCCCTCGCGGGTGACAACGTGGTCGACAATTCCACCAACATGCCCTGGTATCACGGCCCCACCCTGCTCGGGCATATGGAAGACATGTACATCGCCAGCGATCGCTCGATGAAGGAATTCCGCTTCCCCGTCCAATACGTGATCCGGCCGCTCACCGATGAATACCACGACTATCGCGGCTATGCCGGCCAGATTGCCGGCGGCATTGCCAAGCCCGGCGACAAGATTATCGTGCTGCCTTCGGGCGTGCGCACGCGCATCCAGTCCATCAACACCATCGATGGCGATCTCGACGAAGCCTTCTGCCCGCAGTCGGTTACCATCCTGCTGGAAGAAGATGTCGACATCAGTCGTGGCGACCTGATTTGCGGCATCGACAACCTTCCCCACATCGCCAAGGACCATGAGGCGAACATCTGCTGGATGCACGCGAGCCCCATGCAGCTCGGTCGGAAGTACCTGATTAAACAGGCCAGCAACACGACCCAGATGGTCATCAAGCAGGTCATCCACCACGTGGACATCGACGACCTGGAATTCGACACCGAAGTCACCGGATTCAACCTCAACGACATCGGTCGTATCGCATTCAAGACCGCCACCCCGCTCGCCTACGACGAGTACCGAAAGAATCGCCAGACCGGTGGATTCATCATCATTGATCCCGCGAACAACGCAACGGTTGCGGCGGGTATGATGCGTCAACCCCCGGTCGAACTGCCGGTGCCGGACTTCGTGGACTACGCGATCTAGGCACAAAAAAAGCGCGTGCCGAAACCGGCACGCGCGTCTTAATCAAGCAATGGGGCGGCTTAGAAACCCCAGTTGGCAAAAATCATCCCTTTGGCCATCTGGTCAGGCAAATTGGAGAACCACTCGTTCTCCGGGATCAGATTCAGGAAGCCCAGCTGGATACCCGACTGCGCGGATTCCGCGAAGTTGACGAAGCCGAGCTGAATACCGGTCAGGGTGCCCGCATAATTGACCGCGCCGGTCTGCAAGCCTTTGAAGTTGCCCTTCGTGTAGTTTACAAAACCACTCTGCCAGCCGAGAAAGTCCCCGCTGGTATAATTCACGACCCCGTACTGAAGACCCGAATAGTTTTCGGCGTAGTTGAGTGCCCAGGCCAGGCTGATGCCGGCACTGTCGCCCGTCGATCCGTTGACGAGACCAATCGCCAGGGCTTTCTGCGGGTTCTCACCCCAGATATTCAAGGTCACGCCTTCAATAAGCGTTTCGCGATCCTGCAGCGCGACGTCCGGGGTCAGACTGAGCTGGAAGGCGGCCTTTTCAGCGGCGAAGGCTGAGCAGGTTGCGAGGCTGATACTGCATGCTATAATTATTTTCTTCATCATCTGGTTCTCCTGCACCGAGGTGCTTTGTTTGTTTTTCAGGTTGAAATAATTATGATGGAGGCACCGATAATCCGCGAGTGAATTCTCATCGTAATAGCACTCACTCACTCCACGACCGAGTCGATTTCGCCCTGACCGAGACGGGTCTTGAGGCGATCGCCTTTCACCACATCAGCCGCCTCTTTCACGACCGAACCATCTGCTTTATGCGTAATACTGAAACCCCGATCCAGGATCTGGTACGGGCTCAAGGCGCGGAGCTGTTTTTCAAATTGTTCGATCTGGCGGCGGCAATCTTTGACATACGTTTCGACCTCGCGCGTCAGGCCGCTCTGGGCATCGTCCACCCGGCGTTGTACTTCGCGCAGGCGACCGACCGATTCGTGGCCGAGGCGTAGCTGCAGGCGTTGGAGGAATTCGCGTTCCGACTTGGCTGCCCCGCGCAGGGATTGACGCAATTGCCCCCGCAAGCCATCCACCTGCTGGCGATAGCGGATCAGCAGGTTATGCGGCTCACGAAAGACGTAACTGCGGCTCGCGCTCACAAAGCGAGTCTTCAATTCCAGTCGACGGGTATCAAGCGCCCGTACCAGGCGCCGACGCTGGCCATCAATGCGATCCTCGAACTCCACCTTGGGGCCTATGACCATCTCGGCCGCGGCCGAGGGGGTCGGCGCACGCAAATCAGCAACAAAATCGGCGATGGTAAAATCGACTTCGTGCCCCACCCCCGAGATCACGGGGACCTCACAGGCCGCAATCGCCCGGGCGAGCACCTCTTCGTTAAACGCCCAGAGATCCTCCAGGCTCCCCCCGCCCCGACTGACCAGGATGACGTCGACGAGGCGGGTCTGACTGAAATAATTAACCGCATTGGCAATGCGGACCGCCGCGCCTTCGCCCTGCACCGGTACCGGCGCGATGATGATGTGGAGATTGGCATACCGACGTTGGAGGACGTGCAGCATATCGCGAATGGCCGCGCCGGTGGGCGAGGTAACAATGCCGATGCGTTGTGGGAAAAGGGGCAGCGCCTTTTTAGCGGAGGGGTCAAAAAGGCCCTCGGCTTTCAATTTCTGCTTCAGCTTCTCGAAGGCCTCCTGCAGGTTACCGATACCAGCATCCTCCATGCGCTCGACGATGATCTGATAGCTGCTCGAGTGCTCGTAGATGGTCACCTGACCGTAGACGCGGAGCTTCATTCCGTCTTTGACCGGAAACTTCAGGTTCGCCCGATCGTCACGGAACATCGCAGCGCGAATCTGGCCGCCGGCATCCTTCAAGGTAAAGTAGAGATGCCCGGAACTGTGATCCTTGGTGTTTGAGCACTCCCCTTCGATCCAGACCCGACCTACCTGCTCCTGCAGGACCGACTTGATGCGTCGGGCGATATCCGAAACCGCATATATCTTGCGCGTGGACTTCTCGTCACTCGGCGTCATAGGGGATCCGCACCCGCTCGATACTGCGGGCCTTACCACTGATGTGATCGATATCCATGATGGCGCCTTCCAGCGCAGCGGGGGTTTCCGCCGGCTTAAAACGCGACGGCATGCCGGTGGTAAAATTCTTAAGCACGGCCTCGATGCCGCAGCCAATGATGGAGTATTGAGGCCCGGTCATTCCGGCATCCGTGAGATACGCCATGCCGCCCGGCAGGATTTTTTCGTCCGAGGTCTGCACGTGGGTATGCGTACCGAGCATGGCACTCGCGCGACCGTCCAGATGATGACCCATTGCCATTTTTTCTGAGGTCGCTTCCGCATGGAAATCGACGAGGATCGCGGCCGCTTTGCCGTTCTTCTGGGCGAGCATTTCGTCGGCTTTACGAAACGGACAATCATAGGGCTTCATGAAGACCCGGCCGATCAGGCTGATGACCGTGAGTTTCCCAACCGGCGTATCCAGGGTATACTCGCCTTTTCCCGGAGCCGATCGGCTGAAATTCGCCGGGCGGATGATCCGGGGCTCGCTGGAGATGTAGCTGATCATGTCGCGCTGATCCCAGGCATGATCACCCAGGGTAATCACATCGGCACCGGTGGCGAAAAGCTGCTCCGCGATCTTGGGGGAAAGCCCTTTCCCTCCCGCGGAATTCTCCGCGTTTACGACCACGATATCCACGCGGCCACTGGCTTTCAATTCGGGGGCAATCTCGCTAAAGGCGATCCGTCCCTGCGACCCCATGATGTCTCCTGCAAACAATACTTTCATACGTGACCCGTATGTACCTTATGTGGCCGGGATGGAAAGGTAAAAAGAACCAAGAGCCCGGGAGGGGCCGCTCTCGCATGTGTGGTCGAGACACGCCTTACCGGGCATATTCGACGCAACGGGATTCGCGGATCACGACCACTTTGATCTGGCCCGGGAACTCCATGCGTTCCTGAATACGCGCACTGATGCTTCGAGCCAGCTGCATGGCCTCAACATCATCAACCTCCGCAGGCTCAACGATCACTCGCAGCTCGCGCCCAGCCATGATGGCGTAGGTGCTCTTAACCCCGTCGAACGAATTCGCAATGTCTTCCAGGTCGCCGAGGCGATCCAGGTAGTGCTGCGTATTTTCCATTCGGGCGCCGGGACGGGCCGCGGTGATGGCGTCCGCAGCTGAAGCCAGGTAAGCAAAGATCGTGGTCGCTTCAACCTCATGATGGTGTGCCGCCACGGCATTGACCACTTCGGGATCCTCACCGGCTTTCTCGATCAAATCAGCCCCAATCTGCGCGTGACTCCCTTCGACTTCATGCGTGAGCGCCTTGCCGATATCGTGGAACAAGCCGACGCGTTTTGCGACCATGGGATCCAGATGCAGCTCGCCAGCCATCGTCGCCATGATGTGTGCCATCTCAATCGAGTGATCGAGGATGTTCTGGGAGTAGCTGTGCCGGTATTTCAGGCGACCCAGAACCGGAATGAGTTCCGGCGCGACATCGGACAAGCCGAGGGTATACACGGCATCTTCACCGGCCTTATGGATGGCCTGTTCGGTTTCCTGCCGAACCTTCTCAAGCGTCTCCTCAATACTCGCCGGGTGAATCCGGCCGTCCTCAACCAGACGCAGCAGCGCCACTTTTGCAATCTCACGACGCAGGGGGTCGTAACCGGAAATGGTCACGCTCCCCGGGGTATCATCAATGATGAGATTCACCCCGGCCTCCTGTTCAAAGGAACGAATATTCCGCCCCTCTTTACCGATGATGCGACCCTTCATTTCTTCGCTCGGCAGCTTGACGATACTGGTCGTCACCTCACTGACAATGGGTGCGGCGTATCGCTCGATGGCCAGAGTGATAATTTTGCGCGCCGTTGCTTCCGCCTCTTCTTTTACTTCCCGCTGAATACGGCGAAGCAGACCGGCCCCTTCGCGACGCGCTTCATTTTCCATGCGCTTCAGCACGACTGACCGCGCCTCATCGCACCCCATCTGGGCAACCTCCTGAAGCTTTACACGCTGCTCTTCATGCTGTCCGTCGAGGGTCAGGCGCTGGTCCTTGACCGCCTGGCGCTCGGCATCCAGCTTTACGTGGCGCTCCTCCAGGTTCTCTTCCTTTTTATCCAGCTGAGCGACCTTGGCGAACAAGCCAATCTCGCGCTCGTTGAACTTTTCGGTTAACAGATTCAGTTCGTCCCGTCGCCGCTTGGTTTCCCGCTCAAACGCATCCTTCAAGCGATGCATTTCTTCTATGGCTCCCGCTTTTCCTTCACGGACAATAACCTCGGCCTCTTTGCGTGCATCGCGAACGATGTCGTCGGCTTTCTTGAGCGCACTTTCTCCGTGTACTTTGACCAGGTGATATTGCCAGAAGTACCCCAATCCCAGAGCGGCCAGCGTGGTAAATATCGCTAAGCCCCAGTATACCATTCGTTTCTCCATCCGGATGCCGCGGTGAACAGCAACCGGTTTTATTTTTAAGGTTTGATCGTTTTTATAACCATACACATTAAATCCGCGAATGGGAAGGAAGCAGGCACGATGGGTTTATGAAACAACCAGCAGGGCACCACACTCGGTGAACAGCGCATCCATGGGGCGGTCATGTGGTTCTCGGGGAACCTGTTTCAAAATTTGCCAATTGAAGGCCAGCCCCACACATCGCCCCTCGAACCCTTCCAGCATCCGGTCATAATGCCCTTTCCCATGGCCAATACGATTCCCCGAGCGATCAAAAGCACGCCCCGGAACCAGCACCAGGTCCAATGGCGCAAGCGGGGCGCCGGCAAGGGGCTCGGCAACCTGCCATGAGCCACGCTCGCAGGCGTCGGGGTGATGCATCTGGATATGGCACCAGGTTTCCGAAATGGGATCATACCGCGGTGCACCGATTCGTTTTCCATCGACCAGGGATTGCTCCAAAATAAGACGCGTATCCACTTCCCTGCGAGTTGAAAGATAACAACCAATTCGTTGCGCCTTCCGGTAATCTTCCGAATCCAGGAAGGCCTGTTGCGCCAGGATGCTGGCGGCATGACGATCCGCCTCCGTGAACGCCTTCTCCCGCGCACGTATGCCTGCCCGTATTTCGTCCTTGGTCATGGCTTCTTTTTGCGCAGGGAGTCCCAGTGTGCGATTCGCTTACGAATCGTTTCCTCGTAGCCCTGATCGGTCGGCACGTAATACACCGCATCGGTCGGCATGTATTCCTGGTCAACGAAGTGGCCGGGCCCATCGTGCGCATAGCGGTACCCCTCGTGCCCCAACTCTTTCGCACCTTTGTAGTGTCCATCGCGCAAGTGCTTGGGCACCGGCAGGGTTCGACCCGCCTCAATATCACGGGTCGCCTCCATAATCGCGATCGTAGCCGCATTGCTCTTGGGCGCGGTGGCCAGGTAGGTCGTCGCCTGGGAGAGAATCAGTTTGGCTTCGGGCATGCCGACGAAATCGACCGCGGTGAGGGCCGAGGTCGCCACGGTCAGCGCCCGCGGGTCCGCATTGCCAATATCTTCCGAGGCCAGGATGATCAGCCGGCGGGCGATAAAGCGGGGATCTTCGCCTGCATACAGCATCTTGGCCAGCCAGTAGACGGCGGCATTGGGATCCGACCCACGCATGCTTTTGATATACGCCGAGATGGTGTCATAGTGCTGATCTTCATTGTTGTCATACACCACCGCTTTTTTCTGAATCGACTCTTCCGCGATCTCCCGGGTGAGATGAATCACCTCGCCTTTGCTCATCGGGGTCGTCAGCGCGGCAATTTCCAGCGCATTGAGCGCACGGCGCACATCCCCATCGCAGACCGCCGCCAGGTGACGAAGCGCATCTTCGTCCGCCTGCACATTCAAGCGCTGCAAGCCGCGTTCATCGCTGATCGCCCGCATTAACAACTGCACGACCGCCTCTTCCGAAACGGGTTCGAGCTGAAAAATCTGGGAGCGCGAAGTAAGCGGGCTGTTCACAAAGAAAAAGGGGTTATGCGTCGTCGCCCCAATGAGGGTTACCGCGCCCTGCTCGATATACGGCAGGAGAACATCCTGTTGGGATTTGTTGAAGCGATGAATCTCATCGATGAACAGGATCGATTCGCCGTGGTTCATCTGCTTGCGATGCTGGGCGGCACCCAGTAACTTGCGCAGCTCGGCCACGTTGGAAAGCACCCCGCTGGATCGCTCGAAAGTGCGGTTGGTCGACTTGGCGATCACCTCCGCCATCGAGGTCTTCCCACAGCCGGGGGGACCGTAGAGAATGATGCTGCCGAGACGATCGGCCTCAATCGCCCGGCGCAACAACTTACCTGGACCGAGAATGTGTTCCTGCCCGAGAATCTCGTCGACGGTTTGCGGGCGCATACGTGCGGCCAAGGGCATACGCGCCTGACTTTGCTCTTCAAACAGGTCCATGCGAACAGCGTAACGACGAACGATTGGAAAGGCACGTAAAATGTCGCTGCGCTCGAGACAGCGTGGAGCGACCCGCTACAGCCAGGCAAAAGCCAGACCGCTCGCGGCGAGCTGAATCGTCAGGTTGTCCCAGCCGTGCGGGCTGATGGCCTTAAGGGCCGTGACGGCAAGCGCGATGAGCAGGATCATCGGCACGAAGCCGCCCATGCCCACCGAGAGGGCGAGTACACTGCAGACAAACACGGCAGACGAGCCTTCAAGCGTGCGCGTCATCTTCAAGCCATGAAAGGCTGGCACCCGATAGGGATGCTTTCCCCAACGAGTCCCCACGGGTTCGGCCATGGCGTCCGCCAGGCCGGTCACGAGAAACCCATACAACGCAGCCTCCTCAAACAGGACACTGGCGGCAATGCCCCCGACCAGGGTGGCGACATAGGAAGACAGGATGTAAAAGGTCCGTCGCGGGGCATCTTTTTCGCGCGCCATCGCTTCGTAGAGTAGATGTCCGTCGCCGCGAAGGACCGCGTAAAACACCACCAGCGAAGTCATCGCCCCGAAGAGGCAGACCGCAGGGGTCCCCAGCGTCTGTTGCAAGGCGGCCACCGTACCGAAGATGAGAAAGTGAAAGACCTTGCGGGTATAGCCGGTGGGCCAGCCGCGTTTCACCTTCAATTGACCGGCGAGCAACAGGCAGGCCGCCGCCCAGAGCAGCGACGGCGGCCCGCCCAGGAACAGTTGCTTGATTGTCGGTGTGTTCGTTAAGAACCAATGGAACATGGCTTTCCCTGCACGCGCTGTAAGATCCGTTGTTTACGCCAATCGAATATGACGCATTCCCGAATCACCTGCAAGGAGCGTCGCAGCTCGGTCCAGGTTTCCCGGGCGAAGCCCATGAAGGTATAACCACCCGCGCGAAAAACCCGCGCATGATCCATCCAGACCACGACCAGCGTCCCCAGCATAAACAGTTTCTGCAGGGTTTCCGTGACGGCGAGCCGATACAAACTGCGGCCGCGACGAATTTTTCCGAGGGTCCCGGACTGGTAGGCGAGATGCCATGATTCGTCCTGGAGAATCTGATCACAGATCGCCTTGAGGGTCGGCGAGTCCGTCGCCTCCGACAAGGCGCGGTAGTAGACCTTGGCCACAAGCTCCGCGGTGATGAGGACGGAAATACACATCTCCAGACCACTGACTTTTCGGATCATCCGGAAGATCGAATCGCTCCACTGCTTTTGCTCAAAGGGGATCTCCTGCAGTTGCATGAATCGTCCCAGGTATGCGCTATGGCGATTCTCTTCGGCAATAAACAGGCGAAGCGCATCGGTATAGTGGATGTCCGCCGACTGTTTTACATACTGGCGACCAGCCTCGAAGAAGAAGTGACCGTCGGAGCTCTCGCCCAACTGAAAAATCGCGATGGACCGGGCAATCGCGCGGCGCTCCCGTTCGGTCAGGCGCGTGGTATCCGTCTCCCAGGGGATCGCCCGCTGGTGCCGAACATTTTGCTGGAAGTGGCTGATCCACTCTGCCGAGCTTCGGTAATGAGCGGGGGCGTGGCTCCGGTCGATGGGCTCCACGACCGCTGGTTGATCTTCGATTCCGCTTGTTGTCGTCTGCATGGTCTTCTCCCGTCTGCCGCTCGGGCGGGTCCGGCGGACCCGCCCAGGCGTAGGTGTTCGTTGTTGTTGTTGTCGTTGTCGGTGTTAATATGCAAATTACTTTGCAACGCAAAGCTTTCGGATAAATGAAGGGTTCGCGTTTTCATAGGTGGATCTACTCCTGGATGGTCTTCCAGTTGATCACGCCTTGCTTGCTCGGCTTGACACCCAGGGAGCTCGCGGCATCGATCAACACATCCTGCAAGACCTTGAGATACTGCAGGAACCCTTCCATACCCTTTGCCGTCAGCTGCACCGTGGTTTGCGGTTTCGCATCCACGAATCGCTTCCTGATTCGAATCGCTCCCGCTTCGTCCAGGGTCTTCAAATGCCGGTTCAGATTCCCATCCGTCAGGTTGCAGGCATCCTTCAGCTCGCGAAATTTCATGCCCTCCTGGACCTTGATCAGTTCAGAGAGAATGGCCAGCCGACCCGGTTCATGGAACAGTTTGTGCAACTGCTCATACGGGTTTACGGAAGATGCATCGGGCTTCTTTTTCATGACAGGTCGCGGCCTCGTTGATGATCGAGTAGCAGGATCAATCCCCCGACCCATTCGCCGATGAAAAACACGATCCCCATCGGCCAGGGATTGGAAAAGGCCAGGTGATTGTACCCGAGAAAAAATGTACCGCAGAGAATGTAAAACAGGCCGACCCAACCGGAATACCGGGGCAGCACATATCGGGAAGCGATGATGGCGAGACCGAACATGGCCATCCACAAGCCATAGAGCAGAAAATAAAATTCGTGCCTCACCATGACGAGCGAGATCAAGCCACCCACGACCAAGGGCGGAACCGCTTCCAACGCGGGTTTAAGTCGCGTCCAACGCCGCTCAACCATCGGATCGTAGAGGAACCAGCGCCCGAGCGACACGTAGTTCAGGATCAGGCTGAATACCATCAGGCAGACCCAGCCCTTAAGATAGGTCATGTGATGATACGGCATGGAGTCGAGAATATAGGCCGAAGCCAAGGCCGCCGCGCCGGAGATCATACGGGCAGGACCGGAATAACCCGCGAACTTCTGGCGATGCAGGAGCATGTCCTGCAGGCGCTTCACCTGGGAAAGGGCTTCGGTTATATGTTCGGTCATGGCGAGCATGGCTTAACATATAGCAAAGAACTCTGCAATGCAAAGTTTTATGTTTCGAGGACCTGTGTTTCAGGGGCTGGAGTTGGGGGGGCATTAAGCTTG
>JBLIND010000170.1:0-13061 GCA_047639095.1 Candidatus Omnitrophota bacterium | reverse complement strand
TCGTAGTCGATATCGCCCTCCGCGGTTTTCACCAGGGGAATCCGCACCGACCGCAGGTCTTTGGCATCCGGCTGGATCGGCTTTACATACTCATTCGCCACCCGCGCCGTCCACAGGGTCGCGCCTTTCGGCAGCTGGATCGCCAGGAATTGTTCGGTCCGGTTGTCGACCTGGTAGGTCTGTTGGGCGCGGTAGGTGCCCGCGGCATCCATGATCAGCAAGGTCTGAGAAAGGCCGATCGTCGCACCAGCAGTCTCCACTTTCTTGCGTTGTTTCGTGGCAAGCGTCAGACGGGGATTCTCTGCACCCGAACGCACGATCCAGGCCTCCGTGGTTCCGCCTTTCAGCAAACCGGCCATCGCTTTCCACTCCTTCATCTGGCGGGTCAGCGATTCGAGACCGCTTTGATCATGCGTAATCACCTCATCGCGCCCGGCGCTTTCACGCGCTACATACTGACGATCCACGCGCCCGGTCAAGACCGTAGGAATGGCGACGCGATGCGTCGCCCCGGTTAACACCCGATCGTGCTCGACCAGGACCCGGAGCTGGTTCAACACTTCGTCCTGCAAGGTCAGTGTGACCAGTAGCTCTCCCGGAAAACCCTCCGCCGGAACCAGTGTTTTTTCACGCAGAAAGGGCACGTTTATTTCGGCATCGGCGAGGTAGCTCGGCAGCCGAAACTGGACTTCGCGGATGCCCGCCTTTTCGACGTTGAAATTCAGCAGCAGCGTTTCCTCGATGGTCCGGTCAGTGATCCGGGCATTGGAAACCGTGAAAGCATTCACGATGGGCTTACGTTTATTGAGTGTGACCATGCCCGCATAGTCCGGGCGGGTGTAATGCAAGGCTGCACGGGCCAGGGCACGTTGCGGACCGACCAACCAACCATGCACCCGACTCATCAGGCTGTGCTCGATGTTTTTCAGCTCGCTGGTTTCCACGTCATATCCCGGATCCGACTGAATCACGAGATAGCCCTCCTGCGCCTCGACATCCAGCGCGTTGAACACCGGCAGAGCGCTGCGCGTTTGCTCGACCAGCGCGCCATATTTCCCGAGCAGGAGGATCGGCACATTGTTTATGGCTCCTGAAGCAAAGTCGATGGTCAGGATCTGATCACTGACCTCCCATTCGATCGTACCCGGAGCGGATACGTTCTCCAGTTCGAAGGCTTCGGGCAGGGCGAGCCGGAAAACGTGCACGGGCCGATCCTGAATCTGCAGATCAAGTCGGCTTTCAATATTTTTCTCCCGGAGACCCATACGTAAAATGGTTTTGAACGAAGCCGTTATTCGGGGCGGGACGGCTTGCGCCTCAAGTACCAGGTCAAAAGGAGCCGTGTTAAACGTGTAGGACTCATACGGCTTAATCCCCAACGGACTTTCGTCTTTCACCCGCTTGATCAAGGCCTCATCCCGCTTGGGATTCAGGTCGTTTCGGTTGATGCGGCTGGAAGATAGCGTGCGCACATTGATCAGGGGGCTCCGACGGATCAACAGGCTTCCGGTGTGACGAATCGCATCCGGGACCACGACCACCGGAGCCTGGAAGCTGGCTTCATCGCTGCCTTCCCGGCGAAGATGTACCGTAAAGGCTTCGTGTTCCTTCACCCGCTTCAACAACCGCACATTCAGTACCTGCTGTCCGTCTTTGATCTCGCGCTCCCAACCACGCACGTTCAAACCTTCGACCTTCTGCACGAGATACTCTTCCGGCACATGAATCTCGAAAAACTCGCGCTCCACCCGACGGAATTCGAATTGCAGATCCCAGATCAACTGGTGATGATCTTCCTGGATGTCGAACAGGGCCTGGGAGACCACGGTCAAGGTGCGGTCGACATCGCCTTCACTGATGCGAGGCCGCCATTGCAGATCCAACTGGCCCTCCGCCCCGAGGGTGGTCCGGATATCTTCGTTGTCGCGTACAGTTTTATGTAGCGGACGATCCGGCACATTGCGCACGTTCACTTCCGTGCCTTCCCCCGGCACCGACAAGGTCAGCAAGGCGGCAGGCGCAGACGGCATACGCCCTGAGACCCGACGCCACCCGCCCTGCTTACTCACCTTCATACGGATGGCGGCTTCAAACACGTGACGGCCTTTTCCGGAAACGATGAGCGTCGTGCGTGCGTGCTGCTCCTTGCCCTTGGGCATCGTGGCGCTGATTCGCGCCGCTTGTCCGTCCAACTGAGCCTTGGCGAAGACGCCTTCCTCCAACTGGAAAGGCAGTTCCACATAGGCATCGGTGTACACGTCGATTTCCACCCGACCTTCCACCAGCAAAAACTCATCGCCCTCCAGGCGGGCCCGATACTCCGCACCGGCAATGGCGTAGGCGGCGGGCGGAATCAGGCGGGCGTCCTCCGGGTGGGCCAGCTGGTAGAGGCTTTCGTACCGGGTATACGGGATCAGCATTTTATGGGCGTCAGGGCTCAAGCCATCCGCGGGATTAAACGGAATCACGACCGCATCGACGGGAATCGTGATCGGTTGGGGCACCGGAATATAGGGCACAGCCGACAACTCCTGGGCACGCGCGTCTTCCAGCGAAAAACAACAGAGCCCACCGATCAAGAGGATTAAAAACGTGGCATCGACCGGAAGCCCCCAGCGCCGGATCCCGCTCCACAGCTTCATCCAGACGCCGGCGAACAGGTAGAAGGGAATCAAGGCACACGCGGCATAAAACATGCCGTTCAGCACCGGCACCCAGCCCAGGAAAACCGGCAGGGCGGGCAGCACCGACACCACAATCAGCACCAGCGAGATGAAGGAAAAGCGGCGCTTCCACGTCGCCTGGCTCAAGGTGGTGCCGAGGAGGAAGACCGCGATCGCTATGGCCCAGACCAGGGCGTCCCGGCGTTTGAGATGCACCAGCTTCACGTCCAACTCCGGACGCTCGCCGAGGCTTTTGAACGACACCGCATGCCCCGCGGAAGAGAGATCGATCTTCAGACTGCTCAAGCCTTTGCGCGCCCAGTCCTTCCCGCTGATGGGTTTTGCGGCGGGCTTGGGTATCGTGGCTTGTTGCCCCGGAATGAATTCGGCGGCCGTAACGGTCTGTGCTTGAGGCAGCGGCACGGTTGCAGGTGGACGCGCAGGAGGAGGCATCGGCGCGGCATTAGGCGCTGCGTCAGCCTCGGCGGCGAACTCAGCAGATCCACTCTCCTGATTCATTGCCCGAGTATCATAGCTCATATCCTCGTCGAGATGCATGCTTTTGCTGGCATAGCCCCGGCTGCTGCTTTCGGCTTTCATAAATGCCTGCGACATCGGTTTAAGAATCAGCCCGACCAGCCCATTTCCGGTATTCACGCCCCCGCTCATGGCGTACAGGGCTTCGCCCACCCGTACCGCCGCAGATTGGGGCGGCTTGATGTACCCTGTTTCGACATTACCTGCGGTGTGCACCACCTCATACCCGTCGGGTACATAGGCCTGCCAGGCCAGATCGGTCACGGGCACCTCGCGTGCGGGCAGCCCGGATTTCTCATGCAGAAAAAGCCGCGGCGCCTCGAGTACGATACGGCCACGAAAGTCCAGGCGCCCGACCGGCGTCTCATAAACAACCTGCAAATCGCGCAGCACATTGGCCCGACCGGCTGGGAGCTCCAACAACAACCGCTCCGCCTCCTGTTGCGGCTTAGCCGCTTCGCCATTCAACATGACCGACCAGAGCTCGGAGTCACCCGGCAACTTCACTTCGAGAAAATCAGCATTGCTGCGAATGTGGAATCGTGCCGCGGACTGGCTGCGCCCGCTGGTCGAAATCGAGGTGGAAATCTCCGCGCGCTCCACCAGTGCGGGAGGAAGCAGGTACCCGCTCGGCTCGGTGATCGATATCTGCACAGGCTCGGGGGTCCCCACATACCCGAAAGCACCGAGCAGGCGACGACCGGGGAGGTATTCGGCAGCAGAGATCATTTCGCCGATATCCACCGGTCGGGCTTTATGCTCGATTTCCACATCGAGCTCCGGACTGCCTTCCACCGAAAGCAGGCCGGACTGGTAGGCCACACCGGAAGCTTCGACGATGGGTAGGGCAAACGTATCCGTATCGACGGGCATGAGAAAATCCGCAGCGACATGAACCCGATCATCTGCAGGTTGACTCAGGGCAATCGTCCAGACCCGGTTGGAGCCGACGGCTTCCTGAAAGAACTCCTTCACCACCGTCCCGCCCAGGCCACGAATGGAAAGGGAAGAAGGCGTGTGCAGGGGCAGTACGAGCTGCACGCTGTCGGTTTTGGACTTCTCGATATTAAAGATGACTTCGTAGTGCGCACGCAGCGACTCGCGATTCACGGTGAAAAAGGAATACGTTTCCGCCGTCACCCGCGCATCAATCTGATCGGTGGTGATCGTGACAGAATAATCCGAAGACTCGTAACGGAAGGCGATGGCCGCATCGGAATCCTGCATGCCGTACTTGGCTTTTTCGTTCTGATCGAGCGGCGTCAAACCGGCGAGGTCCGTCGCACGCAGGTCCAGGGTGCCGCCGGCATCGACGGCAATGGCCCCGATGTCCCGCTCCGCGCCCTGAATCGAAAATACCGGGAACGGCACATCCTTCGTCGCCCATTCGGAAAACCAGCCCGCGGGCACATGCCGCGCGGTGAAAAAGATTCGGCTTTCTTCGTTCGGCGCCACCGCTTGCGGCAGGCGTACGAGCACACGGCCGGTTTCTTCAGGCGTACCGAAGCGCTCGTATTGTAAGGCCTCACCATTCACCCCGGTCACGGATTGGATCTCCCATCCCGCCGGAACCGAAAAGGTGGCTTCAAATAACTTATCCTGCACGGGCACGAGCACGAAGCCTCCCTCGGCACTCAGCCCCTGCTCACGGATGCGCAGGGTGACATTGCCCGTGGCATAAAGACGCGAAGCCGGACGGTAGAACTGACCGGACAGCCCGAAACCTTGCTGCGGGGCGTAATAGGCTTTGATGGCTCGAACCTGGGCCGCCCCGGGATCCGGCTTGAGGAAGCTCTGGGGAATCGCCTGCATGAGCACGGTGTGATCGATACTCACCAAACGATCCGCAGCAACATTGCGCAGCTTCAACGATTCTTCGGCCAGCATGCCAATCACCGCGACATGGCCGACCACGTCCAGCGGCTCGATCTGCGGCATGGTCCAGGCATCCAGCTCAGGATTCATCCGAATCCCGGATACATGGAGCGTCACCCGGCCGGTGGCTTCGTCGCGCAAAACAATTTCCAGCAAGTGCCCGTCGGGGCCGTCGGTAATTTCCCAACGCGAAAGATTTTCGGACTGCACGTCGGTGATCTCCAACCCGGGCGGGAGACGAAAACGAAAGTCCGCGACCGCACGATGCAGGACGTCGAGCGAGATGGTGGCGTGCAATCGCTCGTACGCGGTGGTGACTTCATTCACGAGTACGGACTGCGCGATGACCGCCCGCTCGGTGCGCTTCAAGCGGCTGTTAAGCGACATGACCAGGTTTACCAACCCGCGTTCGGCGAGTAATTCGAATCGTGTTTCCGCTTTGGCTTCATCGAACACGCGGGCGATCACTGCGGCTCCACTTTTGACTTCCACATCGCCGGGAATGGTCAGGTGCAAGGTGGTCGCGCCTGGCATGGGCAGGCGAAAATGAAGAATCTGTCGCGCAGCGGTGGTTTCGATGGGCGCAATGGCCTCCAGCTGCAAGGCGTGCGTGCCGACCCCTTCCACCATGAGCAACAACGGCCCCTTTACACCTCGACCGATCGGCGCGGGCTTGTCATTCAGCAGGACGGTCTGCAGGCCGATACCCCCGATATCCATCGGCAAGGCATGCACCCCCGCCTCGAGAACCTCGATGCCGACCTCACCGGTGATGGTGGCGCGTTCATCCGCGATGGCAATCTGGTACTGCGCCCCGGACAGTAGCGCCCCTTGGGGCGCCCGGCGCTCCTCCTCCTTCACCGCCCTTGCCTGCAGGGCTTCGAACTCCGCCCGCGAGATCAACACGCGTTGCTCGTTGGACTGGTTGAGGAGGAATTGCAGATCCGAAAAGGGCACGAACAATTCACGCACCGGCTTTTCGGCCTCCGCGGCGCGCAGGGAGAGCCCGGCACCCAGCAGGAACACACATACGCCAGGAATCAGACGCGACAGGGTTCGAAGGTTACGCATCATCGTCTCCTTTGTCGCTCGGTTCCGCAGGCGGCTCCTCTGCTGGCAGTGGAGGCGGTGGCGTACTGGCAGCAGCCGCTTGCGGCGCCGCGTACATCGCTTTGGCCCGGGCAATCTGGGCCTCACGCCGCGCGACGACTACGGGATCCCGGGGCCGCTGCACGAGCAGGTACCAGATCGCCCAGATGATCAACACGACCGCTCCCGCCGCCATCGCCCCGTTGGTGACGAGGGAACGAGCCAGACTCGGCGCAAAAACAGCAACCAGAATAACCGCGACCAGAGCGGCACCGACGACCAGCGCCCGGCGGCCCATCGAGGCATTCAACTGGGTGATCCCAATGGCAATCACCACCGCGAGCACCAGGAGATTCAGCGCAACCGCGGGGATCAAGCGGATGCGGAGCACACCACTGGCTTCCGGACGCAAGGTGCTGAACAGCAGACTCCGACCATCCATGGCAAAACTGTTCAAGCCTTCGCGATTCACATTCAAACCTTCACTCACCCAGGCCACCAGGGCCTTTCCGGATTTCTTGCCTCGCGGATAGGTACTGAAGCCATTGAGCACCCAGACCATCTCTTCATTCCAGGAACCCGCGTGTCCGATGTACGCCCGATTGTCCGGGTAATGGACCGACATGTAGACCTGCTGGATTGCGGGGTCACCGGGGAACACCGGCCCGGTGATAAGCTTGCCCTGATCGGCTACGATATAACGGAGCTCAAGCAAGAAGGCCTTATCCTGTTCGAGCGAGGTCAGAGGAACGAAGAACTCCCCCTTCTGCCCCTGCTCCAACGGCACCGGGCGGCCGTTAATGCGCAAAGGCTGCGAATCAAAATCAACCTTCGGCGGCAAGGTAATCGTCAGCCGCTGCTCTTTGCTGCGCATGCGGTACACGGCCTGCACCGAGTTCACCGAACCGCGCGTGATCACCGTGCGCACGAGCCCGCGCTCGATGCTGGTCGCTTTGACTTCGCGCGTTTCATAACGGGTCGCTTCAACATTCAAGGCCCAGTCGCCCAGGAACTCGTAGGCTTGCGCGGCATCCGAAACGGAGGCCTCGGCCATGAGGTCCATGCGCGGGTCGATCGGTCGAAGTCCCTCCGCCGATGCGGCCGGACTCACGTCGATGCCTTCGGACTTCGTCAACACGATCTGACCCGTCGACCGATCCACCTCGCGCGGAATCAAGCGCGGAATGGCGATCGTGATCTTCTTTCCGATATCGAGTTTCTCGATTTTCTTTTCCCAGTTCAAGTGGATGACCACTTGTCCGCTGAACTCGGTTTCGCCCTCCAGCTTCCAGGCCGTACTCCCTTCGGCCAGTTCGTTGGTCACGGTCATCGCGCTGTGACGAATACCGGTGGTGAGGATACGAATCTGGTCGGCCTCACTCGCGGGCACATCGAGCCGCAGACTGGAAACGCCGCTGTATTGAATGTGATAGAAAAGTTTGGCGCTGTATTTCACCACCCCGGATTCAATCCCCGCCGTGAGCAGCTGGCGAACCGTCACATACGGCGCACGCCGCTCGACCTCGACGCCGAGGGAGGCGGCCTCCTGACCGAAAGCGTAGGAAAGGACGGGTCGTTCGTCTGGACGCTGAGAGTGGACGCCCCCGCTGACCGCCTCCACAAATTTCACCGCGCGCAAACCAACCGGCTCGGCCGGATTAATCCGCAGGCTCTCCGGTCCATAGACCACCACGAAACCACTGCCGCGCTCGACGTTTCCGGCGGCTTCCCGGACTATGGGTACAGACAGCAGGACCTGCTTTCCAGTCGGACTCAGCAGATCGGCTTCGTTGAGGACTTTTTTCAAGTCCACCTTCACCCCGACGCGGCCGAAGGCCTTGCGGGAAAGGTTGATCGTCATCTCCCGCATACCCGCCACCGGGTCGGCCAGGTGATGCCCGTCCACCTGGGCGTCGGCAACATTGGCGGCCGCCTGACCCGCGACCTTCAGGATCTCAAAGCCTTCCGGAACGAGCAGCTTGAGCTCAAACACCCCGGCGCGCTGCACGTCAAAGCGGGCGAACACTTGCAGGTCGATCTTCCGCGGATCCAGATGAAACTCGTTCAGCGTCTCGGCAATGATTCGCGGCTGAACTTTTTCCAGCTGCATTTCGAGTTTATAGGGAACCGCAGCATACCGGTACGAGTACTGGGGGCTTTGCGCGCGCAGCGCCTCGGGCAACTCCTGGACATCGAGCTGCAGCAAGCCCTCGCGTCCGCTGATTTCCGCGCGAAGCGAGTCGTCCACGCGCACGGCCAGCACGCCCTGCTGGCGACCCGCATTCAAGGCTTTGATGACCGGAATACTCGCGGTCACCGCATCGGAAAACTGCTCCAACTCCACGACCAGCTTCTGCTTGCCCTTGGTGGGTTCAAAGAGTTCCACCATGACGCGCTGCACCTGGTTGGTCTGCTCCACCGACCACTCACGCACGTTTTCATCGAACACGTTCACGACTTTTTGATCGGCAGGCACTTCGAGTTCGAAGCGGGTGAGCTCCATACGGCTGATGTCATAATGCAGGGTGACGTGATTCCGCATCACTCCTTCTTCCAGCACCGTGCTTTGTTCACTGCGCACGCTGACGAGCGCGGTGAGGCCTTTGGCGCCTTCTGCTTTGGGGGTCCAGTCTACCTGGACGGTCGGGGTGGCTCCCACGAAGGCCAGCACGTGCGTCTCGCGCGCATCGCCGGCCACCGGCACGTCCGTCGTCGCCAACATGGGCAGGATATCCACTTTCACGCCGCTCTCCGGAATCTTTACATCCCATTTACTCACGGGTGCCGACGGGGCCTGGAAACTCACCGAGTTCCGACCGGGCGATTTGGTAAACGATTTGGCGTAGTCGAGCTTCAGCGTATAGGTCCGAGGCGCCTTGCCTGTTTTTTCGATCAGGAGCTGATACCCTTTTTCCTTCACAAAGGTGATCCGTGCGGGTTTTCCGTCGAGGGTCGCGCCGGTGATCGCCGCATCGGCGAGCCGCAACGGAATCTGGTTCCAGCCCTCCTTTAAGACTTCGATGCTGAGCGACGAGGTGACCTTGACCACATCCTCCTCGACCGTCACCCGGGCATCGACATCCGTGATGAGGCTGTCGATGGGCGCCTTGACGTCCGGCTTCGCCATTTTATTGGTGTTAGATGCCTTCCACAACTCCATGAATCGTTCGTGCGGGAGAAAAACACCACGACCTTCCTTCTCGAAAACCTTCCACAGCTGCTCATAGGGAATGTAGATGCTCTGTTCGCGCAGGTCTTTCCTTTCAGGATCCGGAGTCGGGAGTGGGGTCGGCGCGGGAGTCGGCTTGGGTGCGGGCGCCGGAGCGGGACCCGATGCCGGGGGCTCCTGGGCCGTTAGCAGGGCAGTGCAGATCAGTGCACAAAGGGGGACGAGTACAATTCGCTTCATGATGGCCTCCAGAACGTTGAATGTTACAGGGACGCCATGCTACCGCGGAAGCTTAGATAAAAACACGCGGATTAGTGTCAAAAGATTGTAAAAGGCGAAAAGGCTACCGGTAAAGGCATTCCTTAGATCCGGCAACTTACAATTCAATCAACGGGCCTCCGCAGGAGATGCTATTCATGCGCTGATGAAGGCGCTACTCATTTCGCTCCTCATACTGACAGGCATCCCGGCCCATGCGGCTTCCATCATTCTCAACGGGGAATTGCAGGCCGCGCCCGACGGGAATAATGCAGGCATTGACTACCTCCTCCTCCTCCTTCGCGTTGGCACCGACGAGGTCATCGCCGGACTCATCGATCCATCGGGCGATCTTCGGGGCTTCGAAGGCACCAACCATCGTACCTACGGCCAACGCACGGGCACCTCGTTTGACAACGATCTCCCGGTGGTGAATGTCGAGCGCTGCGGAGTCGCATCCTACGCATTTCCATCCGGCGCACAGCAGCTCGGCGGCCCGGCCGCCTTCACAGGTGAAAGCAACCTGATCAGCAATGATGACACGGAGGATATTCTCGACCACGACGGAGACGGGATGCTGACCGACTACGAGCTGGAAAACGATCTCGACCCGGCATTGGACGACAGCATGGAGGACGCCGACAACGACAACTACATTAACCTCCATGAAGCCCATGCCGGAACAAATGCAAACGATCCCACCTCCCTGTTACGCATCGACAACATTGAAATTAACGGACAGGGCGACGTTCGAGTTACCTGGCAGAGCGTTCCCGATATGCAGTACCGAGTTGCGGGTCGTCCACTCCCTGGCACAGCGATCGACGGCAGCCGAATCGTGCTTTCAGCAGGCGCCCAGACCAGCGCTACCTTCCTCGACCCCGCAATTGATATCCAACTGATCAACATCGAAGTACAACCCTGACCGGAGGCCCTCATGAAACTGCACTATTTTATCATCCCCCTTATGATGCTCGCGCAACCCAACACGCAGGCCGCCTTAAACGCCTATTTAAGACTGACCGGCGAGACGCAAGGGGATATTAAAGGAGACGTCACCACAGCGGGTCGGGAGGAATCGATCGAAGTCAACGCCTTCAACCATGCCGTCGTGGCTCCACGCGATGCGGCGTCCGGACTACCCACAGGCAACCGGGAGCACAAGCCGCTTTCCATCGTGAAGGGGATCGACAAATCGAGCCCACTCCTTATGCAAGCCCTTGTAACCAACGAGAACATCACCACACTCGAACTGCGGTTCTGGCGACCGAGCCGAACCGGGCAGGGAGAGGAGCAGTATTACACTATCAAGTTGGAAAACGCAGCGATCGCAGGCATTCGCGAGTGGAAGCCGAACACCAAAGACCGCGCCTCAAGATCATACGGTGACATGGAGGAAATCAGCTGGACCTACCAGAAAATCAGCTGGACCTACGAGGACGGCGGCATCACGGCGGAGGATGACTGGGAAACACCAATCACGCTGGCGCCCGAACCCGTAGATAAGTAGGGGCGCATTGGTCTTATAGGCCCGTTAGACCCTATCCCTTTTGCTCAAACCCAGCGTTTGTCGAAGCTCTCGCGCGTCCCGGCGGTCTTTGCGAACGATTCCGCTTCCGCATCGAACTTCGCGGTCGTGCAGCTGCTCAGCGCCATCTTCCGGATCGTGATCGCCTCAGTCGGGCACACGCGCAGGCAGTTGCCGCAGCGGATACATTCATCCGAGTCGATCCAGATGTAGGTCGCTTCATGCGCCATACCGGCTTTTACATCCAGCTTCACCGCACCGTCTTCGTCGTGGAAGAGGCGGGACACTTGCTTGATGCAATCACGCGGAGCCACCCCGATACACCAGTCGCAATGAATGCACTTATCCTGGTCGATCTCGAATTTGTAGTGGCAGTAGTAACAACGTGTAGCGGCGGTCATCGTGGCGTCTTCGCCCAGGCCGAGCTCGACTTCTTTAAATCCATCGCGCTCGCCTAAGAGCAGATGCGGCATCGGATCCGGCACTTGGCAATCGTGATCGCGCACGCGACCGGTTTCGCCATTGGTGTCGATGAACTCGACCGCGACGTGTTTCTTCATCCGAACTTCCCCAGTGAGAAACTGGTCCATATTCGCCGCAGCCTGTTTGCCATCTTCAACCGCGTGAATCACATCTGCGGTGGCATCACCGAAGTCGCCAGCGACAAAGACTTTATCAACCGTCGTGTGATGACCATCCGTAAGGCGCAGGCCCTCAGGAAGAATATTCATCGTCCGCACCTGACCGATCGCGACGATCAACAGGTCGCAGGGCACATCGTATTCGGTGTTTGGAATCTCCGAAATCGGAGGCTTGGTATGACCCGGAGCCGGATCGCCCAGCATGTTGCGATGGAACGTGATGCTCTTGAGCTTGCCGTTCTCGACATTGGCCCGCACCGGAGAAGCCAGGGTATCAATGGTGATGTTCTCATCGTACATGGCCTCCATTTCTTCCCAGTTGGCCGCCATCTGACCTTCGGTCCGACGATAGACGATATTGACCTTGCCCTCTTCACCGACCAACTGACGTGCAGCACGCGCGCAGGAACGCGCGCAATCCACGGCGGTAAATCCACCACCGACGATGACCACGCTCTGACCTTCCAGATCGCCGATATCGCCGAAGTTGTATTTCTCCATGAAGTCGAGGCCGGCATATTCCATCCCGGCTTCCAGCCCGGGCAGGGAAAGGTCCGAGGGCTTCATTGCGCCGACCGTGACCAGCACCGCATCGTACTCATCGATCAAGGTCTGCATTTTTTCGGCATCGACGGGCGTATTCAACTTCACGTCAATCCCGCTGTCGACAATCGCCTTCACTTCGGCCTGCACGATATCACGCGGGAGCCGGAACTTGGGAATGCCCATCATCAACATGCCACCGAGGTAGTCATGCATCTCGAAAATCGTCACATCATGGCCGTAGCGC
Organism: Candidatus Omnitrophota bacterium; assembly: GCA_047639095.1. Classification (GTDB taxonomy): domain Bacteria; phylum Verrucomicrobiota; class Kiritimatiellia; order SS1-B-03-39; family UBA6053; genus JAPYUI01. The sequence continues at coordinate 511 of JBLIND010000170.1, read as the reverse complement.
TTCAGTTCGCGTGCCGCGGTCAGACCCGCAGGTCCACCGCCGACCACCGCGATGCGTTTGCCGGTGGAGGTTTCGAACCAGGGCGGCAAGGGCTCGGAAATTTTCTTTTTGAAATCCGCACCGGAACGCTTCAGATGGCAGATTTGCACCGGACCATTCACGTTGGTCCAGTTGTGGCGACAGGCGGTTTCACACGGACGCGTACAGATGCGGCCGAGCGAACCCGGGAAGACGTTGTCCTCCTGGTTGATCTTGAACGCGCGATCGGGATCGCCTTCGGCAATGGCCTGGATGTACGCCGGGACATTCGTCTTGGCCGGACAGGCCGCCTGACAGGGGATATCCTTGTACAGGGTTTTAAAGTCGAGCTCGGTGTCGAGGAGACCGGTGAATTTTGAAAACTCCGAGGGGCGAGGCGCCATCTCGTATTCGATATTCAGGCCTTTAACAGATTCTTTAAACGGGTTCATGCTTCCCATCCTATGCGTTGAATGCACTGCGCCAGGGTCTC
>JBLIND010000169.1:0-13081 GCA_047639095.1 Candidatus Omnitrophota bacterium | reverse complement strand
CGTAAGTCCGCGCGACGAGGACGCATTCTTCCTGAATCCGGTGCCTACTTTGTCCATGTCATGAGTCGGGTGGTCAATCGTGATTTTATTCTCGGTCCGGAGGAGAAAGCGCACTTTCGCAAGTTGATGCGGCAGCAGGCGGAATTCTCGGGGTTGGAGATCGTGACCTATGCGATCATGGATAATCACTTTCACATTTTACTGCAGGTGCCGGAACGGGAAGCGCTGGACGATGCGGAGATCATTCGCCGGTTGGAAATCGCGAGTGGCAAGGACGCGGCCATCAGCTATCGAGAAATGATCGATCGATTTCTCGCCCGTGGACAAAAGAAAGCCGCAGCCGAATACCGAGAACAGGTTTTGATCCGCATGTACGATCTCAGCGCGTATATGCAGCAGCTAAAGCGTCTGTTCACCCGCTGGTACAACCGCCGAAACGGCCGCAAGGGCACCTTGTGGGAGGAGCGCTATAAGAGCGTGCTCGTCCAGGGTGCTGGACATCCGCTCCTCACCATGGCCGCGTATATCGATCTTAATCCTGTTCGTGCGGGCATCGTCGATGACCCCAAGGACTATCTGTATTCCGGCTATGGCGAAGCCGTTGGCGGGAGCAAGCGGGCCCGTGCCGGCCTAACCGTGATTGCCGAACGCCTGGGGCGGAGCACCCAATGGCGGATGGTCCAGCGAACCTATCGCCAGCTCCTGTACGGCGCGGGCGAGGCCAACCCGGATGGCGGCAGCCGCCGCGGTTTCACCCGCGAGAAAGTCAAGCAAGTCTGGGCCGAAGACGGCGAACTCCACCTGGCCGATCTGTTGCGTTGCCGGGTGCGCTATTTCTCCGATTCCCTCGCCTTTGGAAGCCGCGCCTATGCCGAAGAAATCTTCGAGCAACAACGCGGGTATTTCAGCGAAGCCCGATCCAGCGGGGCCCGCAAGTTCCATGGCCTGAACGAGCTATTCGGATTGCGCGATTTACGGGTCGATGTGGTAAGTTGATGATCGAAAAGAGTAGATATCCCGGATGGAATTCGCTGTTTTCATAATTACTCTGTGTTCGGTTTCTTTATGTTCGGTTTCTTTGTGTTCGGTTTCTTTGTTGCATCCAGCGTGGCATGCAGCGCTTCGCTGGTACTCCGCCAGTCGTGGTTGTTCATTCCGTCAAGGATGAACACGGGGAACGGACTCGGCCTGGGCGACGAGGGTCAGCAAAAGGAAAGGGTTACGATCTTTGGCGTTTTCATGGCAATAGTTCGTATGAATTAGAACGACCCAATGCAACAGACTTCATCATCGAGTCTCTAACTCAACACATCCCCGATCACCTTGCCGTGCACGTCCGTCAGTCGGCGTTCAAAGCCGTTGTGATAGTAGGTCAGGCGCTTGTGATCCAACCCGAGCAGGTGCAGGATGGTCGCGTGGAAATCGTACACCGTGGCCACGTTGTCCACTGCGCGATATCCAAATTCATCCGTGGCCCCATAACTGAAGGGGGCCTTGACCCCGGCACCCATGAGCCAGGTGGTGAAACCATCTGGATTATGATCGCGGCCACTTGCGCCTTTTTGAAACGTGGGCATCCGACCGAACTCCGTGGTCCACACGACGAGGGTGTCTTCGAGCAGCCCGCGGCGCTTCATGTCCCGGAGCAGCGCGGCACAGGGTTGATCGAGCACCGGGCCGTGTTTGCTGTATTGTTTCTCCAGGGACTTGTGGCCGTCCCAGTTGCTCACACCTTCGCCACCGGTCTGGTAGGCTCCATTGAACAGTTGCACGAATCGAACGCCCTGCTCGATCAACCTGCGGGCAAGAATGCAATTTTTTGCGAACTTGGCTTTCAAAGGGTTGTCGGCGTCGTCGGCTCCATATTCCTTGAGGATGCTTTGCGGTTCGGTGCTTAGATCGGTGACCTCGGGCACGCTTAGCTGCATGCGCGCGGCAAGTTCATAGCTGGAGATCCGGGCCGCGAGCTCGCTGTCTCCGGGAAAGTTGGCAAGGTGACGTTCGTTAAGCCCCTTGAGAAATCCCCGGGTCGCCCGGTCGGTCGCGGCACTGGTACCGGTGGGGCGGTCCAGATTGTTGAGCGGATTGGTCGCGTTGAATTCGGTCCCCTGGAAAGCCGCGGGCAGGAAGCCGGGACCCCAGTTGTTCACGCTGGATTGCGGCGTGCCCCGCGGATCGGCAATCGCCACGTAAGCGGGTAGGTTATCATTCTCCGAGCCCAGGGCCCAGGTCGTCCAGGCGCCCATACTGGGGAAACCATCGAGCGTATACCCGGTGGACATGAAGTTCTCTCCCGGCCCGTGGGTGTTGGTCTTGCCGGTCATGGAATGGATGAAGCACATGTCGTCCGCCAGCTCGCCCAACTGGGGAACGAGTTCCGAGATCATCTTTCCCGATTCGCCGCGCGGTTTGAACGCCCAGGGGCTTTGGGTGAGATTGCCCTGCGCTCCCTGGAAGGTGACCAACTTGTCTCCGCCGGGCAGCGGCTTACCGTGCTGCTTAATCAGTTCCGGTTTGTAATCAAAGGTGTCGAGTTGACTGCAGGCACCCGCGCAGAAAATTACCAACACCTTTTTGGCCGCGGCCGGGTGGTGGGTATTACGCGATGCGAAAGGTTTCGCGGGATCAATGATCGGGCGAATCGGACCCGGTGCGGCCGATAGGAGTTGTTCCTGTTGGAGCAGGCTGGCCAGGGCAATGCCGCCGAGACCACGCCCGCTTTGGCCGAGAAAATTGCGTCGATTGAGCAAGGTATTCATATCAAGATGACCTTCATGGAATAAACACGAACTCGTTGGCGTTCAGCAGGGCGCGTGCGAATTGAACCAGGCCCTCCGCCTGGATAAATGCGGCGGCTTCGGCGCGTTCCGCTTCGTCGGCCGGTCGTTGAAAGCAGAGTTGCCAGGCGCGGTCGATGCAGGCGGTTTCGGTTTCCGTCTCGTCTTCCAATCGTTTGGCGAACAGCTCCGCCTGCTGCATGACGAAGGGGCTGTTCAACAGGTTCAAGGCCTGCAGGGGAGTGGTGGAGCGACTGCGCTTGGGAACGACCATGCTCGCGTCAGGGCAATCGAAGGCGCCGAACACCTGTTCCCGTTCCTGGCGGATCTTGGTCATGTAAATCATGCGCCGCCAATCTTCGGGTCCGTATTTTTTCTTGGCGTGATAATGGCGCACATTTTCCATTTGCACTTCAAAGGGATTGAATCCGGGACCGCCCCGGTTCTCACGGTCCAGCACCCCGCTCGCCGTAAGCATGGCGTCCCGGATCCCTTCGGCTTCGATACGCCGGGTGGGGAAGCGCCAGAGCAGGCGCGCCGCGGCGTCGACTTGATGGGCATCCGGACGGGGCTTGTTGTCCTGACACCAGGTGTTGGATAGCAAAATCTTCCGGTGCAGATATTTCAGCGACCAGTTATTTTCCATCAATTCGACCGCCAGCCAGTCCAACAACTCCGGATGAGTCGGCGGCGTACCATTCTGACCGAAGTCGCTCGGTGTGTCCACGATGCCGGTGCCGAAATGAAATTGCCAGAGGCGGTTCGCGATGATCCGCGCGGTGAGTGGGTTTTGGTCGCTCGCCACCCAATTGGCGAAGGCTAGACGACGCTGTTGTTCCGGCGCGTCCTCCTTAAGATCCAGCGAACCAAAGGCGGTGATGGCGTCCGGTCCCACGCGCTCGCGCCGGGCATCCGGTTCGCCGCGGTACAGCCGGTGGGTGGGTCCAGGCTGCGAGAAGGTGCCCGCATAAACCGTTGCCGTGTTTTCCAACAGGCCCTTCTCCTTTTCCGCCTGGTTGAGCCGGTCAAGCCATTGTCGGCCCTGATCGCCCTCGGGGTGACCATCGAAAACGTATTGAACCTCCGGACTATTGGAACCGGACGTCGCACGATCTGCCGAGCTGGTGAGTAGCTGCCACTGACCATCGACCATCGACGACTCGATGCGATACCCGACCGCGAGTCGATCGGCGTACGTGCCCTCCCGATCGCGCGCCCACTCGATGCGATCGATTTTTGTAATTTCCGGCAGCTCGATCTGCACCCAGCCATCTTTCGCCATGGCCGAGATCCAGCTTTTGGCATTGCCGTACAGGCCATCGTTGATGTGGGCGAGTTTGTGCAGGGCATGTTTGAAGTCGCCGGACGATGCCGCCTTCGCGCCGAGACTACTCAGGGCGACGTTTTTCTTGCCGGAAAATATTTCCAGTTCGTCGATGCATGCTAGCGCCCCGTTGGATTTTTCGATCGTAAAGCGAACGAGCTTTGCTTCCCGTGGGGTAAACTGCTCGATGTTGTGCTTCGCGGAGACCGCTGGTCGCAGCGCAGCAGCGTCGTCGGGGACGAAAGGCTTCAGGCGACGGGTAAGCGAAGCGATTTCTGCGTTCAAGGCTTCGCGCTTTTGGATAGCCTTCGCGCTGAGCGGCAATTTTCGATCACTGTGTTTGACCCCGGCGAAGACCGCCTGCATCGCGTAGTAATCCTTCTGGCTGATGGGATCGAACTTGTGGTTGTGACAACGTGCGCAGCCGGTGGTGAGGCCAAGAAAGGCGGTGCCGGTGGTGTTGATCATGTCGTCCAGCTCGTTCATGCGCTGGGTTTGACGAAGTTTGGGGTCGCTTCCCTTCACTTGGTCTACCGGACCTGCTACCAGGAAGCTGGTGCCGATGTCCACCCCCAGGGCATCCCCGGCTATTTGTTCGCGCGCGAAATCGTTGTACGGCTTATCTTCATTGAAGGACGCGATCACCCAGTCCCGGTACGGCCAGGCGGTCGGTCTTTCCCGGTTCATCTCGTAACCGTGTGTCTCGCCAAAGCGGACCAGGTCGAGCCAATACGTCGCCCAGCGTTCGCCGTAATCCGGACTGGCCAGGACCTGCTCGATCAAACGGGCCCATGCGTCATCGCCGCTATCGTCGACAAAGGCCTGGACCTGCTCCGGGGAGGGCGGCAGTCCGAGCATGACCAGGAAGAGCCGGCGAGCCAGGGTGCGTCGATCCGCGTCGCGTGACATGGTCAGGCCCTTGTCCGCCAGCGTCCGTTGTATAAACCCGTCGATGTTATTTACCGCGTTCGGGCGGCGGATCGCCTGGAAGGCCCAGTGGGAGAGCGGCACGTCCTCGTGATCCGGGCCATAGCTTTCCGGGGTACCCGCGCCTTCGGTGATCCACTGTTCAAGGAGGGCGATGTTCGCCGGGGACAGGGGCGGTTTCTTCGGCGGCATTTCCAGATCCGCTTCTTCATGACGGACCAACTTGAGCAGGAAACTGGCCTCCGGTTTGCCTGGTACGATGGCCGGTTCGCCGGATTCGCCGCCTTTTAACATGGCGGATCGACGATCGAGTCGAAAGGTCCCTTTCTGTTTATCTGGACCATGGCACTTCAGGCAGTGCTGCTCGAACACGGGTTGGACGTCCGAAGAGAAATCCACCGCCGCCATGGCGTGAACCATGCTCCCGACCAGCCCGACGCATGAAAGGAAGAGGCCGCGGTTCATCCTGGAAGCTCCAGGGGTTTGGCCGCCTCCCGAACCACGGGTTGGCTGATTGCGCGCTTAAGGGTGGATGTCGATTTCAGATTCACTGTAAGAGGTCTTACCACAAGTACGGGTGCAAATAACATCATCTTACAAAATTCGGCCAGAGCCTCGCCATGTTTGACCATTTGTCAGTGGAGTCCATCTGCACATGCGACTTGAGCATCGGCAAACCATCCGCTTAGGCAGACGCCGAATCTTTTCAGGGGTTTTCCTTACGCCGGAGCTCGATTTTCGCTTCAGGCAACTGCTTTTTCAACGCGGCCAGGGCTTCCTCGGAGAAGGTCGCATTGGGGTGGAGAAAAAAGGAAATACGTTCGATGCGGGACAGCCGGGCCAGCGGCGCCACCGCGGCGTCGGTGATTACCGGGGAGCGGAACCCGTTGCCGATTTCCAGCACGCGTAACCCTTGTACGTCGGCCAGCGGTTCCAGCACGGCGTCGGTGAAATGGGCGGCACCGATCTTGAGGGTATGCAGGGCGGGCATGCCGGCCAGCTTTTGGGTCACCGCATCGCTGAAGCCGGGGTGCGCGAGATCGAGGGTGTGAATCTTGGGGTGCCGCGCAATAATCTCCACCGCAGCATCGGTGAGGGGGCCGGGATCGTTGCCGAAGGTGAAAACCTCGAGGTGGGGGATGGTCAGGAAGATCGGCGCAAGGTCATCGGTCAGCTGATCGCCCCGAACCGCCATCTCGATCCGGCGCAGGTTCGGATGTCCCTCCAGCGAACGGACGGCGGTGCCGAAGTGCTCCTCCCCGGTGTGCACCAGGTTCAGCTCCCGCAGGGAGCGCATCTTTCCCACTTCGGCCATCGCATCTTCCGGCAGCCAGGGATTCCCGCCGAGAATGATGCGCTCCAGATGCTGTAGCCGTGCGAAGGCGCGCAGGGTGTCGGCGTTGTTGGAAAAGGTGTGGTTCATGTCCAGACTCTTGATGCGCGGAAAAACCTCCGGCAGCGTCGCCAGCACCGCCGGCGGAAAGGCATGCCCGCCGATGCCAAGCTGCTCCACCTGGGTCAGCGCCACCAGGGGCGCCAGGCCAGTTGGGGTGAGCGAGAGCCCTTCCTTGCGATCGGAACGCAGGGTGAGTTTGCGCAGCCCGGTCAATGCGGCGAGCGCGGCCACGTCGTCGTCTTTCAGATCGGGAAGGCTGATCGATAATTCCTCCAGGCCGGTGAGCGTGGCTATCCGCTGCAGCCCGGCGCTGGTCACCTTGCTGTCGCCGCGGATCTGCAGTTTCTTCAGCGGAGGATCGAGTCGACCCAGGAAGCGCAGTTGGTCATCTCCCATTTTTTCCCCGCCGATCCGCAATTCTTCGCCGCCGTTTAAAAAGCTGCCGCCCAATTCCCGGAGGATCACCGCGGGGAGTTCCACGCCACCCTTTTTCAAGGCCGCTTCAAGGGCGGCCCGGTCGATCTGTTCGGGATCGATGCGTGCCGTGACCTTGCGCGTCTTAAAACTCGTGGTGGCGCGTTCCACGCCCGGCAATTTGAAGATCATTTCGTAGGCCGCGAAGGAGCAGGCCTTGCAGTCCAGCACGGCCACCGGGATTTCGATCTGCTTCAGCTTGTCCCACGGCGTCGTGCTCAGCGGCCGGGCTCCGAAGGCGCCGCGCGAGTTGCCGCGCAAACGATTGTTGAGCAGCTCGGCGTACTTTTCCGGCTGCTGGTCATGCCACAGCTTGCTCGTGTCCCAGGCGATGACCGCTTCCGCCTTTTCATAATCGACGCTGACCAGTTCGAGTAGCGGCTGGGTCTCGAACAGCTTGTGAAGGTCCGGTTCCCGCTCGGGCATGAACAGACCCGTAATCCGAAAGGTGAATGACTGGGGCTGGTCAGATTTGTCCTCACCGCGAACGGTCGACACCAGGACGGCGAGGCCAAGCAGGAGGGTCATGGATAAAGTGTGCGTTCTCATGATCGATCACCGGGTCTGGAAAAGCGGGCTTCGTACCAGTTCATGAATGAGGGTGCGCAGGCCGCCGTTCTTCTTTTGCGTACGGGCGACGATGGCCTTGACACCGTCCCGGTCACTGAAGCCGAGACCGCGGCCGGTGCCGTAAACCGCAAAGTGCTCGGCCATGTTTCGGAACAGCGGCTCTTCGTCCCCGGCGACCAGGGCCTGGAACTCGTTGATGTTCTTGAACGCGCGCCCGTCAGGAAGCACACCGCTCGGATCAACCAGGGGCTTGACGTCGGTAATCGTGCGGTAGCGTTCGCGCTGTCCGCCGATGACGTCGAACGATTCCAGCGCGAAACCGGGCGGATCAATTTTGGCGTGGCAGGACGCGCAGACCGCCTGATCGCGGTGCTTATCCAGCTGTTCCCTGATGGTAGTCGTCCCGCGCACATCCGGTTCGACCGCGGCCACGTTGGCTGGCGGGGGCTCGGGTTTCTGGCCGAGCAGGCGTTCCATGACGAAGGCCCCACGCGGCACCGGAGAGGTGGTGGTGCCGTTCGCAGTGACCTTGAGCACCGAGGCCTGGGTCAGGAAGGGTCCGCGCGACGATTCAGGCGATATAGCAACCCGACGGGTCTGGCTGCCCTCGACTCCGGGAATCCCGTAGTGCCGGGCCAGGCGCTCATTCACCATAGCGAAGTCCGACTGGATCAGGTAGCGGGCGCTGAGATCGCGGTCGAGGAGTTCCTGGAAATACGCATGGGTTTCCGCAACCATGGCATCCTGCAGGTCGAGGCGAAACTCGCCGTAGAGTTTGGGGTCCGGATCGTTGGCTGCGATTCGGCGGAGCTTCAGCCACTGGCCGAGGAAGTCCTCGCGGAAGCGCTCCGCCTTTCGGTCTTTCAACAGTCGCTCCACCTGCGCCTTCAGCACCGGGGGCTCATGCAGGGTTTTTGCCGTCGCTAATTCCATCAGCGCCTCGTCGGGCATCGAGTTCCATAAAAAGTAGGACAGCCGGGCGGCCAGGCCGTAGTCGTCCATCGCGGGCGCCGAGGCCCCGTCGTCCGAGGCCACCCGACGCTCCGCATCGTCGTCCTCCACGTGGTACAGAAAATCCGGCGAGCACAAGGCGATGCGATAAGCCTCGCGCAGGGCCGTCTCGAAGCACTCGCCCGCTTCCAGCCGGGTCTCGAAAAAGTCGACATACTTCTTGCGGACCTCGGAGGCCACCGGGCGCCGGAAGGCCCGGGGCAGGAAGGCACCCAACAGGCGCTCCGCATCACCCGTCGGGTCTTCGCTGTGGACCGCGTACCGCTTCAGGCTGTGATGCGGCGGATCGGATCGGTTGCGCCCATTGAACTTCTGCCGGAGCGGCGGATGCGTGGGCGGCACCACGCCCGGGTGCTCCTCCGGCTTGAACTCCTGCAGCGGCAGATCGCCAAACAAAGCGCGATGGCTCGCCGGGGGCCACTGTTCAAACAGCGGGCCTTCCACTTCCAGTCCGTCGCAGGCGAGTCCGGGACCCGTGAATCCCATCAGTCGGTCGTGCGAGGTCCGGATCTGGTGGCCGATGCTGGAACCGGTGAAATTGAAGCCAAAGGTGTCACCGGTATTCAACCAGCGCTCGACTTCAACTTCTTGCTCCTTGATGGAGGGCGCATCGAAGTAACCGAGCACGGTATTGGGATGCCCGATACCGCGTCCGTCCCCGGTGATGTGCCAGACGTCCAGGCGGGCGATCTCGGTGCGGGGTGAAGGCAGCACCTTGCCTTTGTCCCAGGTGAAGCTCCAGAAGGCGGTCCGGATGCGGTACATGCCCGGATAGATCGCGATGAATTCCGCGAACGAAGGCTTAAACGACTCGTCCTCGTGTCGGAACACGCCCACGCTTGCCCCGGGAGAGACGTCCGAATGCATCCCGAAAGCCAGGTGCGCGCCGTAGTTGAGGTGGCGTTGAAATCCTGACGGCGGGTAGTCCGGATCCGGCTGCTTGTTCTTCAACATCACCCCGTCCCCATCCAGAATGGTGGCGCCCAGGGTGCTCTGCTCGTTGGCCAGCGACACCCGCTGGATCTTCACAGCTGGAGGGTCGGGCTGGGTGGCGATGGCCGTGTCCAAGGCACGATCCGCGGCCTGCATGTACTTGGCAAGATGGACGTGCGAAATATCCAGCGCCTCGCTGTTCTTGTCGAAACCGTGCGCGGAGCCGTCGGCCGGTAATTCGTTCTGCAGAACGATGCCCGGCATATGGAGCAGGTCGCGCACGGTGTTTTCGTACTCCGCGCGGGTCATCCGGCGCAGCGTCCTCCGCGGACCGGCCGCCTGCCGGTCCCGATCCGCCTTTATCAACGCGGTCTTGAGCCAGGCGGTAACCGCTGCCTGTTCCTCGGCCGGCGGACGTGTCTTCTTCTTCGGCGGCATTTCGCCCGAGCGAATCCGGTCATGAATCTTGACCCAGCGGTTAAAGTCTTCGGGCTTCGACACGTCGAACGGGAGCGCGGTCAGATCGAGCTCTCCCTTTTTCGAGTCGGCGTCATGACATTCGTAACAATGCTTCGAAAGGAAGTCCGCAGGCAGAGCCGCTTTCGCGTCCGCCGCAGCAGCGAACAGGAAGAACAAAGGTAGGGTGATGCTAGAGCGTTTCATCGAGTCAGGTCTTGGGTATTTGGGTATTTAGGTCCTTAGGTACTTACACCATCTCCAACCCACGAAACGTCCCCTTACCCGTCGAGAATTTCTCGGTCTCCACCCCCAGCCGCTGCAGCATGGAAACGAATACATTGGTCAAGGGGTAGTTGTTCTGTTCATCGAAGGCCAAGTGCTGCCCGTGCTTGAATCCGCCGCCGGCCAGCAGGGCGGGCAGGTTCTGATTCGAGTGCGAGTTGGCGCTGCCCATGCAGGTGCCGTACAGGACCATGCTGCGGTCTAACAGCGACTCGCCCTCTTCCTTCGTTTCGCTGAGCATTTTAAAGAATTCGCCGAGGGCACTAAACTGCGCCTCCTCGTAGCCGCGCAGCTCCTGCAGGACTTCCGGCCGGTTGCCGTGGTGGGTGATGTTGTGGATCACCGTGGTGTCAATGAACAGCGAGATCACGCGGGTGGAATCGGTTTCCAGCGCCAGCTTCATCACGTCGAAAAACAGCCGCGTCCGCTGCACGAACTCCTTGGCGTCGTCGATGTCTTCCGGGGGCTTGGCGTCGACCACGGGTTTCGGCCGGTATTCCCAGGACTCGGCGCTTTCAAACCGCTGCTCGAGGTCCCGAACGGCGGTGAAGTACTGGTCCATCCGATCGCGGTCGCTGGTCGAGAGGGAACGATTGAGTCGCCTCGATTCCTCGCCCACAAAATCGAGCAGGCTGCGCCCGCGCTTGATCGCTTCCACGTTAGCCGCCACCTCTTTGGCGTTGCCCTGTATGAAGAGTTTCTGAAAAAGTTTTTTCGGGCTCTTCTCGGACGGGATCGGCGCGCCGCTACGGGTATAACTGAGGGTGGCCCCTTCGTTCGAATTGGCCAGCACCAGGGACGGATAGCGCGTGTGGTGGCCGACCTGTTCGGCGGCGTACTGATCGAGCGATACTCCGTTGCGGAAGCCGCCCCGTTCCGGATGCGGCGTCCCGGTGAGAAAACATTTCTCCGCCGCGTGGGACCCGGTCACCCCGGGATGGCTGGTTCCGGAGAACACGGTGAGGTCTTTGCGGTACGGCGCCAACTTCTCCAGGTAGGGCGTCAGCGCGTAGTCCCGGCCCGCCTGCTCGGGGAAGAAGTACTGCGGCAGAATCCCCATGTTGGTTTGAATACCGATCATCCGGCGCGGGATAGCCGGGGCGGCCGCGGCGCGTAACGGGCTCATGGCCTCCAGGAAGGGCAGGGCCATGGTGACTCCCGCCCCGCGCAGGAAAGTGCGCCGGGACAAGGGACCGTGAGGAATCGAAAAGGCGTTCGGCATACAGGTTTCCGGGTTGGTTTGGCAGAGTCTATCGCACTACCCTGTCCGGTCACCTATGATAAATAAAAAGTGATTTCAGTGCCGCATGGGCACAGGTTCCACAAAACGTAGCCGTTTCGCTACCCGAGCCAAGCGGCCTTGACCCGAGTACCACGGTCCGCGTCAGCCCCGCGTTGCAAAGCGAACAGTCAATCCGACCATTGCACGGTGTAGACACCTTCCGCTCGATCGAAATTTTTGCCCCAGGATTTCCGATCAACGGAAAGTTACATTGTGCGTCCCTCAGCCCCCCCCAGAATAGATGGGAACAGGGGGGGATAGTTCCTGATATCGATTTTTCAGGAATTGGTTTTCTTTCGTGAAACGCTGAAAGTGTACGGCTCATCGATTCCTCACGATCTTTGTGAGTCTGAGTAAGAAGCTTCCTTACGGCATGAAGTTCATCGCCTCGCTTCCTCTTCAAGACGCTGGTTATCTCCGTTAGTGAGAGCCGTTCAGCGCCAACTTCGTCGAGGTGCTTCAGGACCATGTATCCGATGTTGACTATCGAAGTTCTGAACGGTTCGTCTTTTGAAATGAGGGGCATTGAACGCTATTCCCAGGGGTTCGAAAAAACGTTACACCGTTGAAATTCGTCTGCCAGCAAGTATCGCACGGCAGCGCTAGAGCAGGCTGCGACGGCCAACTACGCGGCCCTCCCCGCCTCGGCCTACCTGGAGCAGGCGCGTAGCGCCGATCCGGGTGAACCCCTCGCACAGGCGACCGCGTTGGGGCACAACTGCGGGACGTCCAAACCCTGATCATGCATGCGCCGACGGATGACATCGTGCCCCGGGATAACGCAGGTCGTATCTACAGCGCCCTCCGCCACCCAAAATCGTGCAGTCCATCATGGCGACCGGACCAGGCGGCCGCGTTCGTCACACAAATTACGGACGCCAAACTCCGGGATCAACCCCTGGGTACCACCATGCGAAACTGGGTGCGCTTTGATCCGCAAGAGGCCCTGGGATGGCTCGACAGACAACTGCGAGCAGGCGACCTCGATTCCGCGTTCAGCGGTGCCGCACATAACTTCAGAGAAACCGATTCCGTGGAGGCCCTGTATTGGTCGGAGCAGATTCAGAATGCGGATAAACGAGGTGGTCAAGTACACTCCTTCGCCCGGGAGTGGTTGAAAACGAATCCAGAGCAGGCCAGCACCTACATCATGACCTCGCCCGAATTTTCAGAAAAGGACCGTGAACGTTTCCGGGCTCCGCCAAAGCCGCAGCTTCATCCCGCGATCGAAAACGAATGCAGCCGGACCGTCCGGCTAACCCAGGTTTCGGGAAATCTGCATCAGCGCATGATCGATGGCGGCACGGGCACGTTCGCCAACGTCACTCTGGAGATCCTTCATTGCCTTGGCTGCTGGTTGGCCAATCGCGGTGAGCGTTGCTGCCGCGGCCGCGATCAGGATTGGATCCTCGGATTTCAACTGGGCGGCCACCGCGGATACGGAATCAGCGCCAGCAAAATATTGGAGCTGCATGACGAGAAAGGTTTTCACCGAATCCGCACGGTCATCACTCAAGGCACCGGCGTATATGGCCTCCAGCTGCTTCCGATCGGCCTTCCGTTCGGGGGTGCCGGTGTGCGACGCCAGCCCGCGCAGGGTGTACCGCGCCTTCCAGTCGGCTCCGTCATCCACATCGTTTAAAGCA
>JBLIND010000168.1:0-13084 GCA_047639095.1 Candidatus Omnitrophota bacterium | reverse complement strand
CCGCTGGCCAGGCCTGGTGATGCTTCTGGTGATTGCCCTGGTCGTGGGATTGGGTTCCCAGTTCCCCAGGGTCACGTTTGACAACAATCCCGAGAACATGCTGGCAGAGGACGAACCGGTGCGCCTGTTCCACAAAAACATCCGGGCACAATACGATCTCTATGATTTTGTCGTGGTCGGTGTGGTGAATGAATCCGATCCGGATGGCATCTTTAACCCCGGCACCCTCGCCCGCCTGCACACCCTTACCCATGAGCTGATCAGCCTGCGTCCAGGACCCGATGGTCGCCCTCAGGTACTCCGCGATGGAACAGCCTACACCCCCGACCTGACCCTCCAGAGCAAACGCGAGCAGATCCTGGCCAAGGCCTTCAATCACGATCCGGAACATCTGTTCGACGCGAACAGCAACAGCGTGATCATCGCACGGGAAATTATCAGTCCCAGCGTGGTCGACAACATCAAGCAGGCCGAGCGCGGTCAGCTGAAAATTGAATACCTGATGGAGCAGGCACCTACCACCCGGGAGGAAGCCCGCGTGATTCGCGATGACGCGATGAACAACCCGCTGTACAAGGGCACGCTTGTTTCAGAGGACGGAAAGGCCGTGGGATTGTACCTGCCGATCACGGATAAGCATTTCAGCCATAACGTCGCCGGCCTGGTCGAAGCGCTCACCGCTGACTGGCCGGTTGAAGACCAGGTCCACATCACCGGTTTGCCGGTGGCGGAGGATACCTTCGGCATTCAGATGTTGATCCAGATGGCCAGCTCGGCCCCCATGGCAGGCCTGGCCATTTTCATCCTGCTCTGGATGTTCTTTCGACGCCTGTCGCTGATCATAGCTCCGATGATCGTGGCTATGGTCAGTGTGATCGTGACCATGGGGCTCCTGATCGGATTGGGATTCGACGTACACATCATGAGTTCGATGATTGCCATTTTTCTCATGCCGATCGCGGTGGCGGATTCGGTGCACATTCTCAGCGAATTTTTTGATACGTACCCGCGGTTCCGCAGCAAATCCGCAACCATTCGCCACGTGATCAGCCACCTGTTTAAGCCGATGCTGTTTACGTCGCTCACGACCATGGCGGGCTTTGCCAGTCTCGCACTCACGCCGATTCCACCGGTCCGGATATTTGGCCTGCACATCGCTTTCGGGGTCGGCCTGGCCTGGCTCTTATCCATCACCTTGATCCCGGCCTATATTATGTGGTTCGTACCCAAAGGCTCCCTGGAAAACCTGTCGACCGGGGCCAAGCCCAAACCGAGCCTGCTCGACCCCATGCTTGCGGGCATTGGTCGATTCGCCCATGCCCGATGGAAGCTCGTGCTGGTCGTGGCGATGGCTTTGCTCGTCGTCGCGGGATTCGGCATTGCCCAGATCAAGGTCAACGACAATCCGGTGCGCTGGTTTTCGCCCTCGCATAAAATCCGGATTGCGGACCGGGTGTTGAATGACCACTTTGGCGGCACGTATACCGCTTACCTGACCTTCAAGAGTGATGCCACCGCGGCGTCGACCTGGCCGACGATTCGGCAGCAGCTGGTCAACAAGCTGGGCGATCTGGATCCCGCCATCGCGACCGCACTTGAGAACCAATCCATGGCGGAACTGCGCGCCTATGCAGCAAGCCATGATGCAAACCTGCATACCTCCTGGAACGCATTGGGGGACGGCATCAACTTTCTGGAACCCGAGGGTCTGACCGCATCCATCCTGACCGAAGCGGTAAAGGAAATCACCAACGCGGCAAGCGCGGACAAAAATCAGCTGCTGGCCCATGTGTTGACACTGGGAAATATGGATGGAGCCGAGCTGCAAAACCAGGTGCTCGATTATTGCGACCGGCAGGTGTCCGGTGGGCTGGTTGATTTTATCGACACCCTGGAAAGCAATCTCAATGCCCCGCTGTTCAAACGCCCGGAGGTGCTCGCCTGGGTGGAAGGGCTTCAGGAACATCTCCTGAAAAGCGGGCGCATTGGTAAATCCAGCTCGGTGGTCGACAGCCTGAAGAAGGCCAACTACGAGCTCCTCTATGAAGCGGGAGCGACGGCGGAGGCCAATCAGCAGCACTACGCGATTCCGCCGACGGCGGCGGCAACAGCACAAGTGTACACCCAACTGGAAGGGATGAAGAAAAAAGACAGCTTATTCCACCTGGTTACCCGCGACTACCAGGAGGCCAATATTTGGGTACAGCTGAAGAGCGGTGACAACCAGAACATGGAAGTCGTGGTCAAAGATGTTGCGGCGTATGTTCAGCAACACCCGGACTTCCCTGACCTGCAGGTCGGCTGGGCCGGCCTCACCTATATCAACGTGGTCTGGCAGGATAAGATGGTGCGTGGCATGCTCGGTTCGTTGAGCAGCAGCTTTTTCGTCGTCCTGGTCATGATGATGCTGCTCTTTCGCTCGCCACTCCTGGGCCTGCTGTCCATGGTCCCGTTGAGCCTGACCATCGCCCTGATCTACGGGATCATTGGCCTGGTGGGTAAGGATTACGACATGCCGGTCGCGGTCCTTTCCGCCTTGACCCTGGGGCTAAGCATCGACTTTGCCATTCACTTTCTCGAACGCGCGCGTGAACTGACGCGCGCGAAGGGCTCCTGGGCGGACGCGCTTCCGGCCATGTTCAAAGAACCGGCCAAGGCCATCAGCCGGAATGCCATCGTGATCTCGGTTGGCTTTACGCCGCTCCTGTTTGCCCCGCTGGTGCCCTATCAGACCGTGGGTTTCTTCCTCGCCACGATTATGGCCGTGTCCTGGATGGCCACCCTTTTTCTACTCACGGCTTTAGCCACGGGCTTACAAAAACATCTGTTCAAACAAAGGAACCCATTATGAAAACGAAACGATACCTGATCATTGGTTCCCTGGCGCTAATCACTGGACTGGCCCAGGCCGCATCCGTAGATGAAATCATCCAGCAGGCCAACCAGGCCTCCTACTATGCCGGCAAAGATGGCATGGCCGATGTCACGATGGAAATCCACGACAGCAAGGGCGGAAAACGTGTGCGCGAATTTCGGATCCTACGCTTGAACAGCGGCGGCGCCACCCAGAAGTTCTACGTCTATTTCCAGGCACCGGCGGACGTGCGGAAAATGGCCTACCTGGTCTGGAAGAACGGCGAGAAGGAAGATGATCGCTGGTTGTGGTTGCCCGCTTTGAACCTGGTGAAGCGGATTGCCCCCGGGGACAAGCGCACCAGCTTCGTCGGATCAGACTTTGTCTATGAAGACGTGTCCGGGCGGAGCCCCGATGCCGATGTGCACGAGCTGCTGGAAACCACCGACACCCAGTTTGTGATCAAAAATACCCCGAAGAATGCGGGCGAGGTCGAGTTTGCCGCTTATACGGTCTGGATCGATAAGACGACATACCTGCCCGCGAAAGCGGAGTACACGGACGCGCAAGGCAAGCTGTACCGCCGGGTCTCGGCCACAAAGGTGGAAACGATTGACGGGATCCCCACGGTAACCGAATCGATGGTGGAAGACCTCGTGACGGGTGGTAAGACCATCAATCGATTCACGAATGTCACGTATAACAACGACCTGAACGATCGGATTTTCAGCGAGCGCTTTCTGCGTCGTCCACCGTCGGAGGCGACCCGTTGATGAACGCGCTTTTGAAAAAGGGAAGATACGGGCTGAAGCCCATGCTACAAATGTTGGCGATCCTGGCGATTCCGGCCCAGGGTCAGCTCGACCTGCACGGTTTTGCGGATGCGCGTATGGGCACCCGGATCGACGACCGCGATGAACGCAGCCTGACCGAGCTGCGCCTGCAGCTGGAACGCGAGGTCTTCCTGGAGCGCGTGAGCTTTCAGTTCCGCGGTGACCTGCTGGCGGACGATATCGCGGACACCCACGACATCGATCTCGAAAACGGCAGCGGCTGGTTCGACCTCCGCGAGGCGAATGCGCAGTTCACCCCGAATGACATCATCGATGTCAAAGCCGGGCGCCAGATCCTGACCTGGGGAACCGGTGACCTGATGTTTATCAACGATCTTTTCCCCAAGGACTGGGTTTCGTTTTTTTCAGGTCGGGACGAAGAGTACCTGAAGGCCCCTTCCGATGCGGTTTTGATCAGCGCGTTTCCGGCGGCGATGAATATCGACCTGGTGTACGTCCCTCGATTTGATGCCGATCGCCATCTGACCGGCGAGCGCATTTCGTTTTATCAACCGCAAGGTGCCGGTGTCATCCAGACCGACCAGCCCGATGCGGTATTTGGCGATGACGAATGGGCGCTGCGCCTCTCAAAGAACGTGGGCGGGGTGGAACTCGCGATGTACGCCTATGACGGCTTCTGGAAAAGCCCGGCCGGTCAGGATCCGGCGCGCGGTGTCGCGACCTTTCCCCGGCTACGGGAATACGGCCTCAGCGGGCGCGGCACGATGGGTAGCGGGATTGCGCACCTCGAATTCGGATACTTTGATTCGCTGGATGATACCGCGGGCGACGACCCCTTGGTTCGCAACGGCGAGACTCGCCTGCTCGCAGGGTACGAGCGGGAAATTGGCCACGAATTGACGATGGGCGTGCAGTATTACGTGGAGCTCATGACGGATCACGGCGCGTATGCAGCCACCCTTCAGGAAGGTGCGCCCGCGACGGATGAAGATCGCCATGTGCTGACGGCTCGCCTCACCCAGCAATTGATGAATCAGAATCTGCGCCTCACGCTTTTCGGATTCTGGTCACCCAGTGATGCGGATGGCTACGTACGGCCCACGGTCGCGTACAAAGTGAACGATGCCTGGCTGGTCACCGCCGGCGGCAACCTGTTTTTCGGACAGGAAGATCACACCTTCTTTGGACAATTCGAAGACAACAACAACCTGTATGCGGGTGCCCGCTACAGCTTTTAACCTGAAGAGGAACTCGAAATGAAAGAACGAAAAATGAGCGTCAATAACGCGATCCGCGTACTTGCGGGGAGCTTCGTGCTGACGAGCCTGGCTCTGGGCCAAGTCGTACACCCTAACTGGTATTTCCTCGGCGTGTTCGTCGGAGTAAACCTGATTCAATCCGCGTTCACCGGTTTCTGCCCGGCAGCGATGGTGTTTAAAAAGTTGGGGTTCAGGTCCGCATGAAGCCCGTACAGGTATTCCTGATGGCGGCCACCCTGCTTTCGACCGTTATCGCCCAGGAGCCCGAGGATCCGGCCCTGCTGGCGGGGCGTAAGGCCTCGAAGGCGCTGTTGGAAACGCTGCAGCCGCAGCTGCAAAGCGCGATGAAAGCGGGAGGTCCCGCGGCGGCGATGCAGGTCTGCGCCAGCATGGCTCAACCCATGACCAACAACCTGAAGGTGGATCATCCAGCGGTCGTAAAGGTCAGCCGAACGAGTGACCAGGTTCGCAATCCACTAAATGCCCCGGACGCGTTGGATGCACGCATCCTGGCGGCGTATCTGAAAAGCGGAAGCAAAGAAGACCAGGTGGTGAAAGACGAGGGCGGCACCTTTTATTATAAGCCGCTCTTCCTGCAGGCCGTCTGCCTGAACTGCCACGGTGCGACCTTAAAGCCCGAAGTGACGGCCCTGCTGCAACAGCATTATCCAAAAGATCGCGCGACCGGCTACGCGGAAGATGATTTCCGCGGGGTGATCAAAGTCCAACTGGATAGCAGCAAGCTGTAAGGGACACATGCCGGGCCAGCGACGATTCACCGTCACGGGCCCGGCGTATGATCAGTCGGTTGCGATGCGCAGGTAGCCGCGGAACACGTCAGGAAGGGCGTTGGTCAGCGTGGTACTTCCGGAACCGGTGAGGTTGGTAAACCCGGGCACCGGGGTCCACATGGGCTCGGAAAGGTCGAGTTTGAAGACCAGATCGTATTCCGATCCGGGAACAGCATCCCAGGATACTTCCAGACGTCCACCGACCTGCTCGATGCGGGTGATGATGTCGGGCGGCGGGACGGTCTCGAGCCGAACTTCACCGAGGGTGTCGTCGTAAACCACTTCATACCCCTGTCCGGTGACGCTGCTCACATCGCCAAAGATGCCTTCGCGGGTGGTGTAGGTCAGGATCACGATGTTGGTGCCGATGGTCCCGCTGACACTCAAGACCGATGCGACATCCAACTCCAGGTGAGCGATACCTTGCACGAGGTCATTTCCACCGGCATCGACTTCTACGGCAAGGGTGCCATTCACGGTGAGGTCGCCGGTGAGGGTCAGGGTCCCGATGCTTTCACCCGCGCCGAGCGTACCTTCGACATCGACATCGGCATCACTGCTGCCGGTGCCGCCAAAGGTCGCGATAGCATCAACCAGGATCCGGCCAGCGCCGACATGGCTGCCGTTGTGAAGGACCGTACCATCCGTGACGTGAAAGTCGTTCGTAAAGGTATTTGCACCAGACAGGAGCAGCGTACCGGGGCCCACCTTGGACAAACCACCGCTGCCACTCAACACGCCGCTCAGGGTCAAGGTATACGCACCGCTGTTGATGATGGTGGTATTGCTGAGAGCCGTGGCCACGGTTGATACGCAATTCGTTTCCGCGCGAAGCGTGCCGCCGGAGAAGTTCACGGTGTACGGAACGCCTTCGTTCACCAGACCACCGGCACCGAGTGCGAGAACCCCACCCGACAGGCTGAGTGCACCGCCACCGGTGTTGTTTCGCCCGTTGACTTCCACCCGATTCACGGTCGCAGTACCCCCGGAGATATTCCAAATGCCGGTGCCGTCAATGCCCAGGCTGATTCGACCGTTGGGGACGAAAAGTTCGCCGCCCATCATGTCGTAGGTGCTGACCTCATTAGGCCAGTGAGCAATGCGCAACGGACCTTCTGGATCCGTGGTGTCGAGCACACTCAAGCGCCCGCCTTCCTGGCGAATATTGCCGGCAAAGGTGGGGTTTTCACCCGTGAACAGTCGCCCAACCGAGATGCTGCCATTCGTGATAACCAGGGTGGGCGTACCGCCCGCATTAAAGCCGACCCGGATGGATGCCCCAGCGGCCGTCCCCAGATCGACGCTGCTCAAGGCGACTTCATTCGTGCCAAAGAGCTGGATCGCGCCGGTACCGGTAATGGCATTCGTGATGGCCACCGGATTGGAGCGATCGACCCGCAACACACTGACAAGGTCGACCGGCCCGGTGCCCAGGGATCCGGCCGCACTGTTCCGACCGACCCAGAGGGTCCCCGCTTCGACGCGGGTGCCACCGGTGTAGCTGTTATCGCCGGTCAGGAAAAGATTGCCACCCCCGGTTTTGCGGAAGGCGCCCGGCCCACTGATTTCGTTCGCGACGGTAAAATCAACTTGCGCCTCAAGCGTCGCCTGGCCATTGACGACCTCGATGGGTCCGAGGAGGGTATTGGCTGCATTCCGACTCGACAGGGACGAACCACCGGACACTACGATGCGTTTATCCAGCGGGCTCGCGCGATACATGGAGAATAAGCTGTTATTGGTGACCACCAGGCTACCGGCCGGATTCCCCAGACCGGTGGTCGTGGTTTCATACGCAAAGTGACCCTGCATGACGTAGATATCGTTCAAGGCAGGATCCACGGTGCAGTCGACCAGTGCGATCTGGTTCGGACCGACCTTGGTCAAGTTGTAGGGATTCCCACCCGTACTCAGGATCGTCGTTCCAATCGCTCCCCGGATATCCCAGCGTCCGGTACCCCCTATAGTTGCATCACCCAGGAGGGTGACCTGTTCAGCGGCGTTGAGCTGTGCACCTGCGGAGTTGATGATCGCTCCGAGGCCATTAAATCCATCGCCCAGAATGCGGATGGGTTCTGCGCCGAGATCACGTGCATTCACATCAAGCGTCCCTTCCGGGTAAACCGTGGTGCCACCGACTTTATCACCCAGCGCATTATCGTTATTCGCCTTGAGTACCCCGTTGGTATTGATCATCTCGCCGCCGAAGCCCGCGTTATTATTGTCGATGGTCAAGCTACCGGTTCCGTCCTTGGTCAAGACCCCCAGGCCACTGAGGCTCCCGGCTCCAGCGAAGGTGTAGTTGGTGGTCACATCGATCAACGCACTGCCCGGAGACAGGACGCCTACGAGATTTACCGCATTGGTGGTCGCACCGGAATCGTCGAATAGCACGCTATCCGCATCGAGGAAGGGGCTGGGGAACGCACTGGGGATACCGCTGGCGACCCAGTTGGTTGTGTTGTTCAAATCCCAGGTATTGGTGGGTTCAAAGGGGGTCCAGGTGAGCACCGAATCGGTACCGGAAACGGTGAGGATAACCTCCCCGAACTCGGCCGAGACCGTCATGTCTTTACGGGTCGTATTTCCCGTGATGTTGAAGCCGGTAACGGTTGAATTTAAATCGTCGTAGGTCATCAAGCGGTAGGTCCCGTTGGCGAGCTGGCCACCGACCTGAATATTCAGTGTGGAGGAATCGAATTGAGACAGGGTTCCGACCTCGATATGATCCGTCAGACCATTCATCAGATCGAACCGGAGGGTGGATCCGGCGTTGAGGACCAGGCCGTCCGGGATTTGCATCGTACCGATGGAGCCGGGTTCTCCCGGGGTCAGGGTGCCATCCACGGTAACCACGCCTTCGATGGCGCCATATCCCTGTAGCGTGCGGTTGGCGCTGACCGATATGCCATTGGTTGCGGAGAGGGTCGTGTCCGCGCCGGCCACGCCAAACTGCAAGGTGCCCATGGCAACCGATAACTGATCAACCGTGGTCTGGCCCGCCAGAATCAGGCGTCCGTTCCCCCATTTTTCCAGCACGAAATCTTCGCCCAGCACGTCGCCGTCAACCCATGCGGTCACGGTCCCTTCCCAGGGGCAGAGGCGGGCATCGGCGGTGAGAATAACGTTTCCGCCGATGCGCACGTTGGTCGCAAAACGAATCGTGCCGAGGAATCCGGAATTTTCCTGCCAGCCGTTGCCGGCGACATAAAAATCATTGGCATAGGTCCCGCCGGCGGTCAGCCAGGCCTGACCATTGTTATCCCGAACGACAACGGGTCCAGTGCCGAACGATTGCACATTGCTGCCGCGCGTGCGCACCCGGTTGATGAGGGTTCCACCGGTGTAGGTATTCGCCGTTCCGAGATTCATCTGACCGGTGAGCAGCGGAGCAAAGCCGTCGGAAATTACCTGGGTCGGTTTGCCCCCGTCCTGGATCACGACGCTCACCGTGTGGGCGTTTTGACCGGAGCCCGAAGCCGTGCTGGCGCCGATCAGGAAGAGCTCATTGGTCCCGGTGCCCGGGTCGTAGGTGCTGGTGAGAAAACCGCCACCCGCGGTAGAGCGAACCGAGTGACTCCCCCCATCAAACAGCAGTCCCCCTTGATCGAGTGAGAGCGTGGATCCGGCATTGATCTGAAGATCGGCACGGGTCATCCAGGAACCGACATCCAGGTTGTTGGTCATGATCATCACGGCGGATTGCTCAAAGACCTCGCCCACGCCAGCCGTGATCAGGTTGGTGACGGAATCGGCCGGGGTGATCTCGGTCACGAGGCCGTTTGTGGCGACGAGAAAGCCTGACTGGGTCCACGCCCATCCGGGGAGCGCGCCATCGGGCGTGGCGACGCTGTTGATGTTGGTCACGCCGATGGCATTGCCACTGTTGTCGTCATCCAGCCACCAAGTGCCGCCAGCCAAGCGATCAATGTTGTTGGTGTTGGTATCGAGGGTGAATTGCGCCAACGCAGGAAACGCGAGTAGCGCAGAAAGGGAGAGGTACAGAAAGAATCTATTCATCCGACGAAATTACCCGGATGCATCAGTAATCTGCACGAAGAAAACCCGCTTAAAAGCGGATTACGGGGCTCATGGGACCCCGCGCACTAACAAAACACCGAGAAAAACAACCCCGATGCCGAGCAGCAGGTTGATCCGACCCATCCAGGAGGCGGCAAAACGCAGGCGCCGGGCTTCCGGCGAGGTCCGGTCCAGGCTCATGGCTTTCGCCGCGCGGGTGCCGATAAAAAAATCGTGCACAAACGCAATGACCAGGATCAGGCCGACCATGCCGAGCTTAAGTCCGAGGGCCTGGGCTTCCCGGCGTTGCCAGAAGATCTCCGTGCCCATGGCCGAAAGCCACCCGCGGCAATGCACGTTCACCACGCCGGTGATCAGCAACACGAGCAGGCTCACCCAACCGATGATTTTGAGGCGTCGGCCCGACAAACGGAGAATCTGCCCGGCCTGTTCACGCATATCGGGACGGCGCAGGAGCGGCACAAGGACCAAGGCAATGAAGAGGGCTCCCCCGATCCAGGTAATAGCTGCTAGAATATGCAGGAACACCGATATGACATAGACGGTATGCATTCCTGCGTGATACCATAAGCCTATGGCAAACACGGCACATTTCTATCGGCAAATGATTGAGAAGCAGGCGCAGAACGTGCGCAAGGTGAAGGACCGCACCGGATGGGGGCCGGCCGCTTCGGTAAAGGTCGAGCTCTGCCTGATCCAGGGCTTTTACGCGATGTGGAAACTGCTGAAGGAGGACCTCATGCCCGACGACTTCACGCACATGCAGATTCCCATGAAGGTCTACGGATACAAACCCGCGAAAACCGAATTGAAGCACTGGCGCAACTGGCGAAAACATTATCACATGAACAATCCCCAACCGGAAACGCATCCGGCGGAGTTCATCGCCAACCAGTTCGTGCATAACGCCCTCTTCGACATCGAGCAGGATCTCGATGGCCGACTCGGATCGATCTACCTCACCTCAGACCATCAAAAACACAAAGCGATCTACCAGATCGATATTCTCGAGCTGATCGAGCTGATGGAAGAGGCTGCGCAGATCTAAGCGATCCCCTAGCGCGGTCCCCGACAGCGCAGGAAGCCCACGCAGGTCCCCATGGAAACCATGGAAACCAGGAGGGATCCCAGGCCGAACACACGAGGTCCGGCGGACCGGATTTCTAACAGGATCGAACCCGGCAGGTTCGCCAGGCAGATCCCCGCTCCGAGCAGAAGAACCAGCGCGAGGAACAGGATCTTCCAGGAGGTTGTTTCACGTAGGATGTTTCTTTTCATACCCTGAGTGTAAGGCCGTTGCCGGGGGTTCAGCTATTACAGCCGACGACCGTGATTGTAAGCCCATAAAACGGGGCGCATCACTGCATCAGGGCAGCCCGATGCGGGCGCGAAAATAGCGCCGGGGTACGAGCGGAGGCGCAACGATATTCGTGGCCGCGCCACTCCCGGGAAAGAGCGGCATCATCGCGTTCCAGCCACTCGAAAGCAGATCGTCCTGGTATTCGATTTGATACATCCGTTGTGCGCTGGTGGGAAATTGAAATTCGACTTGCGGGAGCATCGGATCGAGCAGGATGGAGAAGGTGAAAAAGTCCTCGGGATCGTTCGGGTCGGTATCGGTTACGAATTCATACGTGTTGTCCCGCGTATCGTTGTCGACATCGTTCGTGCCCGCCCAACTGGTGATGTCACCGAAGTGCAGGATCTCCCAATCGTCACCCAGGCCATCGGCATCCTCATTCTCCAGCAGGATGATTTCGACCGGCTCGCTGCGCACGGTCTGACCCGCCGAATTCTGCGCTTCGGCAAAAAGAATGAGGGGTCCCGCGGGGTAGTTCCCGGCATCAAAAACGACCGAGGCCTGCGCTTTGCCTTCCACGAAAAGCTTCGTCGAAGTGATCGATCCAACATCAGTGGTTGCTTCGATCTGGACGCTCACCGACTCATACCGGATAAAGGTTTTGAAGGGCGGTGGCCAGGCGATCTCACTGGTCATGTTGTGATTATCCACGACGACGGCAACGTTCGTTTGCCCCTGGGTTCGTACCGCACTCCCTTCGTAGGCGATGATGGACAGCACATGCGGCCCATCGGCCAGGCTGGAGGTGTCGAGCGATACGTCTGCCTGCAGCACGGGAGCTCCGCTGGCAAGCAGGAGGGTTCCCCGAGCGGCCATTTGCCCGGCATTAGAGCGAAAAGCCCCGTTGTAGGATCCGCTAAATCCGACGCCGGATGCATTAAAGGTCACCTCCAGGTTCGCGCTTTCCCAGGTGTTGGTATGGGCGAAGAGCTGAAACTCCGTGTAATCTTCCATGTCAACGTCCACCAGGCCGCGCGCCGCACATCCGCCGGGGACCTGCAGATTGATGTCGCCATTGATCGCCTCGATCAGGCGGGTAACCATGCTGAGACGCGTGTCCCCGAAAACGCGGTTGACGGTATGGGTGAAGGTCTGACCGTCCAGTCGTTTGATGCTGGCGGTTAAGGCGTTATTAAAGATCGGCGTCCCCTCGACGGACAGTTTTTGGCGTGCGCGGGCCGCCGTCTCCAGCAGGGTATTGGATAATGCCGCCACGTGGACCGTCTGGCGCGACGCCGATCCCATCCGTGCCCCGGCGGCGTAAGGGATACTGCTACCCGAGACTCCCAGGGCCTGCTGCTTGATCTGGATCCGGTCGGAATGGAATTCCGTCTGCATCCCGAACCCGGGTGGAGCGGCCAGGGCGACCTGCAAGCCCGCCGCAACATCCTCCCGTTGATCACCTGGCTGAACCGTATAGCTGCGCGTTGTCCCGTTCAGATTGGCGTCAACGACATTGCCCGCGGTGGGCAGGAGATTCGTGACCGTCTGGTAAAACATTCCATCGACATAAAGCTCCATGCGATCCACCCATCGATTGGTATCTGCACTGGCGGCGGAAAGGCTGAGGGTCAGGTTGCCGCTCACAACCGGGGACAGGCCCGCGACGACCGCAACCGCAATGGGAACGGCGAACGGTTGGCAGAGTGGATCGCCGAGGACGATGCCCTGGTAGGGATGACTCAAGCCTTGATAATAGCTTTCCCCCATGCTGAAGCCGCGTGCATAATAATAGTGGGTCGAGGCCGCCGGAAACTTGTTGGTGAAATTGCAGGGCTCGACCACCGTCCCGTAGGTGCCCACACAACCCGCGCGCAACCATTCCTTGGCCGACGTTTGATTGGCAACCGGATCGATCAAGCCGCCGAACGAGGTGACGTGATCCGCAATCGCGCCCGGGACAAAATCATTGCTGGAAATGAAAGGTGGCTGCGCCAGGCCAGTGACACAGGAGAGCACATTGCTCTCCGAGAAGAGAAAATCGG
>JBLIND010000167.1:0-13125 GCA_047639095.1 Candidatus Omnitrophota bacterium | reverse complement strand
CTTCTGTTTTTTGAGCCCTTCGACCATATGACGACCGGAGATGGATATCAGCATGCCGACACAGCCACAGGCCAGTGCGCCAAAGAACGCGGACATGAAGGCAACGCCCCAGGCGGGGTTGGGGTTGCCATTGTACTGGACGAAGTTGAAGACCCACTGGAAAAACCAACCCAGCAGGGTCCAGATGGGGTAGCCGGGGGGGGGGGGGACCCCGAGATAGTCGGCCGCGACCGCGAGCTCTCCCGAGTCTTCAAGGCTGACCGTGGGGTTGAGGGTCCAGGTGTAAACAGCGAGCGTAGCGAGAAAGGTCAGCCAGAAAGCAATCCAATCGGCCTTGGCCAGGATTTTGCCATTCACTCCGTGGAGGTTCTGGGGGATGTCTTGATCGATTGCAGTTGCTGCGGCTTCTTCAGTATTTATTTTTTGTGCCAATTCGAGCTCCGGTAAAGGCGCCATGTGTAGAGATTCCGGTTGCTAAGGTCAAGATTAGACCGGGGAGGGCGCCGTTTGTTCAATCGGCCGTTCAAGCCAGCAAAAACAGGGTCACGGTAATGACTCCATAGGCCAGCATGGTCAGGATGAGGGGCGGGTCGGTGAGCAGGACCTTTTCGGGACGTCCGCCCTCTTCATGTTGATAGACGAGTCGGAAGTAGCGGTAGAGGCCCGCCGCCACCAGGGGCACCGTCACCATCAGGCGTCGGCTGCCAAATTTATCTATGGTATCGGGCGCAACCGTGTAGAGGGCGTAGGCCATGACCGTAGCTCCCGCGACAAAAAGAATGGCCGCGTCCAGGTTGCCCTGGCTGTACCGTTTCAAGCTGGGGCGCGCCTGGTCGTTGAGGTCGCTGAGGACGACTTTCTCGTGCCGGCGTTTGCACAGGCCCAGGAATAAAGCGAGCAGCATGGTGCAGAGGAGAAGCCAGGGGGAAATCGTTACGCTGATGGCGAGGGCGCCGCCCAGGGCACGCAGGACGAAGCCGAGGGCAATGATGGTCACGTCCACAAAGGCGATGCGTTTCAAGCCCTGGGTATAGGCCAGCTGCATGACGTAATAAGCCAGGATGACCAGTCCGAAGTCGCGGTTGATGGCGAAAGCCGTGCCCAGGCTGAGCAGGGTCAGCAGGCCGGAGGTGATCAGGGCCGCTCGTATGCTCAGCTGACCCGCCGCGATGGGACGAAACCGTTTGGTCGGGTGTTGGCGGTCGAGCTCGACATCCTTGGCATCGTTTATCAGGTAGATCGAACTGGAGATCATGCAGAAGCAGGCCACGGCGAGCAGGTTGAGCAGGACCTGCTCCTGGCCGAGAACCTGGTTTCGATCGCCGTAGGCGAAAATCAGGGCCGCGAGAACAATGGCATTCTTAATCCACTGGTGTGGCCGCAGGGCCTTGATCAGCGGCGGCATCTTAGCGGTTACCTGCCGCGATGCTTTGCGGGTGACATGCCTGTCGGGGCGAGCGTCGGAAACGGCAGCGGAAGACGATCTTCCAGACCAGCAATACAGCCTCGCGAATGATGGCCGCATTCATCTTGGATTCCCCGGAGCGACGCTCGAAAAAGATGATGGGAACTTCGGTGAGTTGAAAGCCGAGCATCCATGCCTGGTGCTTCAGCTGCACCAGAAACGAGTAGCCGCTGGCATCGATCTCATCGAGGTTCATCGCCTGCAGGACATGGCGTCCGTAGCAATTGTATCCACTGGTGGGATCGATGATTGGAATGCCCGTCACCAGGCGAACGTAGGTGGACGCGCCCTTGCTGAGGATCAGGCGACTCAAGGGCCAATTCACAATACGAATGCCCCCAATATAGCGTGAACCGACGGCGACATCGTATTTCCGCGCGGCTTCGAGCATGTCGGGCAGGGCACCGGGATCGTGTGAGAGGTCGGCATCCATTTGCAGGATATGCGCATAGGGCTTTTCCAGGGCCCATCGGAATCCCGCGATATAGGCGCGACCCAGTCCGTCCTTTTCTTTACGATGCAGGACCTGGACGCGGGGGTCCGCCGCCGCCATGTCGTCGAGGATCGCTCCGGTGCCGTCGGGCGAGTTGTCATCCACGAAAAGGATGTCCGTTTCCGGGAGCGTAGCAAACACGGACGCCGCGACTTTCGCTACGTTATCGCTTTCATTGTACGTTGGAATGATGATCAGCGTTGAATTCATCTGCCGTAGGCTATAATTTAATCCCATGATTTATGAAATTACAAAATTTGCCAATCCTGTCCTTCGCCAGAAGGGTGTCGCCATCACCGCATTTGACGATGCGCTAAAGGAGTTGGCCGCGAATATGGTGGAGACCATGCACGATGCCGAAGGGATCGGTCTCGCCGCCCAGCAAGTTGGCAAAGCGCTCAATCTGTGTGTGATCGACATCCCCGAGAAGGCCGATACGGACGATACCGGGGTGCGCCTCCATCCGGATGTGGCGATGCCGCTGGTGCTGGTAAATCCGGTCGTGACTGCGCAGTCCGAAGAAAAGGAGCCCTATGAGGAGGGCTGTCTGAGCTTTCCGGAAATCACCGGCAACGTGATTCGACCCGTGGGCGTGACGGTGAAATTTCAGGATCTGTCCGGCGGGGAGCTGGAGCTCGAGGCGACCGGTTTGCTGGCGCGCTGCATGCAGCACGAGATCGATCATCTGAACGGGGTCTTGTACATCGATCGCATGTCGAATGTGAAGCGGGTGGCCTTGTCGGGGAAATTGAAGCGGTTGAAGAAGGAAACCGCGCTCGGCGTCTAAGCGGGCGGGCTACAGCTTCTTTGAAAAGCCAAACAGGCTGCCGCACACCCCGCCGATGATGTGGGCGGCCTGGGATACGTGATCGGGTTTCAACGCGGAAACCACCTCCCGGCCGAAGAACAGGATCGCGACCAGAACGAAGGTGAGGGGGATTTGGCCGCTCTTGAAGTTCACCAGGGAGCTGAGCAGGATCAGCATGAATACGATGCCACTCGCGCCCACCAGATTGATCTTAAATACGAAGATCACCGCGACGGAGGTCACGAGTGCCGTAATGAGCATCATGGTCAGGAGCCGTTTGCTGCCATACTTCTCCTCCAGGACCGGTCCGAGCAGCAGCACGAACAGGAGATTGCCCGTGACGTGCTCCCAACCCGCGTGGCCGATGGGGTGGCTGATCAGGCGGAGCCAGGAGATCGGGTTCATCATGTTCATGTGCGACTGCACGCTGAACAGGGCATTCATGGTGTCCCGCGACACCATGCCGATGACCGTGGCGGCGAGGCAGAGGAGGGTGAAGGTCAGCGTGACGGGCGCATTGTAGCTGATCCGCATGACGGTTTTGCTTTTGCTTTCAACCATGGGGATCCCTGCTGTCTAATCGACGTCCAGTTGGAGGTAGTCGCGGGCATTGGCATAGCAGATGTTGCGGACCATGTTACCCACCAGTTCGTAATCGTCTGGCAGTTCGCCGTTGGCGATATCCCGCCCGATGAGGTTGCAGAGCGTGCGGCGGAAATATTCGTGGCGTGGAAAACTCATGAAGGAACGGCTGTCGGTCAGCATGCCGACGAAGCGCGCGAGCAATCCGGTATTCGACAGGGCGTTGAGTTGCATTTCCATGCCCTCCTTCTGGTCCAGATGCCACCAGCCGGAGCCGAATTGCATTTTGCCGGGAATGCCGTCGCCCTGGTAATTGCCGATCATGGTGGCGAAGGTGTAGTTGTCCACCGGGTTGTTATTGTAGATGATGGTTCGCGGAAGGCCACCTTCGGCATCGAGCCGGCTCAGGAAGGTCGAAAGCGCTTCGGCCTGGGACCAGTCGCCCATGGAGTCGCAGCCGATGTCCGCGCCGAGCGACTTGAACAGCCGTTGATTGTTGTTCCGCAAGGCCCCGACATGAAACTGTTTCGTCCAGCCTTTTTCCGCATCGAGCTGTCCGGTGTAGAGCAGGACATTGGCGGCAAAACGATCGCCCAGCTCCTGTGAAATTTCGCCGCCCGCCCGGGCGATGTCGAAAATCTCCGCAGCTTCGGGCTCGGGGATAAAGTCGGCATAGACATAACTCATGCCGTGATCGGAGAGCCGTCCGCCCTGGGCGTGGAAAAAATCATGGCGTTGCTTGAGCGCGTCCTTGAAATTTTCGTAGGTGGCGATGTCGGTGTCGCTCGCGGCACCGAGGCGGTCCACCCAGGCGTTCCAGTTGTCGGTGTCGGCAATGGCGAAGGCCTTGTCCGGACGGAACGCGGGGTACATTTTACATCCGGGTTGCGTGGCCATGTAGGCTTGGTGATGGGCGAGGTCGTCCACCGGGTCGTCCGTCGTGCACAAGGCCTTGACCTTGAAGGTCTCGAGGATGCCATGGGTGCGCAGGCTTTCCGTCGCGAGTTGATCGTTCGCCTGCTCCCAGATGGCGTCGGCGGTCGTCTCGCTGAGGAGCTCATCGATCCCGAAATATCGTTTCAGCTCAAGGTGCGTCCAATGGTAGAGCGGGTTGCGCAGGGTGTTGGGTACGGTTCGGGCAAAGGCGAGGAACTTCTCCTTGGGATCGGCTTTACCCGTGCACAAGCGTTCTTCGGTTCCGTTTGCCCGCATGGCGCGCCACTTGTAATGATCGCCCTCCAGCCAGATCTCGAAGAGGTTGTTAAATTGCCGATTCCCGGCCACGTCCTGTGGCGGCAGGTGGTTGTGGTAGTCGAGAATCGGCTCATCGACCGCGTACGCATGATACAGCTTGCGTGCGGGCTTGGAACCCAGGAGGAAGTCGTCGTGTATAAAGGCCATGATACCCGCTTGTTCAGTCGTCCAGGAACAAGGGCTTGATGTGACGATCAAAAAGATTCGTGCACACATTGCGCGTGATTGATTCTTCGCATTCAACCAGCATGTTCAGGTAGCGGTCGCCCAGCTTGGCGGCTACCTTATACCCGACGTGCAGGAGCTGGCGGAAGCTGGGGTTGAACTCCGGGCAGCTCTGATCGTGGCGAAGCGCGTTGACATACTGCGTCGCGGTCCAGCCGGCAACTTCATCCGCGGAGGGGAGGGCGGCGTCATCGACATCAATCACCGATGCGTACGGCGCACACAGGGCTTCTTTGTGCTCAAGCGCCTGGGCGTAGACTTCTTTAGCCAGGGCCAGGCCTTCTCCGTCTGCTTCGGCGAGTCCGATCAACTCTTCCAGCCAGGTCGTACCGGCCGTCTTGATGTGCAAGCCGGCGCCGGTCGCCTTGAGCGCACGTTTGATCGGCCCGTAAATCGAAAACTTGTCACTTCCGGAATGCACGCTGAGTTTCAAGTTGTGCGGCAGGCCGTATTGAGCGATCGCATAGGCGATGACCGCGAGATCATCGTTGAATTCTTTCTCGAACTGGACCACGTCGCCGACGTAGTCCACGCCCTTGTTGAAGCGGCCAGTGAACTTGGGGGCGATCGTCTGGATGGGAATCTTTTCGTCTGCGATGGCCGCGAGGATAATCAGCATGTCCGGCGGGGTCTGCGGGGCATCGGTCTCATCCATGGAGACTTCGGTAACGAAATTCCCTTCGCCCTTACGTTCGGCGATGTGCCGGTAGATCTTGCCGGCTTCCGTCACCGCGTTGAAGAACTGGTTGGCGACGCCTTCTGCGTAGGCGCGGGTAATTTCGATGGCCCCATCAATTCCGGGAATCTGGACCGAGCCCATCAGCTCCGGGTGGCGGTCGAGAAAGGCGGTGACCGCGGCTGGATCGGCGGGTTGGCCGATGTAGTCTGCGACATCGAGCGTGAAGAAATCGCTGCAGTCCAGAAAGCCTTCCACGATATCCAGGTTGATATGATCGGCATCGACATAATAATTGCGATCCCAGCCGAGGGTCTTCACGGCTTCGTCGGCAGCATGGCGCAGGCTGGGCGGCTCCGAGCCGATCGTGACGTGTTCACGATTGGATTTATTCCAGACGGGTACGATCTCCGCTCCGGCCGCGACGCCGAGCTGGATGGCTTTTAACTGGGCTTTTGCCTGGTGGGCGAAACGGTCGCCGACGCCAAAACTGTATTTTTCGATTTCCATGGCCATACGTATCTTCCTTAAATGGGGGGTCGTTTTGCGAAAACACTAGAATTAGCGGAATCCCTGCCTGCGGGCAAGCTCACAAAATATTCGTGATTTTCCGGTTCAAATTCATGGATTCGATGTGTTTACTACGACCATCGTTTTTGATTTTTAACGTAAACTGTAACGAAAAGGTAAAACAAATGAGCGTTCTCAAACTGCACAATGCAATGTGGCCCGGCCTGGTTGGTAAAGAAGACGGCACGGATCATCCTCCGATCAGTCTCGATCGCATGCTGGAACTCACCGCTGGGGCGGAGGTCAATGGCCAGAAGTTCGACGGCATCGACTACTTTCTCTTTCTGCCGCACACCGATCCGGATGCTTCCGATGATGAGCTGCGCGGTATTGCGGACAAAATTGCCAGCCACGGCTTCAAAGTCGGCTCCCTCGTTGCACCGGTCTGGCCGGGCACGGTCGGCGATTCGGCCATGGGTGATGATGAGCAGCAGGGCAAGTTCCTTACCGCAGTTGAAAAAGCGTGTCGCATCGCAAAAATCTTTAACGAGCACGGCGTGCGCGACGGCGGCGTTATTCGTATCGACTCTGCCGAGTTCGGCGTGGAGAAATGGCGCGCGGATAAAGCCGTTGGCACCGCACGCATCGCGGACACGTTCAAGAAGGCGGCCAAGATTGCGGCGGACAACGGCGAACGCCTCGCCGCCGAAGGCGAAATCTGCTGGGCGGGCATGCATTCCTGGCGCGACATGCTCGATCTGCTCGAAGCGGTCGGCATGCCGGAAAGCCTCGGCTTCCAGGCTGACCTCGCACACACCTACCTCTATCTCATGGGTTACAACGCTCCCGAGCACGCCCTGGTGCAGGAAGGCTACAGTCAGGCGGAGTTTGATGCAGCGTACAAGACGATGACCGACGCGCTGCGTCCCTGGACGATCGACTTCCATGTCGCCCAGAACGATGGCACCGTGCATGGCACCGGTTCGCACGACAAAACCGGCAAGCACTGCCTGGCGGACGATCCCAATGGCAAGTTGGACATCACGGCCTGCGCGCAGTACTGGTTGAAAGATGCCGAGTCACGCGGCATCAAGCACATCTGCTGGGATGGTTGCATGTTCCCGAACGACGTATTGGAAGAGCAGGCTACCTACAATACGATCCTGGATACCATGATCAAAGTGCGCGATGCGCATACGGCTGAAAGCGCTTAATCCCGCGCGAAAATTGAAGTTGAAACGGGGCGCATTCGCGCCCCGTTTCTTTTGGAGGCGATATGAATAAAGTACTGATTACCGGGTTCAGCGGCTGCATTGGCGCGGCCACCATCGACTATCTCTTTGCGCACGGAGCCGATGAGGTGATCGGTTTGAGTCGCTCGGGCAGCTGTGAACGCCTGAGCGAATCAGCCGCGGGACGTGTACAGATCGTTCGAGGTGATATTGCCCATGCGGATGAACTTGCTTCCGTGGTCGCCCGTCACCAACCCACCCAGATGATCCATCTGGCTGGCTTGCAGACACCCGATTGCCAGGCGCATCCTTTTCGCGGCATGGACATCAACCTGATCGGTTCGGTGAATGTCTTCAAAGCTGCCGCCACCCTGGGCGATCACCTGCAGCGCATGGTATTTGCGAGTTCCTCTGCGGTGTACGGGCCGCGTACGCTTTATCCGGGCCCGACGGTTAAACCGACGGATCCGTATCTGCCTCCGAATTTGTACGGCTACTGGAAGACCGCCGGAGAGGGGATGGCCCAGGCGTTTCACATGGAAACCGGGGTGCCCACGGTCAGCCTCCGCCTGTCCACGACCTACGGTCCCGGTCGCGATCTGGGGCTGACTTCCGCCCCGACAACCGCGCTCAAAGCGCTGGCCCTCGGCCTGGAATACGCGATTCCCTATGACGGTCGCGAGACCTACCATTATGTGGGTGATGTGGGGGCGGGTTTTGGTGAGGCCGCGCTCGCGCCATTCGAGGGCTATGGTGTGTTTAATCTTCGTGGAACCACGATCCACACGCACGAGTTTGTGACCATTGTCGAAGGCGTTTGTGAGGAGTTGGGCAGGCCCTGCACTGTACGCATCCGTGAATCGCCCGATCCCTATCCGTTTGCGTGTGATCTGGATGACGAGCTGAGCTGCGCGGCCTTTCCTGAGATGCGGTTGACCCCGATGGCCTCCGGCATCCGCCAAAGCCTGCTGGGTTTCGATCTCATGGTGCAATCGGGAAAGTTGGCCGCCGACGAGGTGCCTGTTCAGGCCTGATTGATAAGCGGTGTCTGCTGTACCCGCTTTCCCGGGCGGTTTCGGGTGCTTGGGCGAGGCTGTAAGCCCCAATATCACGGTATTTTACCCTCGATTACCCGTCGCCACTATTGACGCATGTAAGCGGATAGGGTTATTTTTGTTGCATGCGTAAAGCTATATACCTCATGGCAGCCTCCCTGGCCCTGGTTTTTGCGGTCCCCGCACAAGCGGGTTTCGGCTTTTTCGGGGATAGCGGCTCCTTCATCATTCTCGATTTCGGTAACGGAAACGAATACTTCTCGCTTGGACCAAGTGCCTCTCCGAACGAAGCCTTCAACGGCAAGCGGCTGAACGAGAACAACATCGTTGGGCAGAAGCCCTTCATTCGTGGCGTGGATAAGCTCATTTTGAATGGCTTTGAGAACAACACCTTTGAAAACGCCTTCGACAATGTGCTCACCGCACATCTCAGTTATCGTATGTACAAGGAAGGCGATACACCCGGGGATTTTCTCACCTTGGATTTCAATCAATTCTCGAACCTGGTGAATCCGGGTGACGAACGGCATGAGCTTACGAATGCCGGCGTGAGTCTGCTGAATTACGCGGATACCACGGGCACTTATTTTCTGGAAGCCTATGTCTGGGCGGAAATTGATTACAGCAGTGATCCCGACTTACTCCCCAACAACGACATCATCTGGGCCGGACCATCTGACACGATCTATCAAAGTACCTCTGGAGTGGCACCCATTGGATCGTTCACCGCTAAGTTTGTCGTCGAATACATCCCCGAGCCCAACACGGCCGCTCTGATCGGCATTGGCGTTCTGCTGCTGCGGACCGTGCGTAAAAAGATTAAGCCTGTGGCTTAGTCTATTTCGGAGGCAGCCTCTTCCAGTGTCAGCCATGCCCCCTTATCCCCGCCGGCTCAGCGTATACGGCCTGAGTCTTCTACTGGCGGGTCTGTCTCTCTCCCTGCGTGCGGAGCCGGATCTATCAACGGTTCAAACCTTTCTCCAGCAGACGCGGTTCCATCAGGCGGAGCAGGCGCTGGAGATTGCCTTTGCCCAGGAGAAGAAGAACGAGCTGTACTATACCATCAAAGGCATGGTCGCCTCCAAGCGCGCCAACTTCGCCGATGCCGAAAACAATTTCAAGAAGGCGCTCCTGGTCGCGCCTCTCCAGGGACGTTATCTGTTTAACCTCGCGGAGTTGTATTACCTGCAAGGAAAGTACGACCTCGCTTTGGAACAATATCTCCTCATCCGGGATGACAGCCTGAGTCGTGAGCTGCTGGAGTATAAAGTCATCCTCTGTTACCTGCTGACCGGCAAGGCGAAGGAGGCCCGCAGCCTGGTCACCAAGGTGAAGCTGGATCCGCAGACCCCGTACTTTTATTATGTCCACGCAGCCTGGGCCTTTGCGGATGGCCGGGTCGAAGAAGGGCGGTACTTTGCCGAAACTGCAGGCAAGTTATACCTCAGCGGCAACGAATTGTTTCGCCCCTCGCTGGTCGAGCAGGGCTGGTTGGAACACTGATCCGCGTCCACCTGTAGCAACCTGCTAGCGGTTTTTCAGGTCCCGGTCGCGTTGTAGCTCGTATTCCAGCCGGCGCACCCGGAACAGCACTTCATCATTGGCAATGCGCATCCGATCGAGCATTTCCGCGAACACGCCCACGATCAGCAGCATGAGGGCGATCACGGTGAAGAAAGCGCCGACAAAGCCCGCCCACTTGTGCGGGAAAAATTTCCCGGCATGGATGTACCAACCGAGGAGGAACAGGAAGAAGGCGTTGCCAATGAGGAAGCTGATCGCAGCAAACCACCCGAAGAATCGCAGGGGTTTATAGTCCCGGTAGGTTTTCAGGATGATGCTCGCCGTGCGGAAGCCGTAGCGGAAGAGATTGTTGGCGACCCGCGACTGACCGTGCTCGCGCACTCCACGCACCACGATCGGCACTTCCAGCATCGGCACGCGGGCGTAGGCCAGGCACAGGAAGGTCTCGTGAGTGTAGGTGAATTCGCCGGTCAGTACCAGGCGCAGATACGCGTTGCGTGAGTAGGCGCGAAAGCCACAGCTCACATCGTAAAAACGTTTTTTGGTGAAGGCGCTGATCCACCGGGCCATAAAATCGTTGCCCCACTTTTTGGCTTTCGGCATGTCGGGGATCAGGTCGCTGTCCATGAAGCGGGAGGCGGTGACGAAGTCCGCTTCACCTCGGGCAATCGGCTCAACCAGCTTGGGAATGTCTGCGGGATTAAACTGCATGTCGGCATCGATGGTGCAGATGATGTCTGCGCCGAGCGAGCCCGATTTGTCGATGCCGCTGCGAAACGCGGCGCCGACGCCGCGGGGCTTTTCATGCCGGACCACGAAGGCTCCGGCTTCACGTGCCAGGGTGTCTGTGCCATCCGTGGAGCCATCGTCTACGACGACGACTTCGACCTCATCGATTCCAGGAATGTCGCGCGGAATTTTTTCGATGACTTCCTTGATCGTGATCGCTTCGTTCAAAGCGGGTATTTGTACGACGAGTTTCATACGGTTCGCATCACTTCTCCGGCATCGCCGAGTTCATCCGTCCATGTGGGTATCGGTTTCAAGGGACCCGTCTTACCCTCCTTGAGCCCCGCGCAAAAGGCGGAAATGATGCTGGATTTGCCACTCAGCAGAAAGCCGAGGCTGGCGACCAGGGGGTAACCCGGGAAGCAGATGGCGCGGTATTGCGGGTGGGACCGGCAGAATACGGCTTTGCTGGTGCCGCGAATTTTCCATACGCCCGGATTGGGTTTGCCTTTTTGCGTGGTGCGGGAAACCTTGTGCCAGAGGTGCGCCTTGGGCACGTGCGCCAGTTGGTAGCCGGCTTCTCGCACGCGAACGCTCAAATCGTAATCTTCCCAGTAGAGGAAGCAGTTGGGGTCGAGCAGGCCAATTTTTTCGATGACCTCGCGCTTGATGAGCACCGCACAGGTCGTGATGAAATCGACGCTCAGCAGCTGGTCATAACGGCCGTCGTCTTTGCCGTCGGTTGTATTCAGTTTGATGATCGGAGGAAATTTCCGGTAGCGGCATCCGGCGGACCAGATGATTTCGGGCTCGTCGAAGTAGTAGATCTTCGGGACGGCCAGGCCGATTGTTTCAGAGGCTTCCGCCGCTTCGACCAGCTTGCTGACCATGTCCGGAGCGACCTCGACATCGTTGTTGATCATAAACACGTAGTCGGCGCCGCGATCCAGCGCATGCTTGATCCCCAGGTTGTTGGACCGGGCGAAGCCAATATTGTCCCGGATCCAGATGATGTCGGTGTCGGGAACCTGGTCGAAGACCACCTGTTGTGAGTCATCGCTCGATCCGTTGTCGACGAAGATATAATGCAGGTTGGGGTAGTCGCTTTTCTGCAGGCTTTCAAAAGCAGCAAGCGTATCGGCGATATAGTTGTAGCCAATCATCACCATCCAGACGGATGGTTGTGTGGCGGGTTGCTCCAGCGTCTCCATGGTGCGCAGTATGTTTCAACGAGTGGATGCCGTCAAGCGCTGCCATGTGGGGATGCAGGTTCAGCCCCTGTCGTCCCCCGGTCCCTCGCCAACCTCCGAACGCGAAACCCTTGAACCAGCGGGACGGAGCGGTGCTCCATACTGCGGCGCTAGTCGGCGTCGATATACTTTTTCACCGTGCGCCGATCCAGCTCCACAATCTCGGCTACCCGCGAATAATTCGGGTGCAGCTTGAAGAGGTGTTTGCAGTACTGAGCCATGAGCTCATTCGCGGTAAGCGTCCCGTTGAACAGGGCGGCGCCGAGGCCCTCACCGCCGTCTGAGGTCGGCTTGGAGTCCCCGGTATACTCATGGGTGATGAGCACGCGGCGAATCGCCTGCTCCAACTCCCGGACGTTGCCCGGCCAGGCGTACTCCGGGGGCAGGTCGCGCTCGAGGGTTTCCATAACCAGGTCGAAGGCTTCGCGATCTTTGTTGCCGGTCAGGCGGATCAGGAGGTGGGAGACCATATCCTTGAGCTCGCGCGGATCCTCCTGGATGCGCGTGCGCAGGGGAGGGACCAGGATGCAGTCGCTGCACAGCCGGTAATAGAGGTCGTCGCGAAATTCCCCCCGGGCCCGCAGTTGATCGAGATCCTTATTGGTGGCGGCAATGACCCGGCCCTGAAAGCGTTTGCGATCCCGGCTGCCGACCGGGGTGAAGGTGCGATTTTGAATCACATTCAAAAGCTTGATCTGAACCGGGGCCGCCACATCGCCCAGTTCGTCGAGAAAAATGGAGCCGTGTGGACTGCAGCGCGCGAAGGCGCCTTCATAATGATCTACCGCACCGGTAAAGGCGCCCTTGCGGTGCCCGAATAACTCCGATTCGATCAGCGTCTCGGTGAATTCAGACAAATTGATGGAGTTAAAGGCCTGGGCAAAGCTTTCCACGAAACAGCCCTTGCGATCATCGTAGGGTATGAGCCCGGAGCGGCCGATGGCTTGTGCGGCAGCCCCTTTGCCGGTGCCGGTTTCGCCCAGCAGCATCAGGGAGTAGTCCTCCATACGATTCCAGAGGTGGCGCACGTACCAGCGGATGTCGCTGGTGAAAATGTTGTTCCACAGGCGCCGGCGCAAGGCGCGCATGCAGTCGCTGCGCCCGACCAGGCTGCGGTCGACAAAATAGAAGGCCCGCCTGATTTGAAAGAACATGGCCAGGTAATTCAGGCATTCAAGGGTCGAAAATCCGTAGGTGCTCAGATCCTTGAGCACCTGGGCTGCGAAAGGCGCCGCGATGGGGCTGTCCCCCCGCTTCTGTTGCTGCTCCAGGTGGATGTCGAGCTCTGGAATGGCCCGGTCGTATACCGTGAAGAGGATGAG
>JBLIND010000166.1:0-13133 GCA_047639095.1 Candidatus Omnitrophota bacterium | reverse complement strand
GGCTCTTGAGGCTGAGCTTCTGCACCCCGGGTTTCAGATCCACCTTCAGCGTCCGCGTGACCTGGGCCCGATCCGAAAAGATGGTCACCGCGGTGATGGTGCTTTCCTGCGCGCGCAGCAGCGAGGCGAAAAGCGTGACAAAGAGAACGACAAGAGCGGATGCTTTCATAAGGGGAACTCCAGGGTGGTTTCAATGGCCCAAACTCTACGGCAAAACGTATCGCGAGGACAGCCTGTGATTGTAAAAAGGGTGTAACAGCGCGTTCCGATGATAGGAACGAATCAAAAAAACACGGCGGCCGATGCGAACAGGGCCATCAAGGTGCCGAACAGCGTTTTCCCGACCGTGCCGAGCAGGCGTCCCCAGAACGCAGCTTTCCCAATGCCCATGCTTTCTTTAAACGGGGTGCCCTTCCAGCGTTCGCCGAGGAGGGATCCACCCATCGCGCCGAGACCGGCACAGAACACGACCCCGATGAGGGTGCCGATGACCGGCAGGATGGCGCTCCCCACGATCGCCCCGAGCAGGCTACCCACCAGAGAGCCGACGACGGAGAGGGCCACGCTGCGGCGACTGCCGCCAGCTTTTTTGGTTCCCAACGCGCCGGCGAGAAATTCCACCAGCTCACCCAGGCCCGCGAGCACGCCGAGAATGATGACCACAGTCCAGCCGATCTGAAACGGACTCGCGGCGGGGATAAGCCAGGCGTAGAGCACGGCACCACCGAGCATGATCCAGGTGCCGCCCAGTCCGAGAATGGCCATCACCCACCCAATGACCATGGCCAGGATGAACAAGATGGCATAGAGCCAGAACATGACGATCGCTTAGAGCAATCCGCCGAGGCCGAACTGAATGTAGAACCCGTCATCGACGTCGATCGGGCCTTCAGCTTTTTCGAAATCGATTTCGCGATTGAAGGCGTAACCGAGTTGCACGTACCAGCGGGACAGGCGATCGCGGGTCCAGCTGAATTCGCCGAACAGCCGGGACTCGTCATACATGATCCGTTCGCGCGCATCGTTTTCATCCATCTGGAATTCGGGCCAGAGCATGAAGCGCATACCGATATCCAGGCCCGCATCTTCATAGGGGCGAAACTTCAAGCGCGTCTCCGGATAGCCGGCATGCAGGGAGAAGGCTTCGTTGGGCACATAGCGAATGCCCATCTCGGGATCGACCACCTGGTCGAAGCCGGGATAAATGTTGATCCCGAAAATACCGCCGACGGCTTCATTGGCATCGTAGGTGCCTAGGATACCGAAGGGAACGCCGAAGTCTTCACCGCCCAGGCCTTCGAAGGCGGTGTACAGGCCCGGCTCCGCGCGCAGGCGCAAGCCATAGTTATTCTCAAACCGTTGCGAGTATTGCATGCTGATGCGCGCGGCGGTGAGCGGATAACCGGAGCTGGTTCCGTCGAATCCCTGGAGGATGAAGGAGTCCCATTTCCCGCGGATATCAAAATCGGCACCGAAGGTGGTTTCCCAATACATGAGGGATCCCCAGGCGCTCAATTCAATGATGCTGACATCGTCCCACAAAGTGGAAGAGGTCTTCGAGGGGAAAACAAAACCCAGGCGGGTATCCCAGAAGGTCTCCTGGGGTTCGTCCATGATCGGACGCCAATATTCGATGGGACCGGATGCTCCGGGGAGCTCATCTCCCAGGACACGAGGGCTGATGAATAGAAAACAGACAACAAAGAGGGGGGCGATTAAGAATAATTTCATAGTCCCGCGAATGTGTCGCCCGGAATTGCTTGAGTCAATGGCATTCCAACAGGTAAGCATCGAGACCGCATGCGTCACTACCGACATATCATCTGGGACTGGAACGGCACCTTGCTGAACGATGCCTGGCTCTGTCTCGATGTCATGAACAATGCCCTGCGCAAACGGGGGCTGCCGGAGCTGAGTGAAACGCGCTACCAGGAAATCTTCACCTTTCCCCTGCTCGAGTATTATCGGCAGGCGGGTTTCACGTTTGAGACCGAAACCTTCGAGGAGGCGGGCTCTGAGTTTATGGAGGAGTATGACGCCCGACGCTATGAATGCGCCCTCCAGCACGGGGCTGAAGAATTGCTGGAGGCCCTCTTTGCGGAGGAATGCCAGCAGTATGTATTGTCCGCCTATCACCACGAAGGCCTGACCCACATCCTCGAACACTTTGGCATTCATCACCACTTCAAAACCATTCAAGGGCTCGACGACATTTACGCCCGGGGCAAAATCAAGCAGGGGATTCAGCTGGCGGAAGTCCTCGGAGATCAACGACCCTTCGCCCTGCTCATCGGCGACACGCTGCACGATGCGGAGGTGGCGGCTGCCATGGAAATCGATTGCGTGCTCATTCCGGGCGGCAATCAGCCCCACGAAAAACTCTCAACCGCCAAGGCGAGAATGTTTGACTCTCTTAAGGATTTCCATGCAGAATGGCAGCATTCTCGATAACCCCCTCTTACGTAGGAAAGAATACATGAAAAAATGGATGTTCACCTTACTCCTCCCGGTTGCAGGCTTCATCGCCAGCCCGGCATACGCGCTCGATTTCGAGTCCAACTTTCACGCCGACGAATACAAAAGCCTCCAGACGGAAATCGTTCTCGATAACGAAGGGGGCGATGGCGATGTCGAATTCGCGGGTCAGGTGGGCTTTGGCATCGGCGAAGGCCCCCTCGATGAAATGGGACTCTACATCGGCCATCAAGATGGCAACGAAGGGGACCTGACCTACTTCGCTTTCTGGCTCGAGGAAAACATCAGCAGCGGCACGCCGTTCGTCCCCTTTATCGGCACCGACATTGGCTTCGGCAAGCTCCAGCGGAATGGCGTCCTGCAGGATGACAAATCCTTGTTCTTCCGCCTAAATCTCGGGGTGAAGTACTTCATCCAGAAGAACATGGCCGTCAAAGCATCGCTGAAGCTTTCCTGGGCCGATGAGAACATCTACCTCACCGACAACCGCCAGGCGGATGACAAGGACTACGGCTTCGGCCTCGGATTGCATTACTACTATTGATTGCGCGCCGACGCGAAGACGCAAAAAGCCCCGGGTTGGACCCGGGGCTTTTTTTGTAGCTTGGAACGCGGTCCCGATGGCTGAGGACATGGGGACGGGCTGAAGCCCATGCTACATTAGAACTCAGCGTTGATGAACGGCAACACCGGATACACGCTGCTGTTGCCCAGAATATTCACCAGGCCGATCTGCAGGCCGTCCAGCTGATCTGCCCAATTCACGATGCCGATCATCAGGCCGGAACCGGTCTTCACGCGATTGACGGCACCGAACTGGATCCCGTTCATGGTGGAGGCGCAATTGAAGCCGCCCACCTGGCCGCCATCCACGGAACCGCGACAGTAGGTGGCGAGGCCGCCCTGCACCCCGGTGAGGTTCCCATCGATCCAGCTGAGGATGTAGCTGCCCTGACCGCCAGTTACATTCCCTACCGCATAGCTGACGCCACCGCCCTGCGCACCGGAAACATTACCTGCCGCCCAGTTGACCACGCCGACCTGCTCGCCCACGACATCGCCTTCGGTGATGTTCGCAACCCCAATCTGGAGACCGGTGGACTTTGCCGCTGTGCGATTCACCAGACCCAGATCCACGCCGGTGACTTCCGTGTTGAAGCCGTAAAGCACGTTCAAGCGCAGTCCATGGACCGAGATATCGGAGGTGTGGAGCTGCACCGGGTCAAACAATGAAATCTGGAACGGAGCCCACTCGCCGGGGCCTTGAGCAAACAGGCTGCTGACGCTGAGGGTAGAAAGAATGATCAGAGATTTAAAACGTTTCATAGCGGTCCTTTAGTTGGGTGAAATGCACATATTTACGAGTTGCTAGATTACCACGCAGCCGGGCTGAGATGAACCGCCAAGTATAAATAGTTTTCGACGCAGCCTACTGGTCAAACAAGGGGCAATCCACTATGCTCCCGGGCATGAGACTCAAAGATAAAGTGATCATCGTTACCGGCAGCACCCAGGGCATTGGCGAGGCCATTGCCCGGCGGGCCGTCCGGGAAGGCGCGCGTGTATTAATACACGGATTGG
Organism: Candidatus Omnitrophota bacterium; assembly: GCA_047639095.1. Classification (GTDB taxonomy): domain Bacteria; phylum Verrucomicrobiota; class Kiritimatiellia; order SS1-B-03-39; family UBA6053; genus JAPYUI01. Next base: position 9,077 of record JBLIND010000166.1, on the reverse strand, counting down.
AACCCGAGCTCGGGGAAAAGGTTGTGGCCGACCTGGGGGATGCGGCCGTGCTTCAGATCGACGACCTGGCCGATCCGGCGGTGCCCGCACGCCTGGTGGAAAAGGCCGTCAACACCTTCGGAACCCTCGACTGCATCGTGAACAATGCAGCCTGGGTGGCGCGTAGCGATCTCGCCAGCACCGATGCCAATATGTTCGATCGGGTCATGGCTATCAACGCCCGGGCGCCGATGCTCTTGATCCAGGCGGGCCTGAAACACCTGGAGGCCAGCAAGGGCTGCGTCCTGAACATCGGCAGTGTCAACGCCTGGTCCGGCGAGCCGAGCCTGCTCGCCTACAGCATGAGCAAGGGTGCGCTGATGACCATGACCCGCAATCTCGGGGACGTCCTGCACGTCGAACACGGGGTACGGGTCAACCAGGTCAACCCCGAGTGGGTGCTCACCGCCAACGAATCGAAGATGCAGGTCGAGATGGGCAATCCGCCGGACTGGTACGAGCGGGTGCCCCGCTATTTTGCGCCCTGCGGCACCTTGATCATGCCCGAAGACATCGCGAATGCGGCGGTCTACTGGATGGGCGATGAAAGTCGACCGATGAGCGGAACGGTTTTAGAGCTGGCTCAATACCCCCTGCTTGGCCGAAACCCGCCGAAGGATATTTTTGGTGACGGATAAGATTTCGAAACTATATCGCGTGCAGGACCTGCCGGCTAAAATGCAGCCGCGGGAGCTCTTTGATCGCCTGGGTCCGGAGAACGTCACCGAAGAAGTCCTGCTCGCCCTGATCATCCGCACCGGGCTGCCCGGCCAGAACGTGTTGGAGCTCGCCCGCTCGATTCTCCATCACTACGGCAGCTTGCATGCCATGCTTAAAAATCCCGGCGACCTGAAAAATTTTCCAGGAATGGGTCCGGTGAAAATTCAGATGGTCCAGGCGGCCCTCGAGCTCGGCCGCCGTATCCAACACGAAGCCTCGGAGGAGACGATTCGAATCGACACCCCGGAAGACGCGGTAAAGGTCCTGCGTCCGCTTGCGCACGGCCTGCAGATCGAAAAATTCTGGATCCTGATTCTCGATGCGCGAAACCAACTCAAGAAGCCTCCACAGGAAATTACCAAGGGCATCGCCAATGCCAGCCTGGTGCATCCGCGGGAGGTGTTTGAGGCGGCGATTAAAGGTATGGCGAATGCGGTGATTCTCGCGCACAACCATCCGAGTGGTGACCCCAGCCCCTCGCCCGAGGACCTGCGTATCACACGGGAGCTGGTTGCGGCCGGCAAGATCATGGACATCCAGGTGCTGGACCACGTGATCGTCGGTCGACCGGGATCACGGGTGCCGGAAGGCTGGTGCAGCATCCGCGAGTCGGGCCTGGTGGCCTTTCAGGAATGAACCATGAGCCCCCGGGCGAACGCGTACAACCGCCCAAACCGCCCGGCCCACCCAAGCGACCCTGGCACTGGCCGACCGTGCTGTTCGCCGCCCTCCCCGCCACCTTCCTCGCGTTTCCGGCTGCCCTGGCGATTCTGGTTGGAGCTGGGCTTCGTTCCTCAGACGCTTAAGCATGATCAAGGCCCGGGTTTGTTGCTCTTGCTCGCGATGGTGTTCCCCTTCGCGTAGGGCATCGCGGTCACCGCCGCCTGGTGCTTCTGTCGCTCGCAAGCTTTGCGCGGACTCGCCGGGGCCACGCTCTTGCCCCCGATCCCGCTACCCTTCCCGCTACCCTTCCTGCTTCGCCTGCCCTGGAAACTGGTGGGCTACGAGATGGCGAACAAGATCGCACTCGCCACGGCGATCGCCATTCCCATCCTGATCCTGCTCTTCCGGCCGAAGCCGGTCGCGGCTTACCTGCCGCAAAATGTGGTCGATGGTCGAGGCTTCAACAAGTTGTGGGTTGGAGTCCAGGTGACGATGCTGATCCCCTGGGCTATTTTTGCCATGCGGTTTCGTACCCTTATCGACCCTGAAGCAGAAGGGAGCCTCGCGGGGCTTATCTTGTATGCGGGAGCCTCGATCGTCGTGGCGGTGACCTCGCTGGTGATGGCGTATATCGGTCTGCGGGCACAGCAACGTCCGCAAACGCCACTGAGGGTCGCGCAAATCGGGCTCAGCATTTTACTACTCCTCATCGCACTTCCTGTTGTCATCGTCATTCTGCTGGTCCTGGGCCTGGCCGGGCTCGGTTAGCCATCGGTTGAAAAGAAGGTCATTCCTGCCCTTAACGCAGGTCCCAAATCGAGGCACGACCCGAATGCGTTTGGTTTTGCACTTGAGCCAGCCCTAAAGCGCCCTATATTGCCTCGGCATCAGGCGACCAGTGATTCCCCTTTCAGTTATTACAGAGTAGAATTATGTGCCGTCATACGCCGTAGAAACCAGATACCGTGAAAAAACAAATCTATACCAGCGCTGAAGAAGTGATCGAAGCCGTGGCGGCAGGCCGCATGGTGATTGTCGTCGATGACGAGGCGCGGGAGAACGAAGGCGACCTCATCTGTGCCGCGGAAAGCATCACGCCGGAACAGGTCAACTTCATGGCCACCCATGGCAAGGGTCTCATTTGCGTGGCCATGGAGAGCGAGCGCCTGGCCCAGCTCGGCTTGCGCCGGATGGTTGCCGACGACATCAACCACAGCCCCTTCGGAACCGCCTTCATGGAATCCGTCGACGCGGCAGCCGACATCACCACCGGGATCAGCGCCACGGATCGGGCCATCACTATCAAGCTCCTCGTGGATACCGCGGTGGGTGCCGAAGGTTTCGTCAAGCCCGGCCACATTTTCCCCCTGGAAGCCGATGCACGCGGCGTACTCGGACGGCCCGGCCATACCGAAGCGGCCGTCGACCTGAGCAAGGCCGCCGGATGCTTTCCGGCGGGGGTCATCTGTGAAATTCTCAACGATGACGGCAGCATGGCGCGTCTTTCCGATCTCGTACCCTATGCAGAAAAACACACCATCCCCATGTGCCGGGTAGCCGACTTGATCAGCTATCGCCAGCAACAGGAATCTGTTCCGCCCGCGTGAATACAGGCCTGCGTTTTCGGTGCAGCACCGCGTGTTCTATCCGCCCGGCATTTCGATGCACGCAGTCCGACGGCCCCGGCCAGATCGATCGCTTCTGCTTCCTTGCATATTCAGCGAAGAGGAGGTAAGACGCCTGCCATTATGAGTGCCAAAGGAATCAGTCGAGATATTCAAAGTGCCGCCGGCAGCCTGGAAGGGATCTGCCAAGTGACCGGGCGTCACGAAGCGGGGAACTACGCCTACGCGATCGTCGTGAGTCGCTTCAACGAGCACCTCACCACCGCGTTGCTGCAATCCGCCGTGGCCTGCCTGACGCAACACGGGGCAAAGCCCACCCAGATTAAAGTGGTTTGGGTTCCCGGCGCATTCGAAATACCCGTGGTCGCCAACAAGCTGGCCCAGGCGGGAAAACATCACGCCATCATCACGCTCGGCGTGGTGCTCGAAGGCGAAACCCTGCACGCCCGCCTCATCAGCAACAGCCTCGTCCGCGGCATCACCATGACCTCGCGCGAAAACAATCTCCCCATCATCGACGGCGTCGTAACCGGCAACACCTTGAAGCAAGCCGAGAAGCGCTGCCTCTCCGGCGAGGACAGCCGCGGCTGGTATGCCGCCCTTGCGGCCATGGAAATGGCCCATGTCATGAACGCCCTATGAGCAAAAGCCGACACACTGCACGCGAACGGGCCATCCAGCTGCTCTTTCAACTCGATTACAACGAATCCGACGAACTCGAAATAACCTTCGATGAATTCTGGGGAAGCTTTGAGGACAAACCCGACGTGCGTCCCTTTGCGGACAGCCTGATTCATGGGGTGATGGAGCATCGCAACGATCTCGACAAGGAGATCCAGCGCTACGCCAAGAACTGGGACCTCGACCGCATGGGCGGCGTGGATCGCAACGTGCTCCGCCTCGCCATCTACGAGATCAAACACCGGAAGGACATCCCTCCCGTGGTTTCCGTCAACGAAGCCATCGAACTGGCGCGAGAGCTGAGCTCCGACGAAGCCTCCAAGTTCGTGAATGGGATCCTCGATCGCGCGATCAAAGATACGGATCGTCCCCTGCGAACGCCGACGAAATAACGAGACACACGAACGATGGCCAATTGGTTTAAAGCGCTGGGAAAGACCCGTAACCTTTTCAAAGATACGCTCGGCAGTATCTTCACCAAAAAGCGAAATCTCGACGAAGCCACCCTCGAAGAGCTCGAAGAGGAATTGCTCCTGGCCGATGTCACCCCCCGCCTCGTGGCCGAGATTATCGATGGCCTGGAGAAGGCGAGTCGGCGCGCCGATGGCTCGCGACGCGATGTGCTGAAAAAAATTCTCATCGATCAACTCGCTGAAACCGAACCGTTCCGCTTTACCCAATTGCCCCCCAACGCCTGCGTGCTGATCGTCGGTGTAAACGGTTCCGGCAAGACCACCACCACCGCCAAACTGGCCCACCTCGCCCGCGAACAGGGGCTCGACCCCCTCATGGGCGCTGCGGACACTTTTCGCGCTGCGGGCACCGATCAGCTCCGACTCTGGTCCGAGATGGTGGGCTGCGAAGTCGTCGCCGGGAAACAGGGCTCCGACGCCGCCGCCGTGGCCTACGATTCCCTCGATGCCTGTATCGCCCGAAAGCGCGACATGGTGATTATCGATACCGCCGGTCGGATGCACAACAAAGCTCACCTCATGGACGAGTTGAAAAAAATTGTCCGCTCGCTGAACAAGCGGGTACCCGAGGCGCCCCACGAAACCTGGATTGTGCTCGATGCCAGCATCGGCCAGAATGCCCTCATGCAGGCACGCCTCTTTAACGAAGCCGTGCCTTTGACCGGCATCATCATCACCAAGCTCGATGGAAGCTCCAAGGCAGGCTGCCTCTTTTCCATCAAAAAGGAACTCAACATCCCCATCATTTTCACCGGATTGGGCGAGCTGAAAGAGGATATGGTTCCATTTGAGGCCCAAGCCTTTGTTGACGGCCTGCTCGGAATAGCGGATGATGAACAGGTCGATGAAGGCTGACCCGCACATCCGATGGATGCAACAAGCACTTGACCTCGCTCACGAAGGTCTGGGGTTAACCCGACCGAATCCCCCCGTCGGTGCCGTGGTAGTTAAAAACCATCGCCTGATCGGCCAGGGCTTTCACAAAAAGGCCGGTGGCCCCCATGCCGAGATTCACGCCCTCAACGAAGCCGGTTCTGCGGCGCGCGGTGCCACCCTGTATGTCAGCCTCGAACCCTGCTCCACCCAGGGACGCACCCCCCCCTGTGTCGATGCGATTCGTGCGGCCGGCATCAAAGAGGTGTACGTTTCCGCGCTCGACCCCAACCCCCTGCACGCCGGGGACGGACTCGCCCAGTTGCGCGAAGCGGGCATTCCGACCCACGCCGGCATCCTGGATGCCCCGGGCCGGGATTTGATTCGCCCCTGGCGCACCTTTATCACCCTGGGCCGTCCGCACGTGACGCTCAAACTCGCCATGAGCCTCGACGGACGCATCGCGGACCACCGCAAACAATCTCAATGGATTACCGGCCCCGCAGCGCGCGACGTCGTGCAGAACCTGCGTCGCGAGGTCGATGCCATCATGGTCGGTGCCGACACCGCCCGGATCGACAACCCCTCCCTGCTCCCGCGGCCGGCACGGGGAAGAAAGCCCTTTCGCATCATCGTGACCAGCGAAGGCCGCTTGTCAAAATCGCTGAAGGTCCTGAGCGACGCCAAGGCCAGCCAGACAATCGTCGCAAGTAAAACCGAAAAGAAGGGCACGCTTCCGTATCGGAACATGAAGGGCTTGTTAAAGTCGCTGGCCGAGCGGGACATCACCCATCTGCTCTGTGAAGGCGGCGGCGAGCTTGCGGGTTCGCTGATCAAAGCGGATCTGGTCGACGACTTTATTTTCTTCGTCGCGCCCACCCTGCTCGGCGATCAGGGGCGCCCGGGCATTTCGGGCATCCGTTGGGACATGAGCAGCAAGCCTCACCTGGAAATCGTTTCCAGTGAACCCGTAGGTGCGGATTTGATGATCCGTGCGCGGAACGCTGAGTGATGTTTACCGGCATCATCCAGAAAACCGGAACCGTGGTTGATATCGAGCAGGGCGAAGGTGCCGGCACGCTACAGGTGGATGCCAACCCCTGGGCCACCCCGCTCTCACTCGGCGAGAGCATCAGCATTAACGGGACCTGTCTGTCCCTGACCCGTCAGGTGGAGCACGTCCTTTCGTTTGACATCCTCCGGGAGACCTTTGACAAAACCACGCTCGGAACGCTGATCCCGGGCAGACAGGTGAACCTCGAACGCGCCCTCGCCCACGGCGAACCGCTGGGTGGGCACATCGTCAGCGGCCATGTGGATGGGGTCGGAAAAGTACGGACCATCACTCCGGTCGATCGCGACCGGCGGGTGGAGATCACCTGCTCACCCGAGCTGCACAGTCATTTGATTTCCAAGGGCTCGATCACCTGCGATGGGATCAGCCTGACGGTTGCTGAACTGTTGGACGACGGCTTTGCCGTGCACATCATCCCGATTACCCTGGAGCACACCCATTGGTCGTGCATGTCCGAGGGCGACGGCGTGAATCTTGAAGTCGACTTGATCGGCAAGTACATCGAGTCGTACATCAAGCAGGGTTTGTATCCCGAGCCGGTGACCTGGGACCGCCTGCGTCGATCCGGCTTTCTGCCCGGCAAAGAATAAACACCCATCAAGGACCGGGGAAGAGTCGAAGCGCAATGGCATTCGACTCGTTTACTTTCATGCGCAGGATCAGGGGCCCCTCGACGACTGGGATGCACGGATGCAACGCACGATTGCGGATATCCGTGAATTCTATGGATCCGGCCTGACCCGACTGGGCGTTCCATCCGAGGGACTGCCTTTAGAAATGAACGGGGATCAGTATGTCTTTCACGTAGTGCAAGGCGCAAAACCTGCAGCAGATTATACCCATGATTCAGTCAATGTCATTGTTCGTGAACTGCGAAAGGTCCTTGAAGACACCTTCGACTTCAGGCGCGAGAACGTACTGGTCATCCATGGGCTTTGCCGGGAAGAAGCCAACGGCCGATTTGTTTTTCATGCGCCGTATTACGGACGCGGCAGGCAGCAGAACGGCATTTTCCACGCGGCCGACGGCCGCCTACTCGATCCCAAATTATTAAAAGAGACGAAACGTAAGATCGTATATGCGGAACATTACTACGCGCAAGGAACAGCCGCTGTCGCTTTTCAACAGCTGGTATATTGGCGGCATTGCTCACGAGTTAGGGCACGGCATCGGGCTTCCCCACAACAATGGAACGCCCGAAGAAAAGAGTTGGGCCGGCACATCCCTCATGGGCGGGGGGAATCACACCTACCGGGCAGAAGTCTGGGGCGGCAAAAACCCCTCGTTCCTCAGCCAGTCGTGTGCGCTACGGCTGGTTTCCAGCCCGCGGCTTACCCAATCCAACAAAGGGCGATGGGGAAAACCAGGTGACCACATCGAGCAACTCAGTCTCGGCTGCAACGACGACAGCGATAAGATGGTGATCACCGGAAACTTCACCATCCCGGACTTCTCCCTGGGCAAGGGGGAATACACGTTTAAGATCAGCGCCATGCATCTCAATGGTGCGGCAACCACCCGGCGCGCCAACCTCTCCATCGCTCAGGATGGCAAGCCGAATATCGAACGCTTTGACAAAGCAGTCGAATCATCCGGAAAGTAACCCGTCCGATCACATCGCACATCGACCGGCGCGACGGTTGGTGCATCGCCTCGCCTACTCCACGATGACGCGGAACACCACGAAGGGCGTCATGAAGGTATCCGGCACCAGTACCGACGTTTCGGCACCCTGTGAAGGCACGGTGGCGACATCGGTCCAGGCGTCGTAGGTCGTTGTCTGCTGCAGCTTGTAGGTCACGCCGACGCTGGAGTTCCATGTGAAGCTGAACATGCCACCCACATAGGCGGGATCGGTCAACATGATGATCGGCACTTCCGTCTGCGAGACCAGCTGCAGCCCGATCGGATCTGTGATCACGGCTGCCGCATTCGCGCGCAGCAGATCCCGGAACGGACGATGCAGGGAATCGCCATAGATCTCAAAATTCGCGCCGCCACCCCGCTCCCAATAGACGGCACGTAAATCATAGGTGCCGGTTGTGAGGTAGATGGAGGCGAGACTGTCGCTGTTTCCGGTGTTCACATCGAACGTGAGGGTATCCCCAACAATCATGGTCGGGCCCGTGCCAACGACAATGTTACTCCAGGTCTGGCCGACGATCTGCAGGCTGCTGCCATCGTCGCCACGGAAGCCAAACACGTAGGGACCGTCCTGAACGATCTCGAGCGTCGCGGTTGCCTCGAGCGCAAAATCATCATCCTGTCCGCCGGTATTGGTGTCGAAGGCGTTGGTGTGAATAAACCGTCCCGGGGGAACACCCGCATTCTGGGGATCGACGAAGTCGATGAAGTCCCAGCTGGCGGAGACCACATTGGTATCGTTCGCGAGCTCGGTCTCGGCATCGGCCAGGTTGTTCAGATTGGTGATCGTGGGATTACCTCCAGGGGCGGAGGTCCGCACGAGGAAGTTGGTCCCACTTACGGTCATAACACCCGGGATGGCGACTTCACCAATGGAAGGATGCCCGACGAGCACCCAGTCGATGCGATCGACATCCTGGGCCACCGCTCCCGTGGTTGCATACAGCTCATGACCGCTGCTGCCCCCATCCTGGTAACTGACAAATTCGATATTGTATTCGCCTGCGGTAAGATTGATCACGCCCCGGAAATCCGCCCCCCCAAATTCGGTGAACAGCGTGGACGGATCGAATGGATCGATGATCCCGGTACCGTTCTGGCTGGTCCAGGTCTGGCCTTCAATCCGCAGGGCGCAGCCATCGTCCGAGTGAACGCCGAACGTATAATCGCCGTCGGCCGGAATGACAACACGTCCCTTGTAGATGTGCACGATGTCCTGATCCAGGTTGGTTGTATTGCCGACATAGGGCAGGTCGCCGTCCACGAAAACCTGGTTGCCGGGAA
>JBLIND010000165.1:0-13183 GCA_047639095.1 Candidatus Omnitrophota bacterium | reverse complement strand
GATCGATCCAGCTTCGACGCCTCTACCTCGATCTGATTGGGTTACCTCCTACCCGCGAAGAGCTGAAGGATACCCGGCCCTGGGAGACCATCGTGGATGAGCTGCTCGCCCGTCCGACCTACGGCGAGCGCTGGGCGCGGCATTGGATGGACATCTGGCGCTACAGCGATTGGTACGGCCTGGGCAAACAGCTGCGCTACAGCCAGAAACACCTCTGGCACTGGCGGGACTGGATCGTGGAATCCTTGAACGAGGACAAAGGCTACGACCGGATGATCACGGAGATGCTCGCCGGCGACGAGTTGGCACCGTTGGACCCACAGGTCGTCCGGGCGACCGGCTTCCTCGCCCGGAATTATTACCTCTTCAATCGCACGACCTGGTTGGACAGCACGATTGAGCATACAGGCAAGGCCTTTGTCGGGCTGACCTTCAACTGTGCCAAGTGTCATGATCACAAGTACGATCCCATTTCGCAGCAGGAGTATTATCAGCTGCGCGCGATCTTTGAACCGCACCAGGTGCGCCTGGATCCGGTGCCCGGCGAAACGGATTTTGAAAAGGGTGGCTTGCCGAGGGTGTTTGATGATCACCTGGACGTGCTTACCCACGTGCATATTCGCGGCGACGAAAAAAATCCGGACACCACGCTCAAGGTGGTGCCGGGTGTACCCGCGATTCTCGCGGGCTTTGCCCCCGCGATTCAAGCGATTGACTTACCCTACGAAGCCTATGTGCCGGGTGCGCGGACAACGGTACAGGACGCCCATCTGGCTGCGGCAAAGAAACATGTCGAAACCTCGCGCGTCGCCCTGACCGAAGCGGAGAAGACTTTGGAGGATGGCTTGCGGGTCGTGGAAACACCCGATGTGGCTCCCCATGCTGACTTCGCGCTGGTCGAACCTTTTGAGCAGTTGAACACGAACCGTTGGGAGATGATGGGCGAGGGCTGGACCTTTGAAGGCGGGGTCCTGCACCAGAAGGTTGTCAGCCGGGACCCGGCCAAGCTGCGCAGTATCGATGAACATCCTCGTGATTTTGATCTCACCTGCCGATATACCCACACGGGCGGCGCCACCTACAAATCAGTCTCCTTTCGTTTCGATACATCGGTGGATGGTGGAGAGGCGAATATGGTTTACACCAGTGCCCACGCGCCTGGTCCGAAACTGCAGGTTGCGCACGTGACGAAGGGGCAGACCGATTATCCAAAATCGGGTCGCGTGAACCGGCCGATAGTGGTGGGTGAAACGGTTACCCTTCGCTTGGCCGTGCGTGACACGGTCTTGAATGTCTGGTTGAACGAAGAATTTCTGCTGGCCTATCGCTTGCCCCGGCGGATGCCGGGTCACCTGGAGTTATCGGCCTTTGATGCCACCGCATCGTTTGATCATCTTGAGCTGCATGCCTTGGCTTCGGACGTGGTCCTGGTCGAACCGAAAGAAGGCTCACCTGTGCCGGATGATGCCGTGCAAGCGCTTGAACGCGCACGGCTTGCCTTGAAGCATGCGCAGGCGGGAGAGCTCGCCTTGCAGGCCGTGATCGAAGCGGATCGCGCCCGCGTGACTGGAAGGGAAGGCGCTGACGCGCTCGCACATGCCGCCGTTTGCGCCCAGGCCGACGTGCTCGTTGTCGAGTCGGAAACCAAGCTGGCGGCGGCCAGGCCGGACCAGCGCAAAGGTGCCGAGCAGGCACTCGCAGACGCGAAAGCAGCGCGCGAGGCCCTGGGTGAAGATGCGGTCGCTTACGCCCCGCTTCGAGCGAGTGTAAAAGCCCTGGAAACGCCTGCGCATAAAGCATCGGATTACCCGGCGGTCTATCCGGCGACCAGCACGGGTCGTCGCACGGCCCTTGCCGGATGGATAAGCTCCCGGGAGAATCCCCTGACCGCCCGCGTCGCCGTGAATCATGTGTGGATGCGGCATTTTGGCGAGCCTCTGGTCGATAGCGTGTTCGATTTTGGTCGACGGGCCAAGCAACCGGTTCAGGTGGACCTGCTGGATTTCCTGGCGGCGTCCTTTATGGCTTCGGACTGGAGCTTCAAGGAGCTGCACCGATTGATCCTGACCTCCGAATCCTATCGCATGAGTTCCTCGAATCGGGAGGCCGATGCAGCGACCCGTGCGGCTGATCCGGAGAATCGGGGATATTGGCGCATGAATCCGCGGCGCATGGAGGCCCAGGTTATTCGCGACAGCCTGCTGCAGCTTGCCGGACAGCTGGATTTGAAGGTGGGCGGTCCGCCAGTGGATCCGACCCAGGTGAGTACCCGCCGCAGCCTCTATTTCCGCCAGTCCCGTGATGCGAAGCAGCCTTTTATCGAGGCCTTTAACAATGCCGATATTTTGCAGTGTTACCGTCGCAGTGAAAGCATCGTTCCGCAACAGGCCCTGGCCCTGGCGAACAGTAAAACCAGCATCGTCCATGCATCGGCGATTGCCGGGCAGTTGAAGGACAGCGACTGGGTGGGCGAAGCGTTTGAAAAGGTGCTCGCCCGTGCCCCGCTTGAAGCAGAGCGCCAGGCCTGTTCGGCATATCTTGAAAGCCTGTCTGCTGTGCAATCCGACGCGGCGGTTCTGCGTGCGCGCCTGGTGCACGTACTGATCAACCACAATGACTTCGTGACCATCCGATGAGCTTCGATCCGCATATGCAACACGCCTTGAACCGGCGGAAATTCCTCCAGCAGACCGGCCTGGGTTTTGGCGGGCTGGCGCTCCAGAGCATGCTTTCCGCAGAGACCGGTTGGACTCCGCCCACGGGCTTGCCCATGCACGCACCGAAGGCCAAAAGCGTAATCTGGCTTTTCATGCGGGGAGGGGTGAGCCACATGGAAAGTTTTGATATGAAGCCGGCCCTGACCCAGTACGCCGGCAAGACGATTGGCGAGACGCCCTATGCGTTTGTGCAGGAGCCGGATCGCCTGAAGAAAGTGCGTGTCGTCGTGGTGAATGACGCCAACGGACAGCAGCGAAACAAGATCTATCCGCTTCAAGTGGGATCCAAACGGTACGGCCAGAGCGGCATCGAGGTCAGCGATTGGTTTCCACACATTGGTTCCTGCATCGATGACATCGCGGTGGTCCGGTCTATGTGGACGACGGACGATAATCACGGGGCGCAGGTGCAGTTTCATTCCGGTCGACACATGCTGGATCCGCGAACGCCCACCATCGGAGCCTGGGTGGATTATGGGCTGGGTTCGTTGAACGAAAACCTGCCGCAGTTCATCAGCATGGGCCCCCGCTTTTTCGATCGCAGCGACGGGCATTACCTCGGCCCGGCGCATGACGCGATTCAGTTGAAAATTGATCCAAAAAATCCACTCGATTTTGCCCGTCCCCATGGAGGGATGCCGGTCGAGGAGCAACGCCTGGGCTTCGATCTGGTGAATCGCCTGAATCGTCTCACGGCAATTCAGTATCCGGACGATCCCGCGCTGGAAGCCCGGATAAAATCCTACGAGCTGGCGTTTCGGATGCAAACCTCGGTTCCGAACATCGTGGATTTCGATGCTGAGAGCGAAGCGACGCGCACCCTTTACGGTTTTGACCAGAAAGAGACCCGGCCCTTTGGTCAACAATTGTTGGCCGCTCGGCGATTCGTCGAAAAAGGTGTGCGCTTTATCCAGATCATGCATGGCGATGGGGCCGCCGGCGCCTGGGATCAACATTCGCAATTAAAGGCCAAACATACGGAGCTTTCGTTGCAGGTCGATCGTCCGATTGCCGGCCTGCTCAAGGATCTTAAACAGCGCGGCCTGTTGGATGAAACCCTCGTCGTCTTCGCCACCGAGTTCGGTCGGACACCGGGCTCCCAGGGCGCGGATGGCCGGGATCACCATCCGTATGGATTCAGCATCTGGATGGCCGGCGGCGGCATACAGGGTGGGGTCGTCGAAGGGGCCACCGACGAGCTGGGTTTCCACGCCATCGAAAAACCGCATTACGTCACCGACGTGCACGCCACGCTTTTGCATCAGCTCGGCCTTCAGCCCGACCGCATGTTTATTCCCGGGTACAAACGCCTCGAGGCCGACTTCGGCGAAGTGATTCACGGCATCGTGTAGTGGCCTTCTCCGATCAACCGTAGATTTGGCCGCCAGGGAACGCGATAGGAGCAGCTCAAAAGGGGCGTGCGCCATCTCCTCGCCGCAGAGCGGTGGAATTCTTTAGCCCCGGGTTTTCAACCCGGGGTAGTCGCTCAAAAGCCCTCTCGCCCCGGCGGGGCGTAAGAAGCGCGTGCAGGGTGGACTTCCGGCCCTCCGGGCCGAGTGGTGTTTGTGTTGGAAACCCCGGCCTGAAGGCCGGGGCTGAAAACCATGTCCACTCCGTGGACGGGAGTGGGCAATAGCCTGCGGAATTTCACCCGCGATAACTAGTCGCGGTTACGCGTTCGCTTACCCCGCAGTCGGGCCAGGCCGATCAGGCCGTAGTGGATCCAGGTTTCGTTGATCAACGCGAAATGCCATCGGTTAAACGCTGCGGTTTCCGGCTTCGTACTCCGGCCCAGGGGAACCGTATCCGCGACCTCGCTGCCTTTGTGGCGATACCGCTTGGAGCCGGTTTGGAACAAGGCGGCCCAGAAGGTGAACAGGTTGCCATAGTTTGAATCGTAATCGGCGGGATGGTTGCTGTGGTGCATCTGATGAAAACGGAGACCCACAATAAGGCTGAGGAGGCTCAGGCCGGGAAGGGTGATGAACTTGATGAACAGGCGGAGGGCGGAGATTGGGATCCAGTTGATGGCGGCAAACATCAGGTCCAGCACCGCGCTGTTTTCCGGGCGTCGCATGAGCCGTTGGAGCGATGAGGTCCGCTTGTAACGAAACTTCATGAACAGATGCTCGGCGCAGAGTACCGCACATGCCGGCTATGGAGATGATGACGGATTGGCCCGGATTCACGACGGACGGCTTACGCCGTGGTGACCAGGTAGGATAGGTGAAAGACCCTCTATCGGGAGTTTGACGCGACCAGCGGAGGGTCGTTACCTGTCCAAAACCAGCGGGGGACAGATAACGCCAAGCGCCTCGTTCCTCGTCGCAAGGCTTTTATCTATCCTACTAAATGGTTGGTCATCGAAACAATATTTTGTAGGTCATCTGGTTGAGCTTGTCGTCCCTTTTTCAGGAGAACCATTATGAATAAACGTATCTGCCTTGTTGTTTTCGCTCTCCACGCTGTTCTGACCAGCCTCACCTTCGCGGCTAAACCCAACCTTATCTTTATCCTCGCGGACGACCTCGGCTACGGTGACCTCGGCTGCTTCGGCTCGGAGCATATCAAGACCCCGAACATCGATCGCATGGCCAGGGAGGGCATGATTCTCTCCGACTTCTATGCGGGTTCGACGGTCTGTGCGCCTTCGCGGTGTGTCCTGATGACCGGTCTGCATGTGGGGCATGCCTGGACGCGGGGGAATGCAAACAGTGCCGCGAAGCAGACGCTGCAACCGGGCGAACGTACGGTGGCGGGGGAGCTGAAGAAGGCGGGTTACACCTGCGGTCTGTTTGGCAAATGGGGGCTCGGCGAGCTCGATTCAACCGGACATCCGATGAAGCAGGGCTTCGATGCCTTCTATGGCTATCTGAATCAGCGTCACGCGCATAACTTTTATCCGGAGTTTATCATTGAAGGATTCGAGAAGGTGAAGCTGCGGAACGAGGATCATCCCAAGTGGGTCGCACTCAAGAAGGAGCATGGCTTTGCCGAAGACGGCGCCGGCTTTGCGGATCCGGAAAAGAAGTTGGATTACGTGCCGGATCTGGCAGCCGAGAAGGCATTCAGCTGGCTGGAGTCCAATAAGGACCAACCCTTCTTCCTCTACTGGTCGATCAATGTGCCACACGCGAATAACGAGGCGGGTCGCTATCTTGGCGACGGCCAGGAGGTGCCGGACTATGGCATCTACGCAGACAAGGATTGGCCGAATCCGGATAAAGGGCAGGCGGCCATGGTCACGCGCATGGATCGCGATATCGGTCGGCTCTTCGAGAAGCTTAAAGCGCTGGGCCTGGACGAAAACACCTTGGTGATCTTCTCCAGCGATAATGGCCCGCATCAGGAAGGCGGGAACAACCCGGAATTCTTTGATGCCAACGGTCCGCTGCGCGGGATGAAGCGCGACCTGACCGATGGCGGGATTCGCGTGCCCACGATCGCCCGCTGGCCGGGGAAGATCGCGGCGGGATCGCGGTCGGATCACATGGCGTATTTCGGTGACCTCATGGCAACCGCCTGTGAGCTGGCCGGAACGACCTGCCCCGAAGGCCGCGATTCGATTTCATTTTTACCGGCATTGACCGGTCGAAAGCAGGACAGGCATTCAGTCCTGTACTGGGAATTTCTGGAGCGCGGGGGGAACCAGGCCGTACGCTTTGGTACGTGGAAGGCGCTGCGCAAGCCGATGTTCACCGGCAAGGTGCAATTGTACAACCTCGCGGATGATCTCGGGGAGACCAAAGATGTCGCGCAGGCCTATCCCGAAAAAGTGGCGATGGCCATCAAGTTGCTGGACGCCGAGCATGTCGACAATCCGAATTGGCCCGTGCCGCCTGCACGCAAGAAGTGATTGCGTTCAGGGAGCGGGCGTCGGCGGGAGAAGGGCTTCCCAGTTGGATCGTGCGCGCAGGCTCTTCAATAGGTTATCCAACAGCCAGCGCAGCTCGTCCTGCATGGCTTCCGGGCCGCCGATATTGATCTGCACCGCTTCGCCGGTCAACGGAACCTGCACCTCCAGAATTCGTTGCTGACCCTGAAGCAGCACGTCGACGCCTGGAACCTCAAAGGGGCCCCATTGGGCGGTAAACGCCTCCACTTCACTCCCGGGCGGGAGTTGGGTGATCTGCTTTTCCACAAAGTCGGCGGCGGGCGTTTCGGGATCGAGCATGCTGCCGAGACGGTTGATCACCACGACCTGATTGCCGTTGGTGGAGGTGCGAATAAAGGCATGGATCACGTTGGGCATGGTGGTGCCCTCCGGGTTTTCCGCGAAGGCTTCCGGCAACTCGAAGCGGAAGCCGAAATCCTCGTCGATATAGGACTGACTGCCCTCCAGCACTGGGAGCATGTGGTCCAGCTGGGTCAGGGTGTAGAGGGGGACGCGGGGGCGGTTCCGATTTTTCTGTGCCGTGCGCACCGTCGCGGCGATCAGTAAACAATTTAACAGCAGCCCGGATGCGGCAAAGATCAGGATCCCGGCGCGGCCGCATTTCTTGGTCGCGATCAGGGCGTAGCCCGCGCAAACGAGCGCCACGCTGATGAGCAGGCTGCCCGTGATTGCACAGACCATACGCGCCGCGAAGGACGCGGTGGTCAAGGGCGACAAAACCAGCCAGAGCACCGCGATCGCAAGGGGTGCGAAAAACGAAAAACGTGCGGCTTTGCGTGCGAGGCTGTAGTTGCCTTCCATTCCGGGGGATTAACACGGGAAAAGCGGGGAGTACAAGTGCAGGCAAAGGATTTAACTTGGAATTCAGGCTGTTTGTCCGCCTCCGAGATGCTAATTTACCTCGATATGCGATACCGTTTTTTACTCCTCTGTTGTCTGCTCGCCGGCCTGTGCTCCAGCCGGGCCGAGATCGATTTTAATCGCCAGATTCGTCCGATCCTTTCCAATAACTGTTTGCGCTGTCATGGTCCTGATCAGGATGAACGCAAAGGCGGGAGCAAAGCGCTCGGCGGCCTGCGGCTCGACACCTTTGCCGGGGCGACGCTTGATCATCAGGGCACCCGCGCGGTCGTTCCTGGAAAACCCGAAGCCAGCGAGCTCCTCGCCCGGGTCATGAGTAGCGATCCCGATGAACGCATGCCGCCGCCCGATGCCGGCAAGCCGCTTTCCGCGCAAGACGCCGCGTTGTTAAAGGCCTGGATCGCCGAGGGCGCGGACTACGCCGTACACTGGTCGTATCAGCAACCGGCCATGCCTTCCGTGCCCGCGCCGGCGGCGCTCAAAGGGTGGGGGGTCAACGTAATCGATCCGTTTGTGCTCGAGCGCCTGGAGGCGAAAGGGCTGAACCCGGAAAAGGCGGCGGATCGCTACGCCTTGATTCGCCGCTTGAGCCTGGATCTGACCGGCTTGCCGCCCAGCGTGGAAGAGGTGGATGCCTTCGTGCAGGACCAGGATCCGAAAGCCTATGAAAAACTGATTGATCGTCTGCTCGCCCATCCGGCCTATGGTGAACGCTGGGCGCGCGTCTGGTTGGACCTGGCGCGGTATGCGGATTCGGCCGGCTATGCCGATGACCCGCCGCGCACCATCTGGGGGTACCGCGACTGGGTGATCCGGGCGATCAATGACAACATGCCGTTCGATCAATTTTCCGTCGAGCAACTGGCCGGGGATCTTCTTCCCGAGCCGACGGATACGCAGTTGATCGCTACGGCGTTCCACCGCAACACCCTGACCAATAGCGAAGGCGGAACCAACGACGAGGAGTTTCGCAACGCGGCCATCGTCGACCGGGTGAATACCACGTTCCAGGTCTGGATGGGAACCACCATGGCCTGTGCGCAATGTCACACCCACAAATATGATCCGATTACCCAGGCCGAGTATTTTCAGCTCTTCGCTTTTTTTAATCAGTCCGAAGATGCGGATCGGAAAGATGAAAGCCCAACCGTGCCGGTCTGGGCCGGAAGTGGGCTGCAGCGCCAGGAAACACTCAAGCAGGAGGTGGTTGCGTTAAAAGAGCAGCTGAAGGGTATCGATGTTTCGAAAAGTTTATCCGCTTGGGAGGCCAGCTACCAGGCCTCGCCGGACGGCGCGGTCACCGCCGGACAATTTGTCCGGGTGACCAATATGGGCGAGGGGAAGTTCGTGCATCTGGCTGAAGTCGAAGTGTTCTCCGACGGCAAGAATGTCGCGGTCGCGGGCAAGGCGTCCCAGAGCTCGACGGATTTTGGTGGCCCCGCAAAGTACGGGAACGATGGCAATACCGATGGGAATTTCGAGAAGAAGTCCGTCACCCATACCGCGGCCGGAAAAGATCCGTGGTGGGAAGTGGATCTCGGTGCGTCTGTTGCCGTGGATGAGGTCAAGGTCTGGAATCGCGTGGGGGGGGGCGGACTGGAAGAGCGGTTGAAAGGCTGGAAGATCGAATTGCTCGCCGCTGATCGAAGCGTGGTCTGGACCGATACGCCGGCGACCGTCCCAAAGCCTTCGATGGCCTTCGCACCTTCGGGCGGGCCGCCTGCAGCTATCCGGGCCATCCTGGCCCTGCCGGTTCCAGAGCGGACCCCCAAGCACCGCGAGCAGTTGCTCGCCTGGTATCGCGGCCAGGCGCCGGAGTTGAAAGCGCCCCAGGCGAAACTGGTCACCCTTGAAAAAGAGTTGGCTCAGCTGAAGCCCGAGACCACGGTGCCCATCATGCGTGACCTTGCGGCCAATCGTCGGCGCAAAACCCAGATCCAGATCAGAGGAAATTATATGGCCCTGGGCGATGAGGTCAGTGAAGGCGTTCCCGCCGCCTTTCCGACACTGCCCGCAGATGCCCCGAAGAATCGTCTGACCCTTGCCCGCTGGTTGGTGAGTCCGGAGAATCCGCTTACCGCACGGGTCACCGTGAATCGCTTCTGGAGTCAACTTTTCGGCGTCGGCCTGGTGCGCACGGGCGAGGACTTCGGCATGCAGGGAGAGATGCCCACGCATCCCGAGTTGCTCGATCTTCTGGCGGTGAAACTGGTCGAGAGTCAGTGGGATACCAAAGCGCTCGTACGCCTGATCGTCTCATCGGCGACCTACCGACAGGACTCCGTGGTCAGCGACACCAAGCGCGAAGCCGACCCGTTCAACTTCGCCTTGTCCCGCGGTCCGCGATTCCGCATCTCCGCGGAGATGATCCGCGACCAGGCCCTGTTCGTCAGCGGTTTGCTCTCGCCGAAGATGTACGGTCCATCGGTGCAACCCCCGCGCCCGAACATGGGTTTGCGAGCCGCTTTTGGTGGGTCGACTGACTGGCAGACCAGCCCGGGGGAAGACAAGTATCGGCGCGGGCTGTACACCTCCTGGCGTCGCTCCACGCCGTATCCATCGATGGCGACCTTTGATGCCCCGAGTCGGGAAGTGTGTACGGTGCAGCGGACGCGGACGAATACCCCCTTGCAGGCCCTGGTGACCATGAACGATCCGGTGTATGTTGAGGCCTCGCAGGGGCTCGCCCGTCGCATGATGCTGGCTCACACGGATGCGCGTGAGGCCATCGCGTATGGTTTCCGTCTTTGCCTCGCACGTCCTCCGACGGAGGTGGAGCTGAATCGCCTGCTTGAACTCTGGAAAGAGGCGCAAAGCTGGTATGTCGCGAATCCGATTGATGCCAAAGCGATGGCCGAGGATCCCTTGGGCGTGGCTCCGAAAACCCTGGCCCTGCCGGACCTCGCGGCGATGTCGGTCGTGGGCAACGTGCTCTTGAATCTCGATGAGATGTTTTTGAAAAAGTAAGGTGAATGCGATGAACGAAAAACTGCTGTTCGATACCCGACGCCATTTTCTAAAAGACTGCGGCGTAGGCCTGGGCGGGATGGCCATGAGTCTGCTGGGCATGGATGCCGCTTCCGCCAAGATGGCGGCCCCAAGTGACCCGCTGTTGCCCAAGACCTCGCATTTTGCTCCGAAGGCTAAGCACATCATTTACCTGCACATGGCGGGGTCGCCTCCACACCTCGACCTGCTCGATTACAAGCCCGAGCTGGTCCGCCGCAACGGCGAGGATTGCCCGGATGAAATTCTCAAAGGTCGACGGTTTGCGTTCACCTCGGGCGTGCCCAAGTTGATGGGGACCCCACGTACGTTCAAGCAGCACGGGGAGAACGGTACCTGGTTTTCCGATGCGATTCCCCAGCTGGCTTCGCTTGCCGATGATCTGACCGTCATCAAATCCATGAACACCGACCAGTTTAACCACGCACCGGCGCAGCTGCTGCTGTACACCGGCTCGCCGCGTCAGGGCCGTCCGTCGATGGGCGCCTGGGCCACCTATGGCCTGGGATCGGAAAACCAGAACCTCCCGGGGTTTGTGGTGTTGAATTCCGGCGGAACGGCACCAAGTGCCGGCCAGAATGCCTGGGGAAGTGGATTTCTGCCCACGGTGTATCAAGGCGTGCAGTGTCGTTCCAAGGGCGATCCGGTTTTGTATGTATCGAATCCCAAGGGCATGGATCGCGCGATGCGCCGGCGCAGTATCGACGCCATGAATGACCTGAATCGCCTGCAGGCGGAGAGCCTGGGCAGCCCGGAAACGCTGACCCGCATGGCGCAATACGAGTTGGCGTTTCGCATGCAGATGTCGGTGCCCGAGGTCATGGACATCACGCGCGAGCCTCAGCATGTACTGGATGCCTATGGTGCGAAGCCCGGCGAGTCGCGGTTCCAGAACAACTGCCTGCTCGCGCGCCGCCTGGTGGAGCAGGGGGTACGCTTTGTCCAGCTCTTTGACTGGGGCTGGGATTTCCACGGCACCAATCCAAAGGAAGATATTCGCGATGGGTTAACCTCTAAATGTGCGGGTACCGATCAGGCGATCGCGGCCCTGATTCGCGATTTGAAAGAGCGCGGACTCTTCGATGAAACCATCATCGTCTGGGGCGGGGAATTCGGGCGCACCCCGTTCCGGGAAGGCCGGACCGCGAAAGGCAAGGTGCTCGGACGGGATCACTATCCGGATTGTTTTTCTGTCCTCGTGGCCGGCGGCGGGTTCAAGCCCGGCATCAGTTATGGCAGTTCGGATGAGCTGGGCTTTAACGTCGCGGAGAACAAGGTGCACATTCACGATCTGCAGGCGACGCTCCTGCACTTGCTGGGTTTTGACCATGAAAAGTTGACCTATCGCTTTGAAGGTCGGGACTACCGCCTGACGGATGTGCATGGTCATGTGGTGCGCGATCTCATCACGTGATCGCCGTCTCCTGAGTGGGGTCGTTACACGTTTGAGCGCCGATTATAACGTGGTATTCTGCAACAGATCAGCTATTCTGCAGGCTCATGGATTCAAACGATAGGGAAACGCTGCGCGAACGCGCGTACCACATCATTTTTGGTACCGAGAGTCGGGCGGGGAAGACTTTTGATGTGGTGCTGCTGTGCTTGATCGTGCTCAGCGTCCTCGTCGTCATGCTGGACAGTGTCGAGGCGATCAGCACCCCCCATCACGAAATATTTGTGGTGGTCGAGTGGGTTCTCACCATCCTGTTTACCTTCGAGTATGTAGCGCGTCTTATGTGCGTGCGTAAACCTTTTGCCTACGCGCGGAGCTTCTATGGCCTGGTGGATTTGGTTTCCATCTTGCCCACCTACCTCAGCCTGTTCCTGGCCGGAACGCATCCCTTTTTGATCATCCGTATTCTCCGCGTCCTCCGCGTGTTCCGGGTACTGAAGTTGATGAACTACCTGGTCGAAGGTGAAATGATCGTTGATGCGCTGCGGGCCAGTCATCGCAAGATCAGCGTCTTCCTCTTTGCCATTCTCGGGGTGGTCGCGATTATGGGCTCGTTCATGTATGTGATCGAAGGCCCGGAGCATGGGTTCAGCAGCATTCCCCGGAGCATCTATTGGGCGGTCGTCACCCTGACGACTGTGGGGTATGGGGATATTTCGCCACACACGCCACTCGGACAGGCGGTTGCCGCCTTTGTGATGATCCTGGGGTATGGCATGATCGCGGTGCCTACGGGGATCGTGACGGCTGAAATGACCCTGCATCACCATAAGAAGGTGGCTCGAATCTGCCCGGTTTGCGAAGAGCGCCATCACGCACACGATGCCAAATTCTGCAAAAGCTGTGGGGAAGCGCTGATCGAACATGTCCGGCCCACCCGGTTTGAAGGCCCGACCCGGCGGTCTTCCGGTCCGAATTAAAAACTTCCGACGTTCATCATTGCTCGAAACGCTTGGCCTGATATAAACCCCGGCCATGAAAATAAAGCCATTTGCCGCATTGCGTCCGCCCAAAGAACTGGCCGATCTCGTCGCCAGCGTTCCGTATGATGTTGTCGATACCGACCAGGCGCGTGTGCTGGCCGGAGGCAATGACAAGTCGTTCCTCCATGTGGTGAAGCCGGAGATCGACCTGCCGGAGGGTACGGATCTCTACGCAGATGTCGTCTACGAGAAGGCCGCCGCGAATTTCAAATCCTTTCAGGACGAAGGGCTCCTCGTGCGGGATGCCAAGCCCTGTATTTATGTCTAT
>JBLIND010000164.1:0-13189 GCA_047639095.1 Candidatus Omnitrophota bacterium | reverse complement strand
TGACCGGCTCCAGGCCCGGACTCCAGAACAGACCACCCGAGGTGTGCGCGATCCTGGCATGTTCATGTTCCCGCCGCCGCACTTCTTCGCGTTCATGCTGACAGCGCTCAAACACGAGGGGCAGCTCGAAAGGGTCAAAAGGTTTGGTCAGGTAATCGGCTGCCCCGCGTTTCATCGCCTGTACCGCCGATTCCACGCCGCCATCCGCGGTCATGACCACCACGGCGGTCGAAGCGGGGATGAGATCCTCCGCGAGGAGGTCGAGGCTGCTGCCGTCGGGCAGGTTGATGTCGAGCAGGGCGAAATCAAAATCGGTATCCGCGAAAGCCGCGCGCGCCTCGGCCAGGCTGCTGGTGGGGACGACTTCCGCCTCTTCCTGCATGAGCAGCGCGGTGAGGCGCTTCAGGAAGACGGCTTCGTCTTCCAGAATGAGGACTTTGCGATTTTTTAACGGTTCGGTAGAAATGGGACGCTCGGATTCAGGCGGAGTTTATGGCATGTAGCACGAGGTGTAAAGGCTGTGGAACCGCTTGTCAGCCGGGGGTAGATAACGCCAAGCTCCTCGTTCCTCGTCGCAAGGCTTATGTCTATCCTACTCTTACTTAACCGGATATCCCTGCCATACCCATTCGAGGGCATGCGGCAGGATTTGCGCCTTGGCCGGGCCGAGTCCGTGGCCTGCGTTCTGGCAGAAGATGTACTGGTAGGGATAGCCTTTGTCCTTGAGCACCTTGGCCATTCGGTGATTGGCCTCGACCCAGTCGTGCATGTCGTCGCGCATCACGTTGGGGTTGTAATTGTCGCGGTCACCAACGGAGAGAAAGATTCTAAGGGGCTTCTTATCGCTCTCCGGAATGATCTTGTTGTGAAAGCCCCAGGCTCCGTCGGGGGTCTCCGGGTTGAAGGGCCATTGCTGATTCACGAAGGTGCCGGAAAAGGTCACCACCCGATGGTACCACTCCGGGTGGTACCAGGCCATGATGAGCGCAGCGGAGCCGCCGGAGCTGTTGCCCATGGTGGCGCGTCCCTCGGGGTCTTTGGTCAGGGTGACGCCGTAGTTCTTCTCTACCAGAGGTAGCACGTGGGTCTCGATGTACTCCGCATAAAGCCCGGACATCGTATCGTACTCACGTCCGCGCTCGTGGCCTTGCGCGTCGCCGCCTCCGTTGGCCACCATGATGGTGATCATCGCGGGAATGCGTTTCTGCGCGATCAGGTTGTCGAGGATGTTTGTCAGGTTCATGTCCGGTTTCCCAAGCCGGGGGCCATCGTGGGTCACCATGAAGGGCGCTGCGGTGCCGGGTTTGTATTGTGCGGGGATGTGGACGGTGATCGTCCGGGTGTAATCGATGGGGTGGGTTTCAACGATCAGGGTTTTAGGGTTCTGCGGATCGACGGTTCCGAAGACCTTGCGTGCGATGCCCGGGTTGAAAAGCGTACCATTCTTTGAGTGCATGGTGAACTGGTGAACCTTGCCCTTCGGAACGCCTTCAGCGATTTTGCGTTCGGGTGCTGGCTCATAATCCGGTCCGATCACGTAGTTGCCTGTGGCATTTGCGGGTGGAGTTGCGCCAGGCTTAGCATCCAGTCGAAAAAAGGGCGGCGCACCTTGCGCATCGAAGGCGCGCGTCGGGGGCGACGTGCGTGCAGGCTTTTGCGGGGCAGGAGCGGTTTTGTCAGCGCTGTAAGTAGAGGCGGTGCAGAGTACGAGGGCGAAGGCAATCGGTAGCTTGGATTTCATCCCGTAAGATAAATATCGGCGATGCGTTTTGTCCAGCACGGAGAATGCATGTCTGGGAATACGCTCGATGCCGCCATTGACAAGCTTGGCGATTACGAGGCACGCTCTCTCGCATGCTTAAATTCAACTCGCCTGTTCGCCCCTTTCGCCATCTCCTCCATGCCTGCTTGGCCATCTGGATCCTCTGTGTATACGGCCTCGAGGCCGCACCAACTCGCGAGGCCTTTGCTCAAGCGGATCGGCCGATTGAGGGGGTGCCGCTTGAGGCGTTGGAATTGATGGATACCAACCTACAGATCAAGGTGTGGGCACAATCGCCGTTGATCTACTCGCCGGTGGCCATGGATTGCGACGCGCAAGGTCGTTTGTGGCTGACGGAAGGTATCGACTATCACCAGAAATTGCGGGTGGATACCGGTCAATCGATCATCGTGTTGGAGGATACTGATGCCGATGGGGTGGCCGATCACTCGCAGGTGTTTGTGAGCGAAAAGAACCTGCGTCCGGCGCCCCTGGGTATTGCGGTGTTTGACAACCGGATCGTCCTCTCTGCGACTCCCTCCATCATCGTGTACACCGACGTGGATCGGAATGCGGTATTCGATCCGGCGGTAGATACGCGCGAGGAATTTCTCACCGGCTTCCAGAATTTCAGCCATGATCACACGCTGCATGCCGTGGTGGGTGCACCCAGTGGCCAGTGGCATTTCTCCTATGGCAATTGCGGTGCCGATCTCAAAACCCGGGATGGTCGCCATTTCCTTTCCGGATGCTATTACGGGTATCCCGAAGCGATCGGCAAACCCAGTTCGGATGGCCACGTCTATGTCGGCGGCGTGACCATGCGGATTAATCCCGATGGAACCGGGCTGACACCGACCGGACACAACATGCGCAATCCACACGACATGTTCGTGACCTCGCACGGGGATCTGCTGCAGAGCGACAATGACGATCCGGCGCATTGTCGCTCCTCGTGGGTGATGGAACACGGGAACATGGGCTATTCAGACCTGCGTGATGGCAGTCGCTCCTGGGAAGAAGTGGCCAAGAGTTGGGAGGAACCTGCGGGTTGGAATAAAAGCCTTCGTTTCTCGCGTTCCCACTGGCGGGAAAACTATCCGGGGGCTCATCCGCCTGGCTCCATCTATGGCGCGGGTTCTCCCACGGGAAATCTTTTTATTGAAGACGACACCCTGGGTTTGCGCGGCACGTACCTGGTGTGCTGCATGGTGCGCAAAGAGGTGATGGCTTGCACGCCGCAGGCGATTGACGCCCAGATCGAGATGGGGCCTCACACGCCTTTCCTGCGATTGAAGGCTGGAGAGAAGGGGCGTTATCTGCTGCCGACGGACGTGGCCCTGGGTACGGATGGGTCACTTTTCTTCGCGGATTTTTATAACGACACCAGCCGCCGGAATAATCAGGTGAGCGGCACCATTTACCGGATCACGCCGAAAGAACGTACGCTTCCCAAGCCGCCCGAAATTGATTTTGAGTCCATCCCGGGTCTGGTGGAAGCGCTTAAGAGCCCCGCGGTGAATGTCCGCTCGCATGCGGCGGCCCGACTGGTGTCGCATGGGGCAGCGGCGACCAAGGACGTCGTGAATTTTCTCGATCGTCAAAAGGATGATCCGTACCTGCTTGCGCGGGGCTTGTGGGTCGTGGCCCAGCTCGGTGAGCAAGGGCAAGCGGTTTCCGCAGGGTACCTCGAGCATGAAAACCCACAGCTCGTGATCACGGCGTATCGAGCATTGCGTTTTGCGGAACCCGATCAGCTGCTCACTTGGGCCGGAAAGCTGGCGAACGCGGAGTCGATGGCGGTTCGCCGCGAGGTTGCGATCAGCCTGCGCGACGTTCCCCATGCCGATTGCCGGGATATCCTGAAGCCGCTGTTTGAAGGCTATGACGGCCGAAACCGCTATTACCTGGAAGCCTTGGGTACAGCGGTAACGGGCAAGGAAGCGGATGCGTATCGTGATTTTGTGGCTGCGCAGTACGACGATCCCGCGCGCTGGTCGCGTATTGCAAAGAACCTGGCCTGGCGACTGCACACGCCGGATGCGATTCGCGATCTCGACCTGTGTATCCGTGCTCAGGTGCCACCCGTAGATGAATTCCGCCAGCTTGCCATGGCGTTTGCGAGTTTTCAGAATGCCGAGGAGCGCGAGGATCGCAAAAAACGTTTGTTGGCGCTCGCGGAAGAACCTGCGTTTCAAGCGGAGTATTATCAGACCTCGATACAGGAAATCGTCGACAAGGATCTGAACGATCTCGAAGGGGAGTTGATGACCAGCAGTTATCGTGTGCCAGCAAGTTTTGGCGAGAAGACGGAGGTGTCGGATGTCAACGTCATCGCCGCGCTGAAGGGCGACGCCACCCGCGGCGCCCAGCTGGCGGCAAAGTGTTTGATGTGTCACAAGCTGAGCGGAGCGGGCGTCGCATTTGGTCCGGATTTAACCCACTGGGGTGCCTCGCGCTCGATTGAAGAAATTGCACATGAGATCGTACATCCCGATACCGGACTTGCGCACGGGTTTGACCAGCCGGTTCGGGTTTCGGGACGCGGTAACGTGGCCGAAGGCTTTCTCTCGAACTACAGCTGGCACGCGGGTTCGCTGAAGCTGAAAGTCATGGGCGGCATCACTCGGAAAATTTTGTTTCGTCGATCGGGTGCGAAGATCGATTACCTCAAGACGTCCTGGATGCCTTCGGCGGCTGAGTTCGGGCTCAGTGATCAGGACGTGCGGGATATCTGTGAACACCTCAAAGGGGCCGGCGATCAGGTGAGCATCTCGACCGCCGCAGATGAACCCACCCCACCCACGGGATTCGAACCGGGGTGGTCCGTGCTCGGCGGGGATGATTTCGTAAACGTTAACTGTCAGGCGGACACCTGGCGTTGGGACCTGGGACATGTTTACTGTACGGGCAAGCCGACCGGGGTGATTCGCTACCGCGAGCCGCTGGTGAATTTTGAACTTCTCTGCGAATGGAAGCACAAGCAGAAGGGCGGGAACTCCGGCGTGTTTGTCTGGGCGACACCCGGGAGCATTGCCCGTCTCGCGGCGGGGCAGGGGCGATTGCCCCATGGCATCGAGGTGCAGGTCCTCGACCTCGGTTACGCCGAAGTGTACACGGAGCGTCACAAGAAACCCGCCGACTGGTTCACCAGCCACGGGGATGTGTTTCCCGTCGGGCCGGTGAAGATGCGGCCGTTCCCACCAGTCGCGCCAAACAGGAAGCGGAGTTTTCCGTCGAAGGAAACCACGAAGGGCCTCGGTGAATGGAATCACTATTTCGTACGCGCGGTGGATGGTGAAGTGCGCCTGTGGGTGAACGGGGAAGAAGTCTCGGGGGGTGACGGGATCTCACCTGCTTCCGGCTATCTCTGCCTGGAATCCGAAGGTGCTCCGGTGGAGTTCCGGAACATTCGCTTGCGTGTCCTGCCCTCCGCAGAAACGCCAGTGATGACGATCCCCGAGCCCCCGGCGCTGGCCGCGGCGGTTTCGCTCAAGGATCATCCGGCCCTGGGCACCTGGTATTACGACGGGCATTCCCGAGAAGTCGCCGCGGACGGATTGGTAACGCTTCGCGAAGGAACCAACGTTGTCTGGAAACGGCGCTGCGTTTCTAAAAGTGCTCATGGATTTATCCTCGAAGGGAATCTCAGCCACACCCTGAAAGGCGATGAGCTACATGTCGAAAACCGCTATGTGGCCAAACAAAAGGCCGATTAGGGAATCCACAAGACGCGATAGTAGCGTCGCTTGGCAGCTTCGGGATCGATCACCGATACGACCTCGCTGGAGGCCGTGAGGATGGCCAGCACCTGCCAGTTCCCGTTGAGCGTGTCACTGTACTCGACCTGATAGCGTTGCCCTGCAAGGGCAGAGAACGTCACTTCGCCATTGATGACCCGCACCGCATCAGGGGCGATGTACAAATGGGCGGTTCCGCTGGTCAAGTACCCGGGCGTTCCGTTTGAGAGATTGGATGCCCGCCAGTTAATGGGATCGTTTCCGTAGGCGTACAGGAGGATGCGTTCGAGTGAGGGGCCCAGCCCGTCGGCGGCCATAGGCCAGGGGCCCCGCGGTTCGTATTCGACTTTGTCCGCGAGGATGGCGGGCACGCTGCCATCCAGCTCCCGGGTACCCGGCTTGCGCAGCTTCAGCGATTCGCCGGAATTGTTCAGGCTCCCTTGCCAGGGGCCAAAGATCTGGACGGATGCGGGTAGGGTGTAGACCGCTCGGAAGGTTGCCGGATTGGTTGCGGTCACGAGCATCACGTCCCAGGGCTCCAGGAAGGTGTTGGTCGGGAAGGTGAACTGAATTCCGGAGCTGAAGGTCCAGGTGCTGGTCGGATTGCTGGGATCGAACAAGGGAATCGGATCGCCGGTGATGTTGGCCAACTCGATAAACTCGATGCCGTTGGTCGGATGATACATGATTTCGCTGATCACCACGGGGCCGACCAGGGGGTAGGCATTGGCCCCGGCACGCGTGGGAAAACGCAGGGCGGGGAATTCGACTGCGCCATCCGATCGCAGGTATCGTCCAAAGGAGATGTCCGGAGCCGCTGGGCCGAAGTCGCGCTGATCTACAAAGGCCGTCAGGTTCGTTCCGGCATAGGTCGAAAGCGTGGCCTGCTCGCCATCTTGACTGAAGGCGAAGCCTATTCCGGACTCTTCCAGGATCAGGTAACCCTGACCGGGAACGCTGGTGTTGTCGGGAATGCGGAAGCGAGTGAGGTTGGTGGGGGTGTCGCTGAGAAACCATCCGCCGATGTCGGCCGGTTGGGGACCTGGGTTGTAGAACTCAATCCAGTCCTCGCCGAGTTCGCTGTTCGTAAGGAGTTCGTTTATCACCACTTCACTGCAGGCTTCCAACCGGCCGGGCGATCCTTGATAGGTGCAGCTCGCCTGCCAGTTCGCCGGGTTCGCATAGGTGGTATTCCGCTCGATGGCATTGCCGGGCAGGGACGTCACTGATTTCAACTCGAGGCTGCTGCCATCGCCATCGGCACGTCCGGGCCAGGCTCCGTCATCATCGTATCGAAAACGAAGGAGCTCGGTTCCATTGGAGGCGAACAGCACCAGCGTGTCGCCATTGTTGTCGAGGGAAATGGAAGGCAACCATTGTCCGACGACCTGGATGTCGGGATAAAAATAGGGGGAATTTGTGTCCTGGTACCGGCTTGAAAAAGCACTCGCGTTTCGTGTGATGACCAGCAACGCGCCGGGGTCGAGACCGAGGCCTTGGGGGAAGGTGAAGTCGACCGCGTTTGAGAGCGTCAGTCCGCTCAGGTCCAGGGTGTTGGTGAAAATGTTTACGAACTCAATGAACTCGGCATCGTCATCGCCATCGGGGTTGTAATGAATTTCGCTCAGTACGAGATTCCCGGCATCTGCAGGTACTCGGCCGTCGATTTCAAAGGTAGTCTCGGTCAACGCCGACCAGGTGCCGTCAAAGGCGCGCGCCTTCAGCAGGGTATCCTGCGTGAGCAACACCGGCCCGTTGGTGCTGAGCAGGGGGCCGATGTGATGGGTCGCGACCAGATCCAGATCAAAGCTGATGTCGGAGCTCAAGGGCGAGACCTGATGCACCTCGACCGCAACCGTATTGCTGCCGGCCTGGAACAAGGCTGGGCCGATCGTCAACTCGAAGGTGGTGGTCTCGTCCGTGCCACCGATGCCCGCCTCGGCCGGGGTCAGATAATCCGTTGCGCCGGTCGGCATGTTGTATCGCCTGGCTTCGACGCCGTTCACATGGATCACCGCGCCATCATCTGCTCGCAGGTTAAACGCCAGTTGAAGCAGGTTGGTCGCGGAGTTGAAGTCGCTGAAGGTATGTCGGAAGTACGTGGTAATATATTTACTGCTGCTGCTCGGCCCGTAGCTGACGGTGGTAACTTCATCGCCATCGCCATAGCCCAGTTCGGCGGGGCCGGATGCCCACGTTTGATCGTCGAAGGTGGGCGAGGTCCAGGCGGTGCCCTGATCGCTGCCATCATCGAGATAACGCCAAGTGGCTCCTCGGGCGATAAAAGTGCGGTTCGAGGTCATGCTGGCCCCAATATTTCCGCCACCGTCCATGCTCAGCGCAAGGGGTGAAATGCCGCCGCCGGGCAGGCGGGGATCGGAACCGTCGGTTGTGTAGTAAATCACGCCACCGGATTGGAGTCGCAGGGGATAGCCCGCCGGGACCCGGCCTCCATGCTGGCTGAGAACGGGCGCATCGAGGACCGGGTAGAGTCCGCGATTTCGGAATCGGGTGATCATCGTTTGGGTGAGGGTCGGAAAATTATTATCCACGTAGCTGTCGCGCGCAGCCGCCCAGGAGCTGGGCGTGCGAAAGTTCCATCGTGCGGATTCCGCGAGAAACGCACGCTCGATTTCGGTCGTACGGGTAATGAGCCGGGCAATGTTCCGAGCCGGGGTGAAGGCCCCGTCGTTGAAATAGTTCCGGTGGATGCGATCCGCGACCAGGATGTCGAAATCGGGATGTCCCCGCAGGGTCGTAAAAATGTCGTGCGGACCGTTCGAGTCCGTTCGGTCGCCGATGGCGCGGAGAAAACCATCCGGATCGTTCATGAGAAAATTGAAGCCGGAGCCCGGCCCGACTGGGCCCACGGCCCGGTGTTCCCATTCGGAATTGCCGGACATCCAGAGCAGGAGCCAGTCGACAAATTCAGGGACATCGAGATAGGGGCGCACCGCGTCGTAGTCGTTGATATTCGCCAGCATCGTGGCCCAGGTGGAGCCGTCGCCATCATAGGGAGTACCGACCGACCAGGGGAATCCGCCGCGGTTGCTGACGATGGCTTCGTAGTCTTCCTCTTTCCCGCCCAGGTATTCCGCATGCATGCTCGCATTCCATCGTTCACGGAGGTGGTACTGTCCGTTGTAACGGCCGTTTACGTAGACGTGAACAAAGCGTCCATGCGAATGCAGATGGCCCATCTCCAGCATGGTGTCGTCCGTGAATCGTGCCGACATGTAAAAGCCCCGCTGGCTCATGTCGTGCGATCCACTGCGGATGTCGAGCTGATCAAAAACCTCCACCGGCGTGATCCCGTGATCGAAGCCGCGGAAGAGCGGGAAGTTCAACTTCCCCTTTCCGTACTGGCGTCGAAAGGAGATCCGCATCTGGCGTTTGGGGAAGTCGGTGACAAAATTGCCGAAGCGCACCATACCGGCATCCAGTTGGGTGTGGCCGGATTCGAAATTGATGAATTCAATCGAACAGGCCTTTTCGGTTCGCTCGATGCCTCCCGGGAAGACGAGGGAGATGCTGGGAATATCGGTCAAGGCCGCACGCATCTCCGGACCGTAGGCCGCGTCCTGAGTTATCGACGTCAGCATGGTCGGTTGGGCGATGATATCATCGCGGAAGAGATAGGTCTGGGTATCCACGTTGGTGGGGATGCGACCGGGCAGGCTGGCGATGGCGCGCACAATCGTGGTGCGGCTTATGGGGATCGGGTTGGCATACAACAAGCCACTGCTTGCGGTGGGGAGTGTGCCATTCGTGGTGAAGTGGATGGCGGCACCTGGGGTGTCCGTGGCGATGACCAGGTCGAACGCTTGATCGTAAAAGCCGCGCGATGCGCTGAAGGTGGTGTCTTTGACAAAGCCCAAGAAGACGGTTTCGCTGGCCGTCCCGGGGGTGGGGGTGCTCATGTAGCCTTGAATGGCATAGGCCGTGTCGTAGCCGAAGGAGACGCCGGGACGTTGGGCGGGATAGCCGGGCGTGAATACGGTCCGTATCGAAAAACCATCCGGAGCGGTTAAGGCCAGAAATTCGCCACCGGCATCGAGCTGAAAATTCGCATGCAACACGGCCCCGGTACGGTTCTTGGCCGAGGCAAATAGCACCAGGTATTCTCCGGGATTTATGGTGCGAGCGGGAAAGGTCCATTTGTTGAGCAGCTGGGGGTCATCGCTGAGGTGATAACCTTCAAGCAAGACCGGGTCGGCCGTGGGGTTCCATATCTCAATCCAGTCGGAATCGTCGCCATCTTCATCCGGGTATTCCCCCTGGGGATCGGCCATGAACTCGGAAATCACCGGTTCGCCCGGGATCAGCACGGTGATCTGCACCTGCCGGCTCGTGCTGCCATTTGGATTCGTCGCGATGAGGGTGAAGGAGCTGTTGGCGTTCACGGTGCGGAGAGCCGACGTGGTGCCCGTGACATCCACGCCATTCAATTGCAGCGAAACCACATTGGTGGCGATCCAGCTGAGCTGAAGCTCCTCTCCTGGGGCTGCAAGCGAGGTGCTCGCGGTGAAGGAGGTGATGATCGGTTTATCGGTAACTTCGACCGTGACTTGCGCCGTGTTGGTGCTGGCGGGTCGAATCGCGGTCAGGGTGTAGGTCGTGGTGAGGGATGGCCCGGGGGTCAAGGTCAGCTGACCGATGTCGTTGGTGGTGCGTGAGAGGATTTCGCCAATACCCGTATCGATGAATGCATTGGTGACATCGGCATGCAGCTCCCATGAGAGGGTGAGTGCTTGCCCGGCAAAGGTGAGGGCTTTATCCGCGTCAAACGCGAGAATCCCCGGGTTCGGCATGGCGAATTCGAAATCGACTTTCCCGGGCGCCGGTGCGGTGTCGGGATAGTAGAGCGTGGCATCCATCGTCCCGGGTAAACCATCGCCTTCGTCCGCGTAGAGGTTAACCGAGAAGTTTTGCAGACGATTTCCACAGCAGGTGTCGTTGCGCCCCCAGATGCGGACCTGACCAATTTCATAATTTGCCCCGAGATCGAGCATGAAGCGTGGTTCAACGCCAGTTCCAATCAGCGTAGACCAGACGTTGCCGGCGGACTCCTGGTCGCCATCGAACACGCTCGTAGCAGCGCCGTGTTGAATCGTCTGGGTCGTCGGAGGGATTTCGATGGAGGGTGAACTGTTCTGCACGAGGTCATTGCTGCTGGTTCCATCGCCATCGGCTTCGTCTGGAAGGATTTCGATCCCGAAGGCTTCAATCTCACCGATGTGCAACTGAGTGTCGGTGGTGGAGTGTTTGAATACTTCGATGAAGCGCGCGTGCACGCCGATAAAATTCTGGGCGCGCGCGTTACTGGTAAACAGGCATGCGAGGACAAGCAGGAGGGTGCGGAAGGTCGGACTCATCACCCGATATTTACGCAGCTTTTTCTGGAATAGCAATACAAGGGCACCTCGGGGCGGTCCAGCTTAGTCCATGGTTTGGATCCATGCGCGGATCAAGGCCGCTCCCGCCTCGTCCATCTGGCTGGGCCCCAGCATCGGCATCTTCCCTGGACCCGCGGTCGCCATACGGCGGTACATTTCAGAATGTTCGGCCTGGCCGGGTGCGATGAGTCGGGCCAACGCGGGGTCGAGGCCCGGCATGCCAACCAGGGCGTGCGTATTTCGCAGGCCGAGGTCTGCGGTCTTGATCCAGTGCAGCAGTTGAAACTGGGCACGGCCGCCGAGTCCGGTTTCGCGATGACAATGCGCACAGTTGATATGCAGATACGCGCGTGCGCGGTCTTCCAGAGCGAGCGTTGGATCCATCGGGTCGGGCATGGTTGCAATTTCCTCGGACTGAATTTTAACGTACGGACGAAAAGCGCCCAGGTGGTGCAGGGTCTCCAACTGATTGCCGACCTTGCCCCCTACGGCGGTGTAATCGAAGGTGCGATTCATTTGCGCCAGATTCACGCCCAGGACGAACATGGAGCGCTGGGTGTGACAGGCCCGGCACTCCGCGCGACCGGTAAAACGCCAGTTGCGTGTGCCGCTCGCCAGATCGAGGTCGACGCTATCGCCGACCTCTGGTACCAACGTCGCATCCGTTTGTGCTTCATTCCAACGGTAGGTGATAAAGCGCCATTCGCCCCCGTCTTTGAAGGAGACCTGGGTTTCGATGCGGCGTTCCTGCTCGCCCTCGCTGAGGTGGAAGGTCTGCAGCAGCACGCTACCATTCGGCATTTGCCAGCGATCCATTCCGGCCTTCGAGCGCCAGCTGGTTTCATCCTGTTTGGCCAGCGCCGGGGGGCGGTATTCAACGATGATGGTTTCATCTTCCGGCAAGCCGAGAAATCGTTCGCGTCGAGCCCCGTCCCAGAAGGCGGGAGCGTTGATGGTGTAGGGGAGCAGTCCCGGTGCAGGCTCGTGCTCCGCAGTGGAGGTGAAGAGACCGGTTTCACTTAAGAGCGTAGGAAGGGGTTTATGCACGGGTTGGTCAGGAGAGGCTTCCAGGCGAAAGATCCCCTGATCCATGGTGACGATCAGCACTTCCTTCGCATGATCTTCACTGAACGAGACGATTTGTCCGCGCGTATCCGCGAGGCGATGAGGGCTGTTCGGTTTACCCGCCTCCAGATCGAAGCCCCAGATCTTCCCGGTTAGGTAACAGCCGTAAAGATAGTGGTTTTTCAGTGCGGGGAGGTGCTGCCCGCGATACCAGAGGCCCCCGATGATCGAGCGCATTTCGTCATGGGGATGTTCTACAATTGGTAGGGTGTGCGTAAGCGTGGGTCCCGAGAGTTTGTTACTTGGTCGAAAGGGGTGACTGCCTTCGAAGGTGCTCCAGCCGTAGTTTGCACCACGCTCGATACGATGCACCATTTCCCATTGTTCATCGCCATTGTCACCCAGCCATAGTTCACCATTGGTCGGATGAAAGTGCATCCACCAGGGATTGCGCAATCCGTACGCCCAGACCTCGGGGCGAATGCCGTCAACCCCCACAAAAGGATTGTCCGGGGGGACGCGATAGGGGAGCTGGCTTACATCGATGCGGATGATCGATCCGAGCAGGTTGTCGGTCGTTTGTCCGATGTTGTTGGGATCCCCCGGGCTGCTGCCATCGCCGCTGGTAATGTAGAGCATTCCGTCGGGGCCGAATTCAAGTGCACCTCCATTATGCCCATTCGACTCCCAACGAATATGGGTTGCCTCGCTGTCGGCTGCGGCGGTTAATTCCTGGGGATTCACGGTGTAGCGAATTACCTGGTTGAACCAGGTCGCTCCTGCCTTTTCACAGGAGTGGAAATAGATGTACGGCGTACGTGGATAATCGGGATGGAAGGTCAGTCCGGACAGGGAGCGGGTTTTCACCTTTGCACCTTCACCCACGGTCAAAAATTTTGTGCGCGTTTCGGTTTTCGCATTTAGTAGCCACACCGTACCCCAACGTTCAACCACGAGGTAGTGTGCGGGCTGAGTCGGAACCGCGACGATGCAGATAGGCTTTTCCCAGATCTGTTTGGTGAAGACGGGGACCGGCTGATACGGCAGCGAGGTCATGCCGGTTCCGGCGAGTTTTCCAGAGGTGAAACGCGGGAAGGTCTCGAGGCCTGATTCGGCCTGGAGTATCGTCGACAAGAACGTCATCAGGAGCAGGTAGGCAAGAGTACTGGGTCGCATGGTCATGCGGGTTGATTTAGGCGTTTCGATCTGTCGCGACCAGCCAGAAT